>JAQVYS010000003.1 GCA_028708605.1 Bacillota bacterium
CAACAAAGAAGCACGAAGGCTTACAAAAACCAAGAACTCTTTTCCTAATGAAGATGCACTAAGCAAAATTTTGTACTTCAAAATAGTCCAAAGTAATTCTAAATGGTCTACCCGAAAAATGAAGGGATTTGTCCAAGCTCATGATGAACTTCAAGAAATATTCCTGAAAAAGTATGGGGATGGATTTACACAAGATTCTTGACACTACCGTTCCGAACACAAGTATAAAAAGATGTATGTTAAAAAATGTAAATGAACAAAAACTTGAAGATTTAATTGAACATAATTTAAAGTCACTTGAAAATATGATCGATTATAATCTCAATAATGAAATAAAGCTTTTTCGAATCAGCTCAGATATTATACCTTTTGGCTCAAGCGAGGCAAATACGGTTTTGTGGCATGATTTGTTTAATTCTCAGTTCCACACAATTGCTGAAAAGATTAAAACTGGAGGTATTCGGGTTTCTATGCATCCAGGTCAGTATACTGTTTTGAATTCTTCCGACAGCAATGTTGTTAAAAAGGCTATTGATGATTTGCAATATCATGCTGATTTTTTAGATTCCATAGAGACAGATTACACTAACAAAATCGTATTGCATGTTGGCGGAGTGTATGGTGACAAAGAGATGGCAATCAAGAGATTTGCGAAACATTTGGGGTATTTAAATGATTCGATAAAAAAACGACTTGTTATCGAAAATGATGATAGGTCCTATAGTATCTGTGATGTTCTTGAACTAGGCAGAAAATATAATATACCTGTTGTCTATGACAATCTGCATAACAGTGTTAACTGCTGTGATGTTTCAAAAGATGACTGTTATTGGATAATGGAGTGTGCAAATACATGGAATAAAGGCGACGGCAAACAAAAAATCCATTATTCTCAGCAGGATGAATCGAAAAAGGTGGGTTCCCACTCCCCAAGTATCATGATAAATGAATTTTTAGGTTTTTATAATAATCTTGGCGATGACAAACCCGATATTATGCTTGAGGTAAAGGACAAAAACCTTTCAGCAATAAAATGCATGAATTGTATAGCTGAACGAAAAAAACCTAAAGCACTCGAAGTTGAATGGAGCCGTTACAAATATGCTGTTCTTGAACACTCACCAAACGACTATGTAAAAGTTAGAAATCTGCTTAAGGACAAAAAAGCTTATCCCGCTATTGAGTTTTATAATATAGTTGAAAACGCATTGAATGTTTGTCCATCAAAAGGCAACAGCATAAATGCCGCATTGCATATTTGGGGATATTTTAGAGAAGTAGCGGAGGAAAGAGAAAAAAAGGCTTTTTTTAAAAACATAGAAGCCTTTAACGAGGGGCTAAAACCTTTAAGCGCTATTAAAAAATTTCTGTGGAAAATGGCTGAGAAACATAATAATGAATATTTGCTTAGCTGCTATTATTTTAATAAAGGACTTTGAAATAAACAAAACGATGGTGAGGGAGATTATTGTGGAATGCTCAAAAAAAGCATGGATTAACCTGATTCTTTTGGCAGTCACTCTGTTTGTTAACGTACTTGGGGCTAGAGGAATGATCAACGGTCTCTCGCAAAAGGAAATATCCGATATGTATGTAACATTGATAACACCAAGTCCGTCTACATTCAGTATTTGGAGTGTTATTTACTCATTGCTAATTATTTCAATTGTTGTGTTGTTAATTAAGAAAAAAGACGACTATTACCAAAATGCGATAGATCAAATCTCTACCCTTTTCTGGATTTCCTGTTTTTTTAATATTGCATGGATTATTGCTTTCTCATATGTTTTGCTTGAACTGTCCGTGCTATTTATTTTAGGGTTTGTAATCACGTTGTCCTTGATTTGTCAGAAGCTTTTGAAGATACAAAAGGGTAAACGTTGGCTATTGCCACTTAGCTTTGGTCTTTATACAGGTTGGTTGTTTATAGCAACTGTTGTTAACATTGCTGCAACGCTTGTTAAGCTGGAATGGAACGGGTTTGGGCTCGCACCTGAGATTTGGGCAGTGATTATACTTATTGTAGCGATTTTGTTAGTAATTGCGGTACTTTTAAGAATTAAGAACGCTGTGTTTCCGCTCCCTGTTGCCTGGGCATATTTGGGAATTTATCGCTTTTTAAAGTCACCAACTGGTTTTAACGGTGAATTCAATCTTTTACAGACAGTATCACTTATTGGAATGGTTGTTTTGATAATTGTAGCTACAATTCAATTGTACCGAAACCATTTCTCACTGGTTCCCAGTTCTTCAAGTAATGATTAAGATTTAACAAAATCCGCTACCTCCATCACAGATTTTGAGGTATTAGTTCTATCCATAACGGTCTTGGTTAAAAAGTTTTAAAAACGATTTAGTGATTAAGTTAATGCCAAACATGATGCTCTTTCTTGTGAGAATAAACACTATCTAAAGATGATGCAAAACGCCTATAATTAGGCGTTTTGCGGTAATGTAGGTTATTTTCTAGAATCGAAGAAGATGAGAAAATTCGTGTTTGGTTTTTTCTAAAGAGGTGTGACAGAATATGAGTGATCGCTACAATTTTGAACTGGTAGAAAAAAAGTGGCAAGAAAAGTGGCGAGAATCGGGGCTTTATAAAACCAAAGCTTTCACAGAGCCTAAGTTCTACTGTCTCGATATGCCTCCTGATTCATTTATCGAGTTCCATATGGGTTATGCGAGAAATTACACCGCATCTGATGTGATTAGTCGCTTTTATCGCATGCAGGGCTACAATGTTTTCCATCCTCTAGGCTTTTTTATGCTAGCATTAACAGACTTAAAAGAAGCTAAGCTTAGGACCAGAGACGAGATAGCCACAAAAGTTGATCAAATAACACAGTTTCTCGAAAAGCTAGGCTTAAGTTATGATTTTGAAGAGGATCTGTGGGGCCTAGAAACTCAGGTTTTAAAATGGAGTAAGTGGCTGTTTTTAGAGCTCTTTAAAAAAGGTTTTATCTATAAGAAAAAGAGCTCGAGAGCTTGGTGCCCTTCTTGTAAGGTTTTTCTTGTAGAAGAGGAGGTTACTGGAAAAAGTTGTGAAAAATGTGGCAGTGAAACCCTTCTAAAAGAAACCTTTGAGTGGTTTTTAAACTTAACCCCGTATGCTAAAAGTCTACTAAATAACTTAGATACACTCTCTGGCTTACCAGATAGGGTAATTGCTATGCAGAAAAATTGCCTAACAAAAAGGCTCTATCTGGATGGGAGATCCGAGAGATATTTACTTAGCGATTGGTTAATTGCCAAAGAAAGTTCTTTTGGCATTCCGGTTCCTATTTTGCATTGCAAAAACTGTGGAATGATGCCTGATGAAAAGTTGCCAATAGTAGTCTCTCAGAATAATGAAAAACAACAAGAAAATCAAGAAAAAAGCTTAGGTACTTTTTGCCCAAGGTGTAAAGGGGAGGCCAAAAGAGATACTGCTAAGCTAGATAGTTCTTTTGTTTCTTCTTGGTTCTATCTACTATTTGCAGATGTTTCCATGGCGGAGCTCACTAAAAGCATAACTACAAAACACTGGATGAATGTGGATCTTCTTATTGAAAACATAGATCAAGCAGGTTTAAATCTTTTACATGCTAGGTTTATCAATATGTTTTTATATGATCTTGGTTTGTCTCTAACTCAGGAGCCATTTAATAAAATAGTAGTTAGTGGTACTGTGTTACTTAACGGAACTAAGATGGAGGGTTCTAACACCGTAGAATTAGACAGGATGGTCAGAGTTTACGGAGCAGATACTTGTCGGTGGTTTATGATTTTTTCAGCTCCCATAAAAAGCGACTTTGAGTGGAACGATGATGCCATAGAAGGCTCGTACCGCTTCATAAACCGAGTTTGGCGGGTAGTTTGTGATGCAAAGCATATACTGGAGGACTCCAAAGCAGACCTAAAACAAGAGTTTACAAAGAATGATAACAAGCTTAAAGAATGTCTTTACCAGACTGTAAAAAACGTCACCGTGATCTTGCAAAATGGCTCTCAGCTTAATACTGCCTGTAGCTTACTGATGGAGTATACAAATGAGATCCAAAGCTATCTCTATACATCAAAAAGCGTTGGAAAAAAGTTTAATGCTAGCTTATTAAAAGAAGCTATAGAGAGCCTTTTAAAAATGCTTGCTCCTTTTGTTCCTCACGTAGTATCCGAGTTATGGGAAATTCTAGGATATAACGAAGATGTCCATAGTTGCATTTGGCCAAGCTTTAACAGTGATCTTGTCAACTTTACAGATAGAGAAGTTGTTCTACAGATTAATGGCAAAAAGAGGGCTAAACTCACCCTGCCTTTAGATACAGATCAAGAGGATCTTAAGAGACAGGCTCTAGAAAACGAGAAGATAAAAAGCTTTTTAGAAGGTATGGAGATAAAGAAGATTATCGTTGTTCCTGGAAAAGTTGTTAATATTGTTGCAGGATAATACCGGCTAATACAGAAAAATAGAATTACAACAGGGAACTTCATCTAGTGTAGATGAGGCTCCCTTTTTTGTTTTGGAGGGATTTTAGATGAAACTATCAGGTAGAGAAAAGAGGTTTTTGGTAGTTGTAGCTTTAGCGATCCTATTTTTCTCAGTAACAGAGTCTGTTCTTACAAGCTATCGGATTGGACTTGCAAAAGGTTTAGAAACAGAGCTACAAAAAGAGGAAATCGCAACAAGTACAAACTTAAATTTGTCTGTAGAAAAAAGTCAAGATGAGAGAAGGCTAGTTGTAAAATCAGAAGACCTAAAACCTGAAGTTAAAGATACCGATGAAGCCGGAATCGAAGAGGCAAAAAAGTCAAATCATCTAGAAAGCACCTCTTCTAGTACCACTCAAAACGCAGATTCTAAAGTAGCTAAAACTGCAAACGGAAAACCTTTGCTAAACATTAATACAGCAGATTACGATCAGCTTGTTGAGCTACCTGGAATAGGACCAGTATTAGCAGAGCGAATTTTGACTTATCGCCTAGAAAAAGGACGGTTTCTTTCTCTAGATGAGCTAATGGAGGTCAGGGGTATTGGAGAAAAACTACTTCTCAAAATTAAGCCATATCTTACAATCTAAGCTTGGTTTTTGGCCTTTACTCTTTCTCTTTCTTGTATTTGGTATTTTGTTCGGTGAGTATGTTCACGTGCCTAGTTACTTTTATCTTTGTGTTCTCATAGCATGCGTTTTTTTCTGGCTTTATGCTTTAAAGATCCCAACGATTTTTTATTGGCTTTTAATTGTTTTTGCAAGCTCTCTTTTGCCTCAGCATCTAAAGATCAATGATAATATGCTAGAAGATTACCTTAGTGTTGATCTATGTTTTTATGTAGAGGAGGTAAAAGGCTCAGTAGAAGAAGGTTTTAAAGCTCAGATATTAAGTGAAGAGGGAAGATTTTATCTCTACAGCAATTTGCCACTATATCCCGGGGAACTAATGCAGGTTAGAACCCAGTTAAAACCAGTTTCTCCTGCAAAAAACCCCGGCGAGTTTTGCTTTTTTAGCTATCTAAAAAGCCAAAATCTGAGAGGGACTGGACAGCTCAACTTTGAGTGGCAAATTATCGAAAGAAAGCAAACACTAAAAAGTATTATCTTTAAGGTACTTTATAATCTACGTGATCTTGGTAAGCTCCGCTTTGAGAACCTAACAACAGGTAGTCTTTATAGCGCTTTGGTTTTTGGTACAGGCTTAGACGAAGAACTGGCTGAGACATCTAGAACTGCCGGGACGTCACATTTTCTAGTTGTCTCTGGACTGCATGTAGGATATCTGGCAATTATTATTCAAAAACTCGCAGTCTTTGGCTCCGGTTCAATTATGACAGTTGTCTTTTTGTTTTTTTATGCTTTTTTAGTAGGAGGCACACCTTCTGTATGGAGGGCAGTCTTATCTTACCTTATTGCACAAAAGTCTAAATCACGAATGCTAGATCGATTGGCCTTAACATTGACTCTAATGCTAGTTTTAAAACCTTCTTGGTTATTTTCACTCTCGTTCCAATATAGTGCTCTTGCGGTTTTTGGCATCGCTCTTTTAGAAAATTGGGAGATCTGGGGGCCCTTAAAAGTCGGATTAGGAGCTTCTTTAATGGTGCTTCCACTGTCACTTGTTAAAAACCGGAAAATGAATCTACTTAGTCTTCCAGTTAACATCCTCTTAGGTCCTGTGATTGGAGTTATGATGCTGCTTGCTTTGGTCTATTTGGTAGTTCCGGTGGGACTTTTAGGAAGTGTCTTGGATTTTTTAGGCTTGGCGTTTGTTTGGATAAACGAAGTGATGACCTCATTTACCTTTGCGGTTTCAGGGTTTAATAATTGTGAAGCAATATTCTTTTGGGTTTTGTTGTTTTTTATCTGGCATGAAGGCCGGATACTTCCACAAAAAAGGCTCCTACTTCGCAGAGTTGTTGTTGTTTTTTTAGTAATCTGCGTCACAATTAGCGTCAATTTTCTATTGGAGGCACTTCGCCCGGTAGAACTGTATTTCTTACAAATTCTCGATGGTGATGCTGCTTTGGTGCGCTTACCATATGGTAGAGGTGTTTTAATCGACACTGGCTCTAGAACAGATACATTTGATGGAGCAGAAAGGATCTTAAATCCCGCTCTCTTATTTTTAGGGATAAAGAGGATTGAAACTGTATATTTAACTCACAGTCATTTAGATCATATAGGTGGCTTAGAAAACTTAGTTTTCTGTGATAAGATAATGATAGGAAATGAACTCTTAAATCAGAAAGAAAAGCTTAGACAAAAAGCTCCTGTTTTGTTAGCTAAAGATGAAGCCTTTTCTTATGGAACAAAGTTTGAGGTACTAGATTTAGGACAAGAAGGGGGAGATCCCAATAACAACTCCTTAATACAGGTTGTTGAGATTTTGGGATGGAAGATTCTTTTTACTGCCGACAGGGAGATGGAAGGTCTAGAGGTCCTAAATGAGCTAGCTCTTCCTGTAGATATTGTAAAGGTACCACATCATGGCTCACCTGGGTCTTTGCATAGAGAGTGGATGGAGACAACTACAGCGTCAGTTGCCGTCTTTACTGGTGGGAAATACGGTCGGCCAGACCCAATGGTTGTCGAAGCATGGCAGGATCTTTCTGCAAGAGCATTAGTGACAAAAACTGATGGGGCAGTAAGAATTCGGTTTTATTTAGATAGGATGCAGGTGGATCAATGGCAAAATGGTGCTTTCGCAGAGCAATTTACCATAAATAGGGATCTAAAGAGACAGAACTTAGGTGGGATAAATCTATGGCAAAAGCTAAAAACCACATATTTCTCTTGTTTGGAGAAGATGAATATCTACTTGAGGAAAATACAAAAAAGCTTTTAGATGGTTTTACAGAGACTGCTATCATCTCAGCTAGTGAAGCTGAGGAGTCGCAGATTAGAAATGAATTATGTAGTTTAGGTTTTTTTACAGACTCGAAAGCTGTAATAATAGAGGATTTAGAAAAACTTGATGTAAATAGGGGAGAAAGTATTACTGCCTTTTTGGAGAATGTACCAGATAAAATAAGAGTAATATTTAAGGCCAGGAGCTTAGAGGGCACTCGCAAATGGGTCAAGTCGTTAAAAAAACAGGCCGAAGTAATTGATTGTGCTCCGCCAAAGCCTTATCAAATAACTAGGATGTTAGCAAAAGAAATAGCTGAGTTAAAACTTGATAGAGAGGAAACTGAGTATCTTACAAATGCTCTTCCGTTAGATCTTGCAGGTTCCCACAGTGAACTTGATAAACTCAGTCTTTATCCAGACAAGCTTGATTTAAAAACCCTTAAGCTTCTGATCGAACCAGCGCTAGAAAATCAAGTGTTTACTTTGATAGATTTTTTGGTAAAACAGGATCTAAAAAACTCTTTAATTACTGTCAAAGAATTGATGGGATCAGGTAACGACCCCTTTGCAATATTGGGGGCTATTATTTGGCAGCTCCGCGTCCTATATAAGGTCTCTGATTACAGAGGTAACGATCCTGTGCGCGAATTAAATGTTAAAGAATACCCTTATAAAAAAGCTAAAGAGTCTCTTAGAAGGCTTTCTAAAGCCCAAATCGAAGAGTGGTTCTTGCTTACCCTTGAGTCCGATATGAGTATTAAAAGAGGGGTTCTTAGAGCGGATGCTGCTCTTGAAGTACTTGTCACTAAGATGTGCTTAAGTCTTCCGCCAAACAGAGTATTAAAGTGTGAAAACACCTGATTACCTAAAACGTATTACAGCTTCGAGTTTGGCTTCATATGGTTTAAAAAAATAACCGCTAATCAATTTTGGTTGATTAGCGGTTATTTGCTTTTACCTTTTTAGTAAGTCGATGTCTCTAGTCTTAAATAGTCCCAGTATGCAGCTTCAAATGACCAGTTATTAGGGTAGTTTTCTACTCTAATATCAACAGTTTGACCAGCATACTTAGCTAAAGAAACTTCTAGATCATACCAGACGATCTTCTGGTCTTGTCTCTCAATTAGTTTGGTAAAGATTAACTCATCATTCACATACACCCTAAGCTCCCAATCCGCAGTTAAATGTGTTGGGTGAGCACTCCCGTTAAAACTAGTTACGCCCATTTTAAGCGTAGTAGAGGTTTGCTCTGGTAGAGTTTGTGTCCGGACAAAACTAAAGGGAGTGTTTTGATTTAGTGGATGGCTGGCAAAAACTGTATCTCTGCCTTCATAGGATTGCATAATGCCAGGGTTCATGTCCCAACCAAGGTTCTGTATCTCCCAGCCTTCTTCCCAGTCCTGTATCATACTCCCAGCTATCATATCATCTGACCAGGGCTCCTTATATTCGGGAGTTACTGTATTAAAATCTGGTAAAGCGATGGTTTCGCTTTGATCTAAGGATCCGCCATTTTTTCTGATGTTTTCAATTCCTATCTTAACAGTTCTTTCTGCAATATCAGTTATCGTAAGATAAGCCGGAGCCATTTGGAGAACACTATTATAATACAGGTTGTTCAAGGGACTTTTCCAACGCTCAGGAATATTTTCAGCTCCAAGAAACGTCCCTATAATACCGCCAGCAGATGCAGCATTACAGTCATTATCTAGACCAAACTGTACTGCTAAAGCTAAAGTTTTGTCAAAATCTCCCTCCCCGTATAACAAGGAGAGAACCACCATTGCTCCATTAATGTCAGCGATAACCCAGCCTCCAGTAGGTGTTTGACCGGCTTTATAATATTTTCGATAAACCATACTTCGTGCACGTTTACAGCTATCAGGGTAGGTCTGATATGCTTCAATTGCATATTTAATTACTTCATAGTAGCGGCTTTCAGCTGGTATAAACTCGAGAGCCTGATTAATCAATGACGGGATATCGTCTTCAATAAACGCAAGGCTATATAGAGCAGCGATAAAGCGACCGCCATATTCGCCGTCAGAATAGGCCATGAGTTCACCCATCTTCGAGGCGTACTCAGTTCCAATATCGGGCATACCAGGTGAAATTAATCCCCAAATGTCCGCCTCTATCTGAGCATCGATGTAAAGAGAATATTCGTTATTAGAAGGATGACCTGTAAGTGGAGGCATAATTCCTTCTTCAATATTGAGCCTAGCTCTGTAGTTAGCACATGCCATCGACCCAGCAACAATTTGTCTTTGCCATTCTTTGGCTAAATCTGCACTTGTTAGTTCTATACCATATCTTTCTAAAGCATATAACCAAACTAAATCGTTAAATGTATCATCATCTGATATAGCATAAGACGGTGTGTTCGCGTAGTAGGTTAGTGATGTCGGACCCATACCAGAAATAAAGTGACCCTCAGTTGGTAAGCCAAAGATATTACCTATCATTTGTCCTAGCCAACCTCCGTGGATCTTGTCTTGGTAGGAGTCTAGTGAAATTGTAGCTGCACTTCCTACTAAACTAAGAAGGATAACAACCAGAAGAAGATAATAAGATTTTTTGATTTTAAGGTTATACAAAAAACCCCCCCTTTTTTTATAATGAATTCACTACCTCGTAGAGGTCTTTGGCAAAGTAGTAGGTAATTCCTGTGTCAAAGAGTGGATTGTAGAAAAAAGCACAAAAACTTTGTGCTATCAGATGAGACGTATATTGTTGTTGCATTTAGGATAGGGGAATTTATAAAACAATTAAATGCTTCACGGTCTTTGAAGGAGAATAATAAGAAGCAGTCTTTTTTGTTTTGCATAAATTAAAGAAGAAATGACGGATCAAAGGTATACATCAAGTTGCTCAGGATTTAACTTGTGGTGGCCAGTTCAAATTATTTGGTTAAAAAAAGAGACCGATCATCGTGGATCGGTCAGAAGTTACATAGCAGCTAATTTTTGGTGAAGTCTTGCTTTACGTCTATCAGCCTGATTCTTATGAATAACACCCTTTTTAGCAGCTTTATCAATAGTGCTAAAGGCTTTAACTAAAGATGATTGAGCTACTTCTTTGTTCCCATCTTCTACTGCACTTAGAAATTTTTTAATCGAAGTACGCATACTTGAGAGTACGGTACGGTTTCTCTCAGAATTACGCTGCGTAGTTAGAATACGTTTTTGCGCGGACTTAATATTCGCCATTAAAAATCCCACCTCCCTGAAAGGCAATTACACCTTAGTATACCATTTTACTTATGGTATTACAAGTTACCCAAAGTATTACTCTGTTTTATTAAGGCAAAAATTGGGTTCTAATTATGTTCCTAATAATAAATTTTAAGGTCTTTTGGTCTTTTATGCAAGCATTTTAAAATGCTTGCTAGAATTTAAAAAACCAAAAGCCTCTTTTTTTATACTCTCTAGGATCACCAGGCTCTAAATACTCTTTATTCAAGATAGTTTCTGGGTTAGTAGTAACTAGATCAAGAGCATTCTCGGTATACTTACTTGCTTCGTCTACAGCTTCTTTTAATGAGTAGTAGCGGTTTTTATCCGAATGCATGTCACTAGCGATAAAATGGACCATATTATGCTCTAAAAGTATTTGGGCGGTTTTTTTGGACTCTTTACCGTATCTACCTAATATACTGCCTGCATTTATCTGAGTTAATACCCCGGCATGAATGATATCAATAAGAAGATTTGGGTCTGAAACAACTGAACCGTTCCTTTCGGGATGGGCAAAGATACATTCATAGCCTTTTGTTTGGAGTTCAAAAAAAATTTCGTCTACATATCCTGGGAGCTCAGCACGAGGAAATTCAATGAGTAAGTAATTACTATCACCTAAAGTAATTAGGTTTTCATCACTTTTTAAAACAGCATCATCTGCAAAGATCTCACTGCCTGGTATTAGTTCAATCTCAGCTTGGTTTAGAAGCGAAATTGCCTCCATAATTTCCTCTTTTCTGCCTTCGATTGGTGTAAGCATATGAGGAGTTGCAACTATCGTTTTTACGCCGTCTTCAGCAGCTTTTTGCAGCATAAGGCGGCTCCTGTTAATATCTCTAGGGCCGTCGTCATTCCGTATATTATTAAGCACATGAGTGTGAATGTCGATCAATGGTTTTCACTCCTTTAAACCTTAAAACCTCAATTCCCTAGTAGTTTTCGAGTCAATTTGAGTGATATCCTGCAATTAAAACCTTGGTTAGAATTACAAAGAGTTCTGACGGATAAACTAGGAAGGATAAATACCAAGGGAAGTGAGAAAGGTATGGAAAGTCAGAAAAATTGGAGAACGGACCTAGCTATCGACGTACAAGAGAAATTAACTGGAGCGGATAGTTTTGGAACCATCCCCGGTGTTAATAAAAGTGTTGAAGAGACCTCTGTTGGTGATGTGATCCGTCTAGAAGTAACTAATATGCAAGCAGCCCAGATTATGCACAAGGCGCCAGGAACCTATGTCACTATTGAAGCTCCTTGTTTAGGTTTAAGGGAAAGGGATAAACAAAACCAGGTGGCAGAGCTTCTTGCAAGGGAGATCGAAAAATACCTTACCCCGCTGCAATTTGAAGCACCGATTTTGGTTATCGGTCTTGGTAACAGAAATGTTACTCCAGACTCTTTAGGACCTCTAGTAGCAGAAAAAATATTGGTTACAAGGCATCTTCGTGGTTTTGTTCCACCTGAGCTCAAGGGGCAGCTAAGACCCATTATGGCTTTAGCCCCAGGAGTTTTAGGCACTACCGGTATGGAGACGTTTGATATTGTTAAGGCTTTAGTGGAACAAAATAAGCCACAGTTGGTACTGGCGATTGATGCACTTGCAACTAACTCTATTGAGCGTTTGGGGATTACAATTCAGATCTCTGATGCTGGAATTAATCCGGGAAGTGGTGTAGGCAACCACCGAGCAGCTTTAACATATGAGTCTTTAGGGGTGCCGGTAATAGCTGTAGGAGTACCGATGGTTGTAGATGCAATTACTCTTGTAGAAAATGCCGTAGATTACATGGATGACAAAGGATATGACATGGGCAGAATAGGACAAAATGCTCTAAATAAACCTAAGATCGTCCGAGATATTCTCTCACGCTATTTTGGCAGCCTGTTTGTTACACCCAGACAGGTTGATGCTCTTGTGGCGGATATTGCACAGGTTGTAGCAGGCGGATTAAATGGAGCCTTCCATCATGGGATAGGCCCAGATCAGTTAAGCACTTATTTAAACTGACATATTCTTGCACTTATAGGCATATTACTGTCTAGTAGTATGCCTAGGAGTGAGTCTATGACTAGAAGATCAGCATTATTAATCTGGCATATTCGTTACAAACGTCGGTTGCAGCGTCAGATTATGGAAATAGCTGCTTTATCGGCAGCTTTTCTTTTTTTAGGATTAGCTCTGTCTCTAGCAGCCTATTTTTCTAACATGCTAGTTTTGGACACTCCCTTGCTACAGATGATTTTAGATTCTACCTTTCCTGGAATTAAAGAGATGAATATCTCAATTGGCAGAGAAGAGGAACCACAACTTGGTCTTTTTGCAAGTCTGTTGTTTGTTTTTACAGAAGGGGGTTTTCTTTCGCCAAAGAGTATTGTAGCTGAGGCACTGCCGGCATTTAGTATGGCATCCTTAGAGGTTCCAACGCTTCCTGCTCATAATCTAGGGGAAGTTGCAAATGTGCCAAGCTCTAGAAACACAGAAATTGAGAGTATAACAAGTCATGTAGCGCCTTTAGAACCTAAAATATATGATGTAGATGCTTTAGGGATAGGTTCATCTGGGGATTCTACCGTTAACGCCGATCAGGCTTTAATAACAAAGACGTCAAGATCAAATGTTGTTGATGTTATAATATATAATACGCATTCGTCTGAGGCATATCATGGAATGATTGGTGCGAATCATCAAAGTGATGCTTTAGACTATGCCTTCGGGCGCTGGAGAGACGATGCAGGTGTTATAGGGGTTGCTAGTGAATTAGAAAAACAGTTAACGCAATTGGGAGTAAATGTGTATCGCATTAAAAAGATTCATGATGGCGAAGTATTTCGCTTGGCATACCTCTATAGCGAAGAATCAGTAAGAGAGGCGCTAAACCAGTATCAAACTGCAAAACTCGTAATAGATATCCACCGCGATGCTGCTCCAGATTCGCAACCTTTTAGGATTCCTGTACAAGGTCAGTATGCTGCCCAGGTCTCCTTGGTAGTTGCAACAGGGGAGCGAAGCAGCAGAAATTGGGACGTTAAGCTGACCCGTGAACTTGCAGCGAGATTGATCAGTATGATAAACAGCCGTTATCCTAGTCTTTGCCGTGGGGCGATATTTAAGACAGGGGCTTATAACCAGCATCTTCATCCCGGTTCTTTGTTAATTGAAGTCGGTAACGACTGTAATACCGATGCAGAGGCCCAATATACCGCAAGACTTATAGCACCGATACTTAGAGATTTTCTTTTGGAGGTGAGATAGATGTATTTTAGTAGTCATCTCTCCTGTGGCCTTTTACTTGGGGCACTGACAAAAAGTTCTGTAGGAGCATTTGGGCTAGGTTTAGTAAGCCATGCTGCCTTAGATATGGTTCCTCATCATGACTATAGATCAGTGGGAGGAGCTGCAATTGACTTAGTAACCGGACTTACGATTTTATCGACAATTAGGACGCTCTTTGCAGATATCTCTGGTCCGCTTTTTTGGGGCGCAGTAGGAGCTACTATTCCAGATCTAGAGGTAGCACTTAGGCATGTTTTGCCAAGATATAACTTTAAGGCGTTGTTTCCGAGCCATAGCGGAGCGTTGCCCCATCCACAAAGGAAATTTCCGAGAGGAGTTTTTGTACAAGTAGTTTTAACAACTGTTTGTCTGTTTTTAACCTGTTATTTTGGAGTTGTGTGCTAAAATTCTCACCCATCGCGTAGAGTTACTTGGGTGATAGATAATGAAAGTAGCGAGAAAGTCCCGTCTATATGGCAGTATTATGCTTTTTATCTTACTGGCAAAGGTAACTATTGTATCAAGACCACTTACTCTCTATGTTCCAGACTCTCTGCATGAGGTAGGTAAAGCTGTGGCAAGGCAAAATGGACTGGTTCTTACTTCAGTTAGTGCAGCAGCAGACTTTTACTTAACACTTGAAGACGGCATAAAAATTGGAGAAGAGCCTCTAGTACTTTACGCAAATGATAAAAATGAATCTATGATAGTACCGTACCTAGAAAAATCACCACTTTATCGGTCGATTCCAGTTAATGGGTGCCTGCCGCATGAAAGTGAGTATCCAAATAAGAGAGACATTAACTTAGCAAAAAGAGAAGTATCTCTGTTTGAGAAAATTTGGCAAGGCAGTAGGACTTTACAAGTAGACAAGGCCTATCGGCATATTAGTTTTGAGTTAAAGCCAACTGTTGTGGCTTTAACAGGTGACATTATGTTAGGCAGAAGAGTTGGAGAAAAGATTCTAGATAAAGGGCCAGAGTATCCTTTTACGAAGGTATATCAGAATCTGCAGAAAGCAGATATAAGCTTCGCTAATTTAGAAGCGCCGACCTGCGTTACAGGTGAGTTTATCAACCTCTTTCGTGCCCACCCTTCAGTGATTGATGGCTTGAAGATATCGGGAATCGATGTGGTTAGTCTTGCCAACAATCACATCTTAGATTACCATCAAGAAGGTATGTTTGAAACATGGGAGCATCTAAACAAGGCTGGAATACTCCAGATTGGTACAGGAATGAATTTGACTGAGGCAACTAAGGGTGTAGTCTTTGATGTTAACGGTATAAGGATCGGCTTTCTGGCTTATACTGAAACTTGGTTTTTGTATTCCAGAAAAGGGATTAAATGGGTAGCAGATGAGTATCCTGGGGTTGCTCCAATTAACAAAGACTTAATCATTTCTGATGTAAAAAGGTTAAAAAAAGACGATGTAGATATTGTTATCGTAAGTCTTCACTGGGGAATCGAATATTCCCAAACAACTACTAAAGAAGAAGAGGGTCTTGCCAAAGCGATCATCAATGCAGGTGGAGATGTAGTGTTTGGACACCATCCTCACGTTATTAAACCATGGGGATTTTATAAAGAAAAACCAGTCTTTTATAGTGTAGGTAATTTTATCTTTGATACGTTAAAGCCACCTCTGACAGAAAAAGGCTTACTAGTAGAGCTAGTTTATTTGGACGGACTTAGGGATGTTTATGTGACGATTACCAGACTAGAGGACTGTCAAGTGCAACTTACTAAGTTGCCCCCACCAAAACCTAATGCTATAATTAATTGATTGACAAGGGTTAAGACCCAACTTAATTCAGGGGGTGCCGGAAGAAAGTGCAGGAAAGATCTCAGAACCAAATTCGTAATTTTTGTATAATCGCCCATATCGACCATGGCAAATCTACACTAGCCGACAGGCTCCTGGAGATAACAAATACTGTTTCCCAAAGGGAGATGAAAGAGCAGCTTCTTGACTCTATGGAATTAGAACGAGAAAGAGGTATCACCATCAAAGCTAAAGCTATCAGAATGCACTACGAGGCAAATGATGGCAAAGTTTACCAGCTTAACTTGATTGATACCCCAGGCCATGTAGACTTCAGCTATGAGGTCTCTCGTTCTCTTGCTGCTTGTGAAGGAGCACTTTTAGTGGTCGATGCGACCCAAGGTATAGAAGCGCAGACTCTTGCAAACCTTTACCAAGCTTTAGAGCACGATCTAAAGATAATACCTATCATTAATAAGATTGATCTGCCAAGTGCCCAAGTAGACGAGGCAACTCAGGAAATTGACGAAGTACTAGGCAGTAGTGATGTGTATCCTGTAAGTGCTAAAACCGGTCAAGGAGTCAGCGTTGTTCTAGAGGCTATCGTAAAAGAAGTTCCACCACCTAAAGGTGATATGAACGCGCCATTTAGAGCGCTAATTTTTGACTCCTATTTTGACTCCTATAGAGGGGCGGTTGCAAATATTAGGGTTGTAGATGGTCATGTTAAAGTCGGGGATAGGATTTCGATGTTTTCTACAGGTAAGACCTTTGAGGTCACTGAGGTAGGTACGATGATACCAGCTCAAGTTTCCCTAGATAGTCTATCAAGCGGTGAAGTTGGTTATCTTGTAGCTTCTATGAGAGACGTTAAGGATACTAGCGTAGGAGATACAATAATAAATGCTGATAACCCCGCAAAAGATCCTCTTCCAGGGTATCGTAAAGCCAAACCTATGGTTTTTTGCGGGTTATATCCTGTTGATAATGACCAGTTCCCTGATCTTCGTACAGCCTTAGAGAAGCTCCAACTAAACGACGCATCCTTAGTTTTTGAACCAGAGACTTCAGCAGCTCTTGGCTTTGGGTTTAGATGTGGATTTTTAGGGCTTTTGCATATGGATATTATCCAGGAGCGCCTTGAGAGAGAATATAATCTTAGTTTAATAATTACAGCTCCAAGTGTTATTTATGAAGTATTTACAACAAAAGATAGTGTGTTAGAGATTGATAACCCATCAAAATTGCCTCCAACTCAGGAGATCCTTGAGATCCACGAACCGATGGTTAAGACTACAATTATCACACCAGATAATTATGTCGGAGCTATTATGCAGCTCTGCCAAGATCGACGGGGCACGTTTAAAAATATGGAGTATTTAAACCCAACAAGGGCGATGCTCACATATCATATGCCTCTTTCTGAGATCCTAATGGACTTTTTTGATCGCTTAAAATCTTCTAGTCAAGGCTATGCTAGTTTAGATTATGAACTAACTAGCTATGAAAAAGCTGATTTAGTAAAATTAGATATTCTAATAAATGGTAAGCCTGTAGATGCATTATCTAGCATTATTCATCGTGATAAAGCAGCTTACTATGGTAGGTCACTAGCCAAAAAGCTCAAAGAGGTTATTCCAGAGCAATTATTTGAAATACCAATCCAAGCTGCGATCGGTTCCAAGGTTATTGCTAGAGAAACTGTAAGAGCGCTTCGCAAGGATGTTCTTGCAAAATGTTACGGTGGCGATATTTCTCGTAAAAGGAAACTGATTGAAAAGCAAAAAGAAGGTAAAAAACGCATGAAATCCATTGGTAATGTTGAGATACCACAAGAGGCTTTCATGGCAGTTTTGAAAGTTGATGACAATGATTAAATCAGGTGTATATGTCCATATACCTTTTTGCTTGAAAAAATGTGCTTACTGCGATTTCTTATCTCACAGACCAAGGTCTCTTGAAGTTAATGAATATATGGAGGCTTTGGCGAAAGAGATTGAACGCTTTAAGGTAGAGGGACAGACATTGTTTATTGGTGGCGGTACTCCCTCGATAGTACCGCCTTCTTTAATGGAGAGGCTAATTAAAAAATTAGATAAACAATATGGACCTTTTTTAGAAGCTACCATCGAAGTGAACCCAGGTACAGTTGATTTAGACTATTTAAAAATGCTCTATGATCTTGGTATAGACCGGTTAAGTATTGGAGTACAAAGTTTTGATGATGATACTCTTAAGAAGATGGGACGCATTCACTCATCAAATGAAGCTCAAGAAGCGGTTTTAAAGGCCTGTGAAGTTGGATTTACAAATATTAGTATTGATCTAATCTATGGTTATCCACAGACTACAATTAAGACTCTAGAAGAAACCTTGAAGACAGCAATATCTCTTCCTATAAGTCATGTCTCCTTTTATGGTCTGCAGCTTGAAGAAGGTACAGAGCTAATGAAAGAAAGACCTCAGATGCTCTCTGACAAGGAGTATGTAGGGATGTATTACAGAGGTATGGAAGTTTTGGAGGCTAGTGGCTTTATGCAATATGAGATCTCTAACTTCGCCAAGCCAGATTTTGAGTGTAAGCATAACCTAATATACTGGAAAAACCTAGAGTATCTAGGTTTAGGGGTAGGTGCAGTAAGCCGTCTTGGCAAAGTGCGCTACAAAAATATTGAGTCGGTTTTAACATATGTAAAAAGCATTGAAGATGGCGCAAGGACTCTTTTAGTAGAAGAACAGCTTACAGCTCCTGTTATACTAAAAGAGAATATTATGCTTGGTCTAAGACTAAAAGAAGGCATAGGTCCGAATGAACTTGGTGGATTTAGTCTAGATGACTTGTACCCAGAGGCTGTAGCCCTCTTAAGCGGAGCAGGGTATCTAGAGCAGTTTAATCAATTGGGCGTCAATCGTTATCGGTTAACAAAGAAAGCACTACCTGTAATGAACTCAGTGCTAAGCTATTTTTTTTAATTGAAAGTATAATTTTGTATATGTTGACAATGACTCCACCTAGTGGTATCTTTATTTATGAAAGTCTTAGCACTCGTCTCAAACGAGTGCTAAAAGTTAAAAGAAAGGTGATGGCAGAATGAATAACCTTAATGACCGTAAAAAATGCATACTAAGAGCTATCACCGATGACTATATAGATACAGCTGAACCAGTCGGCTCAACAACAATAGCTAAAAAACATAAATTAGGCATTTCTTCGGCTACGATAAGAAATGAAATGGCAAGTCTTGAAGAAGATGGTTACCTTTACCAGCCACATACTTCAGCTGGAAGAATACCATCAGATAAGGGCTATCGCTATTATGTCGATGTGCTTTTAGAACTGCCGAGAGTCACTTCCGAAGATAACAAAAAGATTAGTCAGATCTCCGATTATAAAAAAGATGCAATTGAGAAAACCATCCGTAGATCAACAAAAATCTTGGCTGAGCTAACAGAGTATATCTCTATTGCAGTAATTCCGGAGCATCGCAATGCAGTCTTTAGACACATTCAACTGGTGTCTTTAGATCTCCGCAATATTTTGGTTATTTTAGTTGTTGACCCAGGTGTCATCGAAAACAGAGTATTGTTTAGTCCTAGAGTGTTTTCTCCTATTGAATTAGATGAAATCTCCTCTTATCTAAATCAAAGATTGCGGGGGAAAAAAGGCGAGGCTTTAACAAAGACGCTTTTAAATGAGTTAAGAAATAGCGTTCCTGAAGCAAGGGATCTTATTAGTTGTATTATCGATCTTGTTCAAGAGGTATTAACCGATAATGACGATGAAGTTTTAGTTGCAGACGGTCTTTTAAATCTTTTAGATCAGCCTGAGTTTCAAGATTTAGATAAAACTAAGCTAGTCCTTAGTATGTTTGAGGATCATGCAGCCCTTGCTAAGGTATTATTTGGTTTAACACAGACCTCAGGTGCGAAGGTTCGAATCGGAGAAGAAAACAAAAGCCCAGAGCTTAAAGAGTTTAGCTTAGTAACTGCGACATACTATCATAATGGCAATAATGTGGGAACAATAGGCGTATTGGGCCCAACACGTATGGCATATGGTAGAGCTATTAGTGTAGTTAACGAAGTAGCCTTGTCTCTAAGTGAACTTTTAGAATTATTTTAAAAAGGAGGTTTTGCTGGTGGATGAAGATATCAAAGTAACAAGTGATATAGACCAAGATACTGTAGGTAACCAAGATCCAAGCATAGAGGATCCGGCTAAACCAAGTAATGATGGAACAGTTTTAAATGAGACAGATTTAGAGATCAAGGAAAAAATCACTGCACTTGAGGTGCAGATAAATGAGTCTGAAAACCGCTACTTAAGATTACAGGCTGATTTTACGAATTTCAGAAGAAGGGTCCAAAAGGAAAAAGAAGACCTTCTTTTAAGCGGGAACATGGAACTAGTTAAATCGTTGCTTCCAGTTATGGATAGTTTGGAAAAAGCCGAGGAGCAGGGAGATGCAGGAACAGTTCAGATTTTCAAGCAATTTACTGACATTCTCTATAAAGAAGGCTTAGCAGCAGTTGATGCGTTGGGTAAGCCCTTTGATCCTCACTTTCATCAAGCAATCGACCAAGTTGAGTGTGACAAAGAAAGTGGTATAATTGTTGACGAATTACGTAAAGGTTATACTTTTAAAGGTGTATTGATCCGCCCTTCTGTGGTAAGGGTTGCAAAGTAGGAGGTAGAAAAAATGGGAAAAATCATAGGAATTGACTTAGGAACTACAAACTCAGTTGTTGCTGTCATAGAAGGTGGCGAACCAACGGTTATATCAAATACCGAGGGCAATCGTACAACACCATCTGTTGTAGCTTTTAAAGAAGATGGCGAGATGTTAGTAGGTGAACTTGCTAAGAGGCAAGCTGTAGTAAATCCAGATCGTACGGTCAGCTCTATTAAACGAAACATGGGTTCAGATCATAAAGTGAAAATTGGTTCTAAAAATTATACTCCACAACAAATATCTGCATTTATATTAAGTAAGTTAAAAAAAGACGCAGAAGACTATCTAGGAGAAACAGTAACTCAAGCGGTCATTACTGTTCCAGCCTATTTTAAAGACGCTCAGAGGCAGGCAACAAAAGATGCCGGGCGCATTGCAGGTCTTGAAGTTTTAAGAATTATCAATGAGCCAACTGCAGCTGCTATGGCCTACGGTCTTGATAAGTTAGAACAAAATGAAACGATCTTAGTTTATGACTTAGGCGGAGGTACCTTTGATGTTTCAATTCTTGAAATTGGTGATGGTGTATTCGAAGTAAAGGCAACTAGTGGTAATACTAAGCTAGGTGGCGATGATTTTGATAACCGCATCACAGACTTTTTAGTTAAAGAGTTCAAATCTAAAGAAGGCTTAGATCTTTCTAAAGATAAACAAGCAATGCAAAGATTAAAAGAAGCTGCTGAAAATGCGAAAAAGGAACTGTCTAATGTTGTCTCTACCAACATTAACCTTCCTTATGTCACTTTAACAAGTGATGGACCAAAGCATTTAGACATTACTTTATCTAGAGCTAAATTTGATGAGCTTACTAAGGATTTAGTTGAGGCAACTATTAAACCAACAAAGATTGCTATGGAAGATGCTGGACTGAAGCCTGCAGATATTGATAAAATACTACTTGTTGGCGGTTCTACTAGGATTCCAGCTGTTCAGGATGCAATTAAAAAATACTTTGGTAAAGAGCCACATAAGGGTATTAATCCAGATGAGTGTGTGTCGATCGGCGCAGCTATCCAAGCAGGTGTGCTTGGCGGCGAGGTTCACGATATTGTGCTTTTGGATGTAACCCCATTGTCTCTTGGAATTGAAGTAGAAGGTGGTTTGTTTAACAAAATTATTGATAGAAATACTACCATCCCTACGAAAAATTCCAGAATATATACAACTGCAACAGATAATCAATCAGCAGTAACCGTCAATGTTCTTCAAGGTGAAAGAACACTTGCAAAAGACAATATTAGCCTTGGGACATTTAACTTAGAAGGTATTCCACCTGCACGAAGAGGAGTACCTCAAATCGAAGTAACTTTTGATATTGATGCAAACGGGATTGTAAACGTTACAGCAAAAGATAAAGCTACAAACCGCGAAAACCGCATTACCGTTACAGGTTCTAAGACCTTGTCAGAGGCCGAGATCGAACGTATGATTAAAGAGGCTGAAGCTCACCAGGCTGAAGACGAGGCTAGAAAGAAGGATATCGAGACCAAAAATGAGGCGCAGACTCTGTTATATTCTGTAGACAAGACACTTGAGGATGTCAAAGATCAGATCTCAGATGATCAGAAGGCGCAGGTCGAAGAAGCCAAAAAAGAGCTAAATGATGCTATAGAAGCTGATAATATTGAAGACATTAAGACCAAGAAAGAAGCCTTAGAAAAGATTCTCTATGATATCAGCTCAGAGATCTACGCTAAAAAGCAAGAAAATCAAGACGCAAACCAAGCCGACAATCAAGGTGAAGGTGAAGACCAAATCGATATTGAATAGATATTTTTGGGGCGGTTAGCCGCCCCATTTTTAGGTTTTAGGAGGTGATAAGTTTGAGCGATAGCAAACGCGATTATTATGAGGTATTAGGTGTGTCTAAAGGATCTAATAAGGATGAAATTAAAAAGGCTTATCGTAAGCTCGCTAAAAAATATCATCCTGATTTAAATAAAGACAATCCCCAAGCTGAAGAGATTTTTAAGGAAGTAAACGAAGCTTACCAAGTTTTAAGCGATGACGAGGCTAGAGCTAGGTATGATCAATTAGGCCATGCAGCCTTCGATCAAAGCGCTGGTGGACCTGGACCAGGTGGCTTTGGTGATTTCTTTGGCGATTTTGGCGATATCTTTGATTTATTTGGTGGTTTTTCAGGTGGATCTAGAAGACGTGGTCCTACAAGGGGGCAGGATCTTTCTACGACACTTGAGATCAGCTTTGAGGAAGCAGCTTTTGGCACTAAAAAAACCGTAAAATATAGGCGCCTTTCAGTATGTAGAAAATGCAACGGTAATGGGGCAGAGCCTGGAACGCCAATTGTCGAGTGTTCACAATGTCATGGCAGGGGGCAGATCCAACAAGAAGTTAACACGATCTTTGGCCGTAGCGTAACTGTAAGAACCTGTCCTACCTGTGGTGGGGACGGGCGCATCGCTAAAACACCTTGTAGTCTTTGTCGTGGAGAGGGCAGAGCCTATGAAAATGAGGAAATAGAAATAAATATTCCTCCAGGTGTAGATACTGGTAATAGGGTTATTGCCCGTGGTCGTGGGGCTAAAGGAGAGATGGGCGGCGAGTTTGGGGACTTAATCATAAATTTGAAGGTTCGTTCCCATGAAATTTTCAAACGTGATGGAGCAAATCTGCTTTTGGATGTTCCCATAACTTTTGCTCAGGCAGCGTTAGGTGATGAGATAGAGGTGCCAACATTAGAAGGTGTTGAAAACTATAAAATACCCGCAGGTATACAGTCAGGAGAGACTAGACGTATTAGGGGTAAGGGCTTAAATCACCTTAATTCTAACAATAAAGGCGATCTGATTTTAAAGATAATAGTGCAGACTCCAAAACGATTGTCTCAAGAAGAAAGAGAACTTTTTGAAAAGCTAAAAGGGATCCAAACCACAGAGAATGAATCTAGAAGCCCTTTGGGTAAATTTATCGATCTTTTAAGAGGCAAAAAATGAGGAGCGAAAGGTAATGAAATGGCTTGAAATCACAGTATTATTTACTGAAGAGATAAAAGAAGCACTATTAGTTTATCTGCTTGATTTGGATATTCAAGGGGTAATAGAGGAAGAATCAGCTTATAAGTTTTATTTGCCAGAGAATGTAGATCCGGAAACGATTCTTACAGGTGACTTTGGTTCTTTAACCTATCAAACTCAGCTTGTTGAGGACGAAAATTGGGCAGAAAATTGGAAAAAATATTGGCATGCTAACAAAATTGGCCGTTTTGTGATAGTGCCGTCCTGGGAGCAGTATGATAAGAGGTCAGATGAGACTATTATTGATCTTGATCCAGGGATGGCCTTTGGGACAGGAGCTCACGAAACTACAGCTCTTGTTTTGGAACTATTAGGAGAGGTTTTACCTTTACCAAAAACTGTTTATGATATAGGCACAGGAACTGGTATACTGGCAATTGCAGCGGCTAAATTAGGCGCTAAGATATTTGCCTTTGATACCGATCCTTTGGCTGTAGATGCATCTTTGGAGAATGCTAAGAAAAATGGTGTAAAAGATCAAGTTTTAGTATTTGGAGGCGATCTCTTAGAGGATGAGAGTCTATTTCCTAACGAGACTCCAGATTTAGTGATGACCAATATTATTGCAGAGGTTATTGTGCAGTTTGTTCCTCTGTTAAAAGAAAAACTAGGCCATTTCACCTGGTTACTTTCAGGGATTATTGTTGAAAGATTGCCACTTGTCCTTGGTTGCCTCAAAGAACACGGCTTTACCGTAACAAAAAGGATCGATAAGGGTGAATGGGTGGCTTTGGAGGCGAGGATCTAGTGCAGCAGTTTTTTGTGGATCAGATACAAGACCTTACCGAGGTGGTAGGCGAAGAAGTTAAACATATGCATGTTTTAAGACTGAAAAACGGTGAAGAAGTCTATCTTTCAGACGGTAAAAAACTAGTCAAAGGTATCTTGGAGGATCTTCAAAAAACTCGGGCTAAGTTTAGGGTGATCTGTGAGGTTCCTTCTTCTGAGCCTCCTTATGAGATTACGCTTTTTCAAGGTCTACCAAAGGCTGATAAACTAGATCTAATAGTACAAAAAGCAGTGGAATTAGGAGTTGCAAAAATAGTCCCTGTACAGACTAGTCGTAGCATTGTTAAATGGGATGATACTAAAGCCCTAAACAAGGTAAACAGGTTAAACAGAATTGCACAAGAAGCAGCAAAGCAATCTCACAGAGTGATACTACCCATAGTTGAGATGCCCGTGAGCTGGCCTGTGTTTTTAGAAAGATGGTTTAAAGAAGAAGGCCTAAAACTAGTGTTTTGGGAAGAAGGTAGTTCTAATCTTGTTCAGGCATTTGTGGAGACTCCTAAAAAAGTTGCTGTTTTTATTGGCCCTGAAGGAGGCCTATCTAAAGACGAAGTAGACAAACTTCAGGTCCTTACCTATACTTTAGGTCCTAGAATTCTTAGAACAGAGACAGCAGGGATTGTGGCTCTAGCCCATTTGATGTTTGGGCTGGAGATGAAAGGAGAGAACTATATTTGAGGACAATTGCTGCCTACACTCTTGGCTGCAAGGTAAATCAATATGATACAGAAGGTGTCCTCAGTCTCTTTGCAAAGAGGGGCTACAATATTGTTCCTTTTAATGAGAAGGCTGATGTTTACATTATAAATACCTGCACAGTTACAGCTGAAAGTGATAAAAAATCTCGCCAGATGATTAGACGGGCTAAAGAAAAAAACCCAGATGGACTTGTTTGTGTCATGGGGTGCTACACTCAAACTGCAGCGACTGAAGTTAAAGACCTCGGTGCAGATGTCATAGTAGGGACTGCAGGGAGAGACAAAATAATCGATCTGGTTGACGAATTTGAGATAGATAAAAAGCCAAAAGTAAGGATCACTGAGCCCGATTTGTTTGAGGATTTACCTGTAACATATCACGAAAAAACGAGGGCTTATATTAAAATCGAAGACGGTTGTGAAAACTTCTGTGCATATTGTAAGATACC
Organism: Bacillota bacterium; assembly: GCA_028708605.1. Taxonomy (GTDB): domain Bacteria; phylum Bacillota; class DTU065; order DTU065; family DTU065; genus DTU065. Next base: position 25,305 of record JAQVYS010000003.1, read on the forward strand.
GTATTCGAGGGGAAAAATTAGAAGTAGAAGCCCAAGGTCGGTTCTAGATGAAGTTAAAAGGCTCAGAGACTTAGGTGTAAAGGAAGTAGTATTTACAGGAATTCATGTGGGATACTATGGCAAGGACCTCTCTGGCTGGAATTTAGCAAGGATCCTAAGAGAATCTCTAAAGACTCAAGATATAAGAATCAGATTAAGCTCTTTAGATCCTCATGAAGTAGACGATGAGATTATTGAGCTTTTAGATCATCCACGCTTTTGTAGGCATTTGCACATTCCGCTTCAAAGTGGTACAGATAAAATCTTAAAAAAAATGAACCGCAATTATGACACTGAATATTATAGAAATATAATCAATAGACTGAAGCAGTATCAACCTCTTGGTCTAACAACGGATATTATTGTAGGTTTTCCAGGCGAAACAACAGAGGACTTTAAAAAAACCTATGATTTTGTCGAAGAAATGGGCTTTACAAAGCTTCATGTTTTTCCGTTTTCAAGAAGAGAGAACACTGCAGCTTATGATATGCCTTTACAGGTGTTAAAAAAAGAAAAAACTAACCGAGTGAAGGAATTAATTAGTCTTGGGAGTAAGATGATGTTAGACTACCTTTCAAGTCAAATAGGTAGAAGCGCTCAGGTAGTTGTGGAACAAGAAACTTTAATAAATGGAAAAAGATATTATACAGGCACATCTGAAGACTATATAAAAGTTTTTATTGACAACCCTTGCACAGGTCTAGTAAATGTTAGGCTAGAAAAGGTTTTTGAAAATGGCATGCTTGGGATTTTGGCAGAAACTGTCTAAACATCTAGTGTTTTCTGCAGGAATTCATTTCTTCAAGAGAGAATATGTAAAATAATCATGCGTGAGAGGAGGTGTCGGTGTGGCTGATGATTGTATATTCTGCAAAATTGCAGAAAAAGCTATTCCAAGCACCATAGTCTATGAGGATGAATTAGTTGTAGCTTTTAAAGACAACAACCCACAGGCACCAGTTCATATTTTGTTAATACCGAAAAAGCATATCAGTACAGTTATAACTCTTACACATGATGATAAAGAGTTAGTCGGTCACATGTTTTTAGTTGCCGCCTCCCTTGCTAGAGAGCAGCAAATAGCCCAAGATGGGTTTAGGTTGGTAACAAACTGCAATCAAGATGGTGGTCAAACAGTATTCCATCTTCATATGCATCTTTTGGGCGGCCGTTCTCTTACGTGGCCTCCCGGATAAGTCCTTGGGTTATTCTGTTGTTGTAGAGAAGTTTCGGGGAGGAGGGAAAATATGGCCGAAGTTAGAGTTGGAAAAAATGAGGATCTTGATCAAGCCCTCCGACGTTTTAAAACCAAGTGTCGGCGTGCTGGTATCTTCACAGAATCACGCAAGCATGAGCACTACGAAAAGCCCAGCGTGCGTAAGAAGAAAAAGCGTGAAGAGGCAAGAAAAAGAGGTCGCTCTTTCTGATTAGGTGGGCTTGCCCCTATTTTGGGGCAGGCCTTTTTTATCTCTTTTTTTGAATTAGATGAAACCTTTTACATATTATTGACGTAGAAAGGGGTAGAAGTCGGTAAAACTATGTATAACGATCAAGAACTTGTAAGAATGACCTTAAAAGGTCATAAAGATTCCTTTGATGAGATTGTTATGCGTTATTCAGGAAAAGTTTATAATTTGAGCCTTAGAATGTTAAGGAATCCTGCAAACGCTGAGGATTTAACTCAAGAAGCATTTCTTCGGGCATACAGGTCGCTAGACACCTATAATCCCGCTTACCCCTTTCTTAATTGGTTGTTAAAAATAACCTCCAATCTTTGTATTGATCGGTTAAGAAGAGAAAGAGATGTCTCTTTTACAGAAACAGACGAGACATTAGATTTTAAATCTCAAGAAACTTATCCTGACCCAGAAAACGCTGTATTGTACAATGAGAAACTTACAGAGATCGAGAAGGTACTAGTAAGTTTGCCACCTAGATATCAGCTGGTACTTGTCTTAAGGTTTGTAGAGGATCTTAAATATGAACAGATTGCTGAGATATTAGAAGCGCCAATCGGAACTGTGAAAACCCAGATTCATAGGGCAAGAAAGCTTATCAAAGAACGCTATTTTAGTCTAAACAGCAAAAGCGTCTAGACTTTTGTGGGAATTAAAGAATTCTACTAAACTAAGATTTTCCAAGGCAAAAAGTGTAGAAGTTAGAAAACAGTAGACTGGAAAGGAGGTCTAGGCTGCATTTGTCTGAGGTCAAAAAGACCATGGATTTTTTGCAGCATCTATCGTGAGTACTAACGATCAAACAACCTCTAAATGTGAATATATTAAGACTAAACTTGATGATTATGTAGATGGTGAACTCTCGCCATTAGAAGAAAGAGAGGTAAAATCTCATCTTTACACCTGTTTTAGTTGCAGCGAAGAAGCTGAAAAGCTATTTGTTGTCTCCGAAGCATTGCTAGATTTGGGGGCTTTGCCAAAAGAGACGCAACTAGTTACAAAGAGAGTTCAAAAAGCGGTAAGAAAAGATGGCAAATGGTATAAAAAGAAGCGAAAAAAGATCTCTAGCCTAGTTGCAGCTAGTATCGTCTTTGTCTTTTTCTGGTCGTTTTACTGTAGACCCCATACTATACCATTTGAGATGGATGGAGATAATGTTGCTTTTCATTCAAGAGGCAAGAATGTTTATGTTGATGGTTCAACTCTCTCTGGTGACTTGACTGTTATTGGTGGGAACGTCTATGTTGAAGGACCAATTGACGGAAATGTCACTTCTATAGACGGACGCATTTTGGCTAAGGTAGAAGATGCTAGTATTTTTAGGCAAATGTATGAGTCGTTGAAGGCAATGTGGAATAGAATCTGGAGGTGAAAGCTTTGAAAAGAAAAATCCCTAAGGTAATTCTATCAGTTATCATTAGTCTAATGGTTGTAATACCAGCGTTTGCGGATGTATATCTAATTCCTATTAAAGGTGATATTGACTTTGGGGTAGCAGGCTTTGTAGGTAGAGCTCTAAAAGAGGCTGAGAGATACAAAGCTGATGTAGCGATCTTTGAAATCGATACCTTAGGTGGGCGAGTTGATGCTGCCCTAGAGATAAGAGACAGTATTATGAACGCAACTGTTCCTACAATAACATTTGTTTCAGGTAGAGCGTGGTCTGCTGGAGCCTTAATTGCACTTTCAGGGGAAGAACTCTATATGGTAAAAAGCAGTAGCATTGGCTCTGCTGAGACCATTCCTAAAGAGGAAAAAACGATTTCAGCTGTTCGCAGGGAATTCAAGGCTACAGCTGAAGCTAGAGGTAAAGATGGTAGAATAGCCGAGGCTATGGTAGATAGTGACGTAGAGATACCTGATTTAAGTCCCAAAGGAAAAATTCTTAATCTTACAGCTATAGAAGCTACAGAGGTAAAAATCTCTGATGGCATCGTAGTAAACCTTAATGATCTATTAGAACAAAAAGGTTTTACACATGAAGATATAGTCAACAAACAACCATCTGGAGCAGAAAAGTTTGCCCGGTTCTTGACTGACCCTGTTGTAAGTTCCCTACTCCTTACTATTGGGTTTTTGGGGATAATTCTTGAGTTTTTTACTGCTGGTTGGGGAGCAGCTGGAACCGTAGGTATCATCAGTTTGGCTTTGTTTTTTGGTGGACGATATCTTACAGGTTTAGCAGGCCTAGAGAATGTAGTGTTATTTATAGCAGGACTCATCTTTTTGATACTAGAAATCTTTGTTATTCCCGGTTTTGGTATTGTAGGGATATTGGGAATAGCAGGCATTTTTACAAGTATTGTTTTAAGCTTTGAGAACTTTGCGCAAGCTATTTGGGTATTAGTTGCCGCAATTGCTCTTACGGCTTTAGCAATAAAGCTTTTGTGGAAAAGACTTAAAAAAGCTCCGATTATGAAAAAGATTATACTTGAAGCAAGTCTAGATGATCAAAAGGGGTATAGCGCGTCTTCCAACAAACTAAAAGAGCTTGAAGGAAAAGATGGCATTACGGTAACTGTAATGAGACCTTCTGGTATGGTTGAAATTGAAAGTAGACGCTATAGTGCCCAGACTGATGGTGAATTTTTAGAAAAAGGCATTCGAGTTAGAGTAGTAGAAGTTCAGGGTAATCGTATTGTTGTAGAAAGTATTAAAGAATAAGCTAATCGGAAGTATAGGAGGGTAAAATATGGGAGTTTTAGGTGTTGTCATTCTAGTTATTGTTTTAATTGTGATCATTGTGATCTTTTCACTTGTGCCAGTCGGTCTTTGGATCTCAGCGCTTGCAGCCAATGTTCCCGTATCTCTAGGTTATCTAATTGGTATGCGTCTTAGAAGGGTTCAACCAAATGCGATTGTTCTGCCTCTTATAAAGGCCAGAAAAGGTGGTTTGAGTGAAGTCGCCCTCGATCAGCTCGAAGCCCACTATCTAGCTGGAGGTAATGTAGACAGAGTCATCGATGCCTTAATTGCTGCAAGACGTGCAGATATTGACATGAGCTTTGAACGTTGTACTGCGATTGATCTTGCTGGGAGAAACGTTCTAGAAGCAGTACAGATGAGTGTTCAACCAAAAGTTATTGAAACTCCTCTAATCTCTGCTGTAGCTAAAAATGGTATTGAACTAAAGGTTAAAGCTAGAGTTACAGTCCGTGCAAATATTGATAGGCTAGTCGGCGGTGCTGGTGAAGAGACAATTATCGCTCGTGTAGGCGAGGGTATTGTTACAACTGTAGGTTCTTCAAAAACCCATGAAGACGTGCTTGAAAACCCAGACAGCATCTCCAAGACAGTCTTGACTAAAAGTTTAGATGCTGGAACTGCTTTTGAAATTCTGTCTATTGATATCGCAGACGTCGATGTAGGTAAAAACATCGGTGCGCAGCTCTCTATAGATCAAGCAGAAGCAGAGAAAAATATTGCCCAAGCAAAAGCTGCAGAAAGGCGCTTTGCTGCTCAAGCTGTAGAGCAAGAAATGAGAGCTAGAACTCAAGAGATGAGAGCGAAGGTAGTTGAAGCTGAAGCTTTGATTCCTGAAGCAATGGCTGAGGCCTTTAGGGCAGGTAAACTTGGTGTCATGGATTATTATAATATGCAAAACATTTTGTCGGATACTAAGATGAGAGAGTCATTAGCTCAATCTACAGAAAAACCGAGCGAACAGAACAAATAAAAATGAGGTGATTCTGTGGAGTTTGTAGGTCTTCTTATCGTGATAATTTCCATGATCGCTTCAATTGTAGATAGTCAAAACAAGAAAAAACAAAAAAACAGTGGAAGACGAGGTCAACAGCCAGATTGGAAAAAGCTTTTTCAGGAAAACCCTAGTAAGTTAGAGAAAAAGCCTCAGCCAGTCAAAGTTCCTGATATTAAGCAGGTGGTTGAAACCATAGAGGTTAAATCGACTGCAAAACCAATGCAGCTAGTACAGCAAGTAAAAGACGGGACTAGCGACTATGTAGACTTGAACCTTCAAGAAGGAGACGAATCTCTCAAGCCTGTAAAGGTCAGTGTTGAACTCGCAGCAAAACAACAAGAGGAGCATCTAGATGAATATACGGATGCGACATTTCTAAGAAAAGCGATTATTGCCAAGGAGATTATTGACAAACCGAGAGCCATTAACCCTTGGCAGAGAAGATGATCAGGTATATATGGTTTGTCAAAGTAGCATCAGCCTTTGAGGCTGGTGCTACTTTTTTGTGTTTAAGTAAGCTGATCCTCAAGTTTTATTATATAGGTGCAATTAAAGATTAAAACCATATTCTAGTCTTTAGATGGTTATGATCTGAATTTCTGTTTGGTGAAACTAGATAAGCATCTTCTAAGATCCGTAGATTTCGAATAGATTTAGTATCTAGGGAGGGATTAGAGTGCAGAGGATTTGGCAAATACTTCATAAAAAACTAGAACTACCACCAGAGTTAATTGGCAAAGAACCAAGAGTAGCATTTTATCCCGGTCAAAAGCGCGTTATTATCGATAATCCCTGTCGAATTCTCAAATACGAAAATGGCAAGATAGTGGTTAATATAGCTTCTGGCAACTTGATTTTAACTGGTAGAAATCTCAAGCTTAATATTTTATTGCCAGACTCTTTGGAGGTAATAGGAGAACTACTGCAACTTGAGGTGGAGAAAGATGGCTAAAGTAGTCTTTATGGTACTGGGGAAAAACATTGAAGATTTTTTGTCAAATGTGAAGGAGATTAGACTAACAGAGCTTCGCCGAAGTGGCCAAGCTCTTTATGGAAAATGCCTTTATAAGGATCTTGACAAGGTAAAGGATCTTGCTAAAGGCCATAGTTTAGAGTTTAGTATCTTGTTACAAACTTACAGACCAGTTGGCTACTTTCTGGTAATTATCTTTCTTACTAGCTTCTTATTAACAGTTTTTTGGTCTAGTAGAACATGGACGTTTGTGTATAATAGTAATAATGATGAGCTTATTGAAGCTGTTCACGAGTATCTTTGTCTAAAAGGTATTAAGCCAGGTACTAGTGGAGACAGAAGGTATTATGACGAAGTAAGCAAGGAACTAATCAAGGCATTTCCTGAGCTTAATTTTATTAATCTAACCAAAGATGGAATCAGACTGAAAATTGACATGAATGTAAGACCGGTAACTGAAGAAAAGATGCCAAAACAAAAAATATATGCAGCTTTAGGTGGAATCGTACGCTCTGTCCATGTTTTTATGGGAGAGAGCCTAGTTAATCCAAGCGATGTAGTTTATAAAGGACAGCTTCTAATCAACGGAACTCCCTATGCCGAAGGCAGCATAATCGGAGAAACAGTAGTAGAGATCGCAAATATGACCTTGCTAAAGCAGCCTATTTTAGTTGAGACTGGACACAAGGAAAACGAATATCATTTAAAGATTGGTGGTCTTCACTACAGCTGGGGTTTTAAGGATGACAATCAGACACCATGGAGTAAAACTGTGAAGCGCTATGGCTGGGAAGGAAGCAGAAGACAGTTTGTCGAAGTAACAGTAATCGAATATAATCAGTTAAAAGAGACAGTTGTTTTGAGGACAGAAGAAGAGGCTTTAAGCCTAGCATTAACTGCAGTAGAAGAAGAATTTGTAGCTTTATTTGGAAAGAGCAATATTATTGAAAAGAAAATTGAAAAAACCTTAGGCACTGATAAAGTAAAGGTGACCTTAAGGGCGATAATAGAGACTGATCTAACACAAGAAAGGTTAGGTGAAGGTATTGGCAGAGCAGGTTCATAGGGTAATATCTGTTAATGACATAAAAACTATGAAAGTTCTAATGGGGCCAGCAGACTCTAATTGGCGCATATTAGAGAAGAATTTTAACGGAAAAATTATGTCTCGCGGCAGTGAAATTCACATAATTGGTGATCAAGAGGATATAGAAAAGATGGAAAAAATCCTTAGTTCTCTAATCACTAAAGCTGAAGAACAGGAAGAATTAAGTGAACAAGACACGTCGTTGGCTTTTTCGCTAACTGGTGAAAGAAGTGAACTCGCAGCCGATCCTGTACAGATAAATGCCCGTGGCAAAGCTATTCGCCCAAAAACTCCTGGACAACTAAAGTATGTACAAGCAATTAGAAGAAATGAAATTGTTTTTGCAATAGGACCTGCAGGAACAGGGAAAACTTATCTAGCCATGGCAATGGCTGTAGCAGCATTAAAGCGTAAAGAGGTAAACCACCTAGTTCTGTGTAGACCGGCAGTTGAAGCAGGAGAAAACTTAGGCTTTCTGCCAGGAGATCTCCAAGATAAAGTCGATCCGTATTTAAGACCTCTTTATGACGCTCTTTATGATATACTCGGACCTGAAGTCTTTAAACGTTATATGGAAAAAGAGATTATTGAAGTAGCCCCACTAGCATATATGAGGGGTAGGACGTTAGATGATGCTTTTGTTATTTTAGACGAGGCCCAAAACACTACAAAAGAGCAGATGAAAATGTTTATTACCAGACTTGGTTTTGGCTCCAAGATGATTGTTACCGGAGATATAACACAGATTGATCTTCCAAAGGACAAGTCTTCGGGGCTTTGTCATGTGACAAAGATGCTTAGAGGAATTCCAGGTATTGAATTTATAAATCTAACTGAAAAAGACGTTGTACGTAACCCTCTAGTACAACAAATTATTTTAGCATATGAAAGGTATGAAAAATCTCCAGACAGCGATAGCTGAGTAAGGAGGAAGCTATGAAGACTGAACCTAAACCTAAAGGCGAAAAGTTTAAATTTCCTTCCTTAGAATTTACAGGGATTAATGATGATATAAAATCCTTTCTAAAAAGAGCGTGGGAATATTTAAAACGCGATGAAACACAACGGCGTTTGTTAGGGATTGGTACAACTCTTTTGCTCTGTATAGTATTTTTAAGTTCTGTTTATGAAGAAAGACTAAACTTAAATATAGGGGATGTTTTAACAAGGGATATAGTTGCCACACATGAGGTGTTAGACTATACCAATTGGGAGGAACTCCAAAGAGAAGTAGAAAGAAGTGTTTCAAAGACAGCAAGTGAAGATGTTTTAAATTATCGTGTCGAAAAGACCTATCTATTATCTGCAGAAGAAGATTTTCAAGAGATAGCACAATTGATAATCGAAAACAGAACTGATGAGGATGCCAAGGCCAAAGACATTGGCATGGTACAAAACCTAATTAAAACACACACAAAATTAGATATACCTGCTTCAACCTTAAGAAATCTGATGCAGATCCCAGAGGAGAACCTTGAAACATTTAGGACAATGGGTTTAGAGATCATAAATGAGATCATGAATAAAGGTGTATCAACTTCATCTTTGCCGGAAGCCAGAGAAAAGGTAGCCCAACTGTTCTTAAACTCAGAGGCCGAGGTCGAGTTTGAAGTTCTAACTAGCGCAGCCGAAGTAGTTCAAGCTGTTATTAGGCCTAATCTGCAATTAGATAGTCAGAAAGTTAATAAGATTGTAAATGATGCAATTGAACAAGCGCGTCTTAGCGCACCGACTATTAAAAAGGGCCAGGTTATCGTCAGAGAAGGCGATGTTCTCACCGAAAATGATCTAATGATTTTAGATGCACTAAATATGGTGAAGAGAAACTGGAACTGGCAAAAAGCGATTGGAATTGTGATTATCACGCTTCTTCTTGCAGGTGTTTTTTATTACTATCTTTACTCTTTTTATAGATCGTTAGAAAACAAATACTTCGTTCTCTTTTGCACAATCGCTGTCTTTATAGCTGTTTTAGGGAAATTATTAACGTTGATTGATTGGCCATATGCTATTTATTTTTTCCCAGCTTCAGCAGCCACTATGTTTGTGACTCTCTTGATTAACGCCTCTCTTGGGGTTTTTACAGCGATTTTATATGCCATTATGACTGCTTTCTTTTCAGAGTTTGCTATAGCGCCTGTTTTACTTAGCCTTTTTGGGGCGACAGTGGGTGTTTATTGTGTAAGAGGAGCAACTCAAAGAGGTAGTCTGATGCAAGCGGGTCTTATAGTTGGATTAGTAAACTCTCTGACCATGGTTTCTTGTGGCTTAATTCTTCAAGATTCTAGTTTAGTTGTAATGAGTTTTATCGGTTTGATTAACGGTATTATCTCGGCAGTTTTAACTATAGGCTTATTGCCATACCTCGAACTGATCTTTGGGGTAGCATCACCTATGAGGCTTTTAGAACTATCTAACCCGAATAACACCTTACTAAGAAAACTGTCCTTGGAAGCACCTGGTACTTACCATCATTCAATTGTGGTAGGCAACCTTGCGGAAGCAGCAGCTGAAGCTATCGGAGCAGACTCATTGCTTACAAGAGTTGGCGCTATGTACCACGACGTTGGGAAGTTAGCGCGCCCTTACTTTTTCGTGGAAAATCAACGAGGAGAAAATCCTCATGATAAAATGTCTCCGAACCTTTCTAGAATGGTGATTCTAAACCATGTTAAAGAAGGTTTAGAACTTGCAAAAGAATACAAGCTACCAAAGATTATTACTGATTTTATCTCTGAGCATCACGGCACATCTACTGTTAAACACTTTTACCAAAAAGCTAAAGAAAAAGATCAAAACCCAGTACTGCTTGAGGATTTTAGCTATCCAGGTCCTAAACCACATTCAAAAGAAACAGCAATTTTAATGATTGCAGACTCTGCAGAAGCAGCCGTACGCTCAATGACACAGCCAACTTATGATAAAATTCAGTCTATGATAAAAACTATTGCTAAAGCAAAGCTTGAAGATGAACAGTTAAGCCATTCCACACTGACCTTAAGAGAAATTGATGTTATCACTGAAGTAATGAGCCGTGTGGCTGCAGGTATTCATCATAATAGGTTAAAATATCCTGGACAGAAGTTGTAGGTGTACAAATGGAACTTTACATTGAAAACGAACAAGAAAAGGTCATAATTGCGACAAGCACCATAGAGTTTTTACACAAGGCTATGAATATTGCGTCTGATCTTCATAGCCTTGACGACTGTAAAGTAAGTATCGTCTTGATTGACAATCAAAGGATTCAAAGAATAAACATGGACTATCGTAAGATAGATAGACCGACTGATGTTATCTCATTTGCCCTCAATGACTCTGAGTCAGAATATGCCTGGGAAAAAGAGGAATTGGGAGATATTTTTATTTCAGTTGAGAAAGCCCTTTCACAGAGCGAAGAATACGGGCATTCTTTTGAGCGAGAATTGGTCTATTTAGCAGTTCATGGTCTCTTGCATCTTTTAGGGTTTGATCATCTAGAAGAAACCGATAAAAAAGTAATGAGAAAAGAAGAAGAAAACATCATGAAGCACATTGGTCTTTTGCGTGAATAACTTACTTCTACTTGATTTTCAAACTTAGAATAAGGTAGTGATTGAGTTGGATCATAAAAGACACTCTTTATATCAAAGCTTTAACTGCGCTATTAGTGGTATAATAGCGGCAGTAAAGCTAGAAAGAAACTTAAAGATTCACCTTATGCTAGCGGTTCTAGCGCTAGTTCTTGGCGTTATTCTGGATCTTTCTCGCATAGAGTATGTGATTTTATTTTTAACAATAACTTTAGTAATATCCTTAGAGTTGGTAAATACTGCTATCGAGAAGACTATCGATGTTGTAACTCAAAAATACCATCCACTAGCACGCCTTGCTAAAGATATTGCAGCAGGAGCTGTTTTTATTGCTGCCATTAACGCAGTAGTTGTGGGTTGGTTTATATTTGGCCAAAAATTAGTGGATGTTGCACGAGAACCATTAAGATCAAGCTTTATTGTGCATCCAGTTGAGTTAACTGTAGTAGGAATCTTTGCTGCTTTTATCCTTGTTATATTCTTTAAAGGTGTCACAAACGCCAAAAAACCTCTAACGGGAGGTTGGCCTTCAGGGCACGCGGCCATTGCTTTTGCAATGGCAACAGCGGTCGCTTTTTATGTAGAGAGTGCTCTAATTATTGTCCTTGGCTTTGCTTTAGCGATTCTTGTTGCTCAAAGTAGAGTAGAAGGAAGTATTCACACCGTCCCAGAGGTTATAGCAGGAGCAGCACTTGGTACTTTGATTATGGCGTTGGTTTTGCTGGTTTCACTTATTTGGACCATTTAAGGAGGCTACATTGTGGACAAACTTCTAGAAGAAGCCCTAAAGGCTAGAGAAAACGCTTACGCTCCGTATTCTAGTTTTAAAGTTGGCGCAGCACTCCTTGCTAAAGATGGCTCGATCTATACTGGTTGTAATGTTGAAAATGCAAGCTATGGCGCAACAATATGTGCTGAAAGAAATGCGATTTTCAGTGCCGTATCTAGTGGTAATATAAGATTTGAGAAGATAGCAATAGCCACAGATGGCAGACTTACACCGCCATGTGGGATTTGCCTACAGGTAATTAGAGAATTTAACATTAAAAACATAACTTTGGTTAACCTAGAAAGAAAATGGCGGAGCTATACTTTAGATGAACTTTTGCCAGTATCATTTGGTCCTGAAAATTTATAGATTTTATCTAGAAAAAACACAGATGGGAGGGACAATTCTTACGTAAAATACGTTGGAGTTGGCGCTTTAGTGTTAGTAGATGAATTTGACTACTATCTACCAGAAAGCTTGATTGCTCAAAAAGCCCTAGAGCCTAGAGATAGTTCTAGGCTTTTGGTATTAGACCGTACGGCAGGTAGTATTGAAGATAAAGTGTTTACAGAAATAACAAGCTTCTTAAATCCAGGGGATTTATTGGTTATGAATGATACCAGAGTCATACCAGCAAGGCTCCTAGGAGAGAAAAAAGGTACAAGAGGAAGAGCCGAAGTCCTACTATTAAGGGAGAGGGAGCCTAATCTCTGGGAAGCGTTAGTTAAACCAGGAGCAAGGCTTAAAGAAGGCGCTGAAATTGTATTTGGCGATGGACTACTAGAGGCTCGAATCGAAAAGCATCTTGAAGAAGGCTTAAGACTTATTAAGTTTAGCTACCAAGGTTCTTTTATGGAAATTTTGGACAAACTGGGCCAAATGCCACTTCCACCTTACATTCATAGTAAGCTGGAAGATAATGAGCGCTACCAGACTATCTACAGCAAAAACCTAGGTTCAGCAGCAGCTCCTACAGCAGGTTTGCATTTTACAAAGGAGCTTTTACAGGATTTAACGAAAAAAGGGATAGATGTAGCCTATGTTACTTTGCATGTTGGACTTGGCACATTTAGACCTGTTTCAGAAAAGACAGTTGAAAACCACAAAATGCATACTGAAGTATATGACATTCCAAAAGAAACATGGCAGAAAGTAGAGCAAACCAAAAAAGCTAGAAAGAAGGTAGTGGCTGTAGGCACAACTGTTGTGAGAACACTTGAAGCCTGTGCGATCTCTGGCAAACTTTTTGGGGAAACTGCCATATTCATTTATCCGGGATTTGACTTTAAAATAATAGATTGTATGATTACAAATTTTCATCTGCCAAAATCGACACTGTTGATGTTGGTTTCGGCTTTTGCAGGTAGAGAAAATATTTTAAAAGCCTATAAGCATGCAGTAGCTAACAAATACCGTTTTTATAGTTTTGGCGATGCAATGCTTATTACCTAAGTCTTAAAGGAGTGCAAAAAGTGCAGTTTGATCTCTTATATAGTTCAAAGGAAACTAGAGCAAGACTTGGAAGATTGCATCTTGCCCATGGTACAGTTGAAACACCAGTATTTATGCCGGTTGGAACAAGAGCTACGGTCAAGACTTTAACCCCTCTTGAAGTAAAAGAATTGGGAGCTGAAATAATACTATCTAACACGTATCATCTTTATCTAAGACCCGGAGATGAACTGATCAAACGTGCAGGCGGTCTACATAAATTTATGAACTGGGACAGACCAATCCTTACAGACAGTGGAGGCTTTCAAGTTTTTAGTTTGGGAAAACTCCGTCAAATCACAGAAGAGGGCGTTGCTTTTCAAAGCCATATAGATGGTTCTAAGCATTTTTTTTCGCCAGACAAGGCTATCTATATCCAGCAAAATCTTGGCTCTGACATTATGATGGCTTTTGATGAATGCGTCGAATATCCAGCGCCAAGAGAGTATGTAGAGAGTTCTGTGAAGAGGACTCATCGCTGGCTGATTCGCTGTAAAGAAGCTTGGACAAACAGAGAAACTCAGAATCTTTTTGGCATTGTTCAAGGCGGAATGTACAAGGAGTTACGCGAAGAAAGTGCAAAGCTTACTGTCGATTGTGATCTCCCAGGATACGCCATTGGAGGCTTAAGTGTAGGCGAGCCACTTGACATTCTTTTAGAGATTTTGGGTCATACAGAGACATTTCTTCCCAAAGACAAGCCGCGTTATCTTATGGGAGTTGGTAGCCCAGATATTATCCTAAACGGTATCGAAATGGGAATTGATATGTTTGACTGCGTACTTCCAACTCGCATGGCAAGAAATGGCACTGCCATGACAAGCCAAGGACAAATCACTATCCGGAATGCTACGTATAAGGAAGATGGTGGTCCTTTAGATAACGAGTGTAGTTGCTCAACATGTAGAAACTACAGTAGAGCTTATTTGAGGCATCTGTTTAATGTAGACGAAATTCTTGGTCTACGACTAGTTAGCTACCACAATCTATTTTTCTTAACACACATGATTTTCTCTGCAAGAGAAGCAATAAAGCAGGAAAGATTTAGGGAATTCAAGAATCATTTCTTAGACAAATATTATCAAAATTCCTAGAAGGAGGGGTTGTAATGAACGGAGACGCAAGTAGTGTTGGAACTTTTGGCGCGTATTTACCGATGATAATTATCTTGGTGGCAATGTATTTTGTCTTAATACTTCCTCAAAAAAAGCAACAAAAGAAGCGCAAAGCTTTGTTAGATAGCTTATCTGCTGGAGATGAGGTAGTTACTATTGGTGGTATCATAGGGCTTATTACTCATTTAGATGAAACAACTGTATTGCTAAAGCTTGCAGATAGTACCGAAGTAAGATTTTTACGTTCAGCCGTCGCAAGAAAATACGAAACAGAAGAAGAAAAATAACATAGCTACTTTATGTTGCAAAGGAGGAACGGGTTTTGAGATCACAGAATAAAATTCGCGTAACAGTTGTTCTAGCTGTAGTAATAGCTGCTGTACTGCTTTTAGGTATCCGTGGATATAATCGAGAAACTAAAACCTACAGTTTTCCGATTAATCTAGGTTTAGATCTAAAAGGCGGTGTCTATGTTGTTTTAGCACCTACAGACGAAGTAACCCTAACTGGGGCAGAACTTGATAACGCTTTAAGAGAAACACGTAATGTTATTAGTAATCGTATCGATGAGTTCGGTGTAGCCGAACCGACAATCCAATTGGATTTAGACAACGATCGGATTCTTGTCCAGATCCCTGGCGTAAGAAGCCCAGATGAAGTCGCAAAATTGATTGGACGTACTGCACAACTTACCTTTGAAGATATAGACGGTAATGTGTTGCTTGTAGGTAGTGATGTTAAAAGAGCTCAAGTTAGTGCAAATCAAGACGGCTTCGGGGGAGCCCAGATTAATCTTTCGTTCACAGATGAGGGGAGCAAGAAGTTTGCTGAAGCTACTACAAGGCTTGTTGGCCAGCAAATTATTATTAAGTTAGACGAAGAAGTCTTACTTGATGCTTTAGTAAGCGAAGCGATTACCCATGGAGGTGCAAGAGTCACTGGACGCTGGAGCTTTTCAGAGGCTAGAGACACTGCAAATTTGATCAATGCCGGAGCCCTTCCTGTGCCCCTTGAAAGAATCGCCAGTAGCACTGTGGGACCGACACTAGGATCTCGTTCTATAAAACAGAGTTTAAACGCTGGTATTATCGGTATTGTCTTAGTTTTGTTCTTTATGTTCATTGTTTACCGCAGTCTTGGCTTACTTGCTGATATCGCTTTAGTGATTTATGGATTAATCGCTTTGGCTGTATTTTCCGCTTTTAATGCTACCTTGACGCTGCCAGGAATTGCTGGGTTTATTCTTGCTGTAGGTATGGCAGTTGATGCCAATGTTATTGTTTTTGAACGTATTAAGGATGAGATTAGATCTGGACGATCCGTAAGAAGCGGTATAGATGCCGGATTTAACAGAGCACTGCTTCCTATTTTTGACTCTAATATTACAACTTTGATTGCAGCAGGTGTTTTGTTCTATTTTGGTACAGCTCAGATAAGAGGTTTTGCTGTAACATTAAGCGTAGGTATTTTCACAAGTCTGTTTACTGCCCTCTATGTTACAAGAACCTTGATCGAATTGGTTGCAGAAAAGAACCCAGAAATACTCAGTCGCTATTTTGCAAAGAGGGGGTAGCAATATGAAAATACAGATTATAAAACACAGGAAGTTATTTCTTAGTCTCAGCATTTTCTTAGTAGTTGCTTCTATAGTATTGCTACTTACTAGAGGCCTAAACTACGGTATTGATTATACTGGGGGAACAGTTTTACAGATAGCAACTAAGGCCAATATTAGTCTTGGAATGGTCCAGGATGAGGTTCTAGCAGATCCTAGAGTAGAGGCTCTTGAACTTGGTTCTTCTTCAGTACAGCTGTTTGACCCAGGTGATGAATTAAATGGTGCTCTGATTAAAACCCGTTTTTTAGAGGATGTTGAAGAGGAAAAAGTATTGAATGTTTTTGAAGAAAAGATTGGAGCAATTGATAAGGATCTTCTTCAAATACAAAAAGTAGGGCCAGCGATTGGTAGTGAACTTTTAGCAAATGCATTAAAATCTTTACTTATTGCTGGTTTACTGATGTTGATTTATATTAGTTTCCGCTTTAAATTTAAAAGTGGTGTGGCTGCAGTTGTAGCTTTAGCTCATGACGTAGTAATTGTGCTTGGCTTTTTTGTTCTAACACAATTTGAAGTCGATGGGACATTTCTAGCTGCAATATTGACATTGGTCGGTTACTCCATAAATGATACTATCGTAATTTTCGATAAGGTCCGCGAAAACAGCAAAACTAGACGGGGCAACGAAAGTTTTGATTTGACTGTAGAAAAGTCTATAAATCAAAGCCTAAGACGAACCATCAATACTTCAGTCACTACTCTATTAGCTGTTATCGCACTATTGATATTTGGTGGTGCTTCTATTCGCAACTTCACAGCGGCCATAACTTTGGGTATTCTAGTTGGAACATACTCATCTATCTTTGTGGCTACCCAAGTTTGGGCACTGTGGGAGACAAAAACCACCACAAAATGAAAGAATTGATCTACGCCTAAAAGGCCTGATTTACTCAGGTCTTTTTGTGTTAAAGGTAGGTGATTTATGTGCCAAAAGAGATATGGAAGGTATTGCAAATACCAACTTCAAAGCAGGTCGATCTAGCAGAAAAGCTTGGTTGTTCACTGACACTCGCTCAGATTTTAGCTTTGCGCGGTATAGAGGATCCTGAGAAAGCGCAGCTTTTCCTTAAAGAAGGTGGACCTTTTCATTCTCCTTATAAGTTAAAGGACATGGACAAAGCTGTAAAAAGGATAATAAAGGCTCTAGATAATCAAGAAAAGATTATGATCTATGGAGACTACGATGTTGATGGGATTACAGCTACAGCTATCCTCTTCGATCTTCTTGAAGGAAGCAAAGTAGACGTTAGTTATTATCTCCCAGATAGGCTCGAAGAAGGCTACGGTCTTAATATAGAGGCAATTGAGCTCTTACACCAAAACGGAACCGATCTACTTATTACAGTAGATTGTGGCATAACTTCAGTTGAAATTGCCAAAGAAGCTAAAGAAATGGGTATGGATTTAATCATTACGGATCACCATACGCCACAAGACACTCTTCCAGAGGCTATCGCGGTAATAAATCCCCACTTAAATAGTTATCCCGCATCTTTGTGTGGAGCAGGGGTTGCGTTAAAGTTAGCTCAGGCGCTAAGCAGGGAGGCACCCCATTATTTTCAACTTACCCCACTTACAGTTCAACTAGCAGCCTTTGGTACGATTGCAGACATTGTTGATTTAACTGATGAAAACCGCCGCATTGTCAAAAATGGACTCTATAGCATGAACAAAGAACCTATTCCAGGTATTAAAGCCTTAATAGATGCTACAGGTATAACAGACAGCGAAATAGATGCAACGAAGGTCTCTTTTGTCTTAGCTCCTAAAATCAATGCAGCTGGAAGAATTGATTCAGCTGAGGTTGGTCTTAAAATGCTATGTGAAAAGGATTATGAAAAAGCCTTAGAGATTGCCCACAGCCTTTGTCAGTTAAATACAGAAAGACGATCTATAGAAGATGATATTCTTACTGAAGCAATTGAAATGGCAGATCAGCAATCTCACCACAAGGCGCTTTTAGTCGCGGGTGAAAAATGGCACAGTGGTGTTATCGGGATTGTAGCCTCTAGGTTAGTTGAAAAATACCATAAACCAGCGGTAGTAGTTGGGCTAGAAGATGAAGTGTGCCATGGCTCTTGCCGCAGCATTGAAAGCTTTGATATCAACAAGGCTTTAGGGGATCTTGAGGAACACCTAGTCACATTTGGTGGTCACAAGATGGCAGCTGGTTTGTCTGTTAAAAAGGATCAGTTTATCAGCTTTCAAGAGGCATTTTTTGAATATAGTGATACCCACATAACAGAAGAGGAATTAATTCCTAGGGCTACAATTGATTTGGTAGCAGACTCTAAGCTTTCAACTAGCTTAGTTGAGGAACTTGCACTGTTAGAGCCTTGTGGTGCCGGCAATCCTAAGCCTGTTATCGGGATAAGAGCTGCAACGTTAGAAAAGGCCTATTTGGTTGGTTCTAATAGGCATCTCAAGCTTCAAGTAGGATACGCTGGTGAGAGCTATGATGCGATAGCCTTTAATATGGCTCATTTAGAGAAGGAGATCCAAGAGACAGAAAGTGTAGATATAGCAGGTTATATGCAAATCAATGATTATCAAGGTAGAAGGTCTCTAAACCTGAACGTCAAGCATCTCAGAAAAAGCGATTTTTTATGGGAGGGCCCAAGCGAGGAGCTTCTATGGCTATTTTGGCAGTCTCTGCCCTCAGGGGAGCTAAACCATTTAGCGACAAAGTGCCTAGAAGGTAAAACACAGCTTGATCTACCTAAGTGTGGTATTATTTCTACACTTAATGAAATAAAGTCTAGATTGTTTATAAGCCCAAAAGTAACATTTGTCCAAACCTCAAGAGAGATAGAAATGCCAACTGTTAAGCCTCAGCTTGTCAAGGGAGAAGCTGGCTTTGTGATAGATGATGATAACAAACTTTTGGCTTTTATTGCCTCAGGGGCTAAGCAATGCACTTTATCATATTTACCACTAGATTATTGGCTGTGGAGGCTATTTTGGGAGGTCGCCCAAAACTCTGATGTAGTCGGTATTGATTTTGAGAAAAATGAGTTTACAAAAGTAATAAGAGCTCATCATATAAAATATCCCAAAGACGATGACTTAAGAAGAATCTATATCTATTTCAAAAGTACAAGCCAAGGATCGATTTGGCAAGAGAGCTTTCGACAGGGTGCCTTAGATATGCAAAATCGCTATCATAAGCCTTTTAGCGAAGACAGCATTAAAACAGCAGTCAGGATTTTTGGAGAATTGGGCCTACTAGAGAAAGTTAAAATCAATGGTAGTAATAAAATAGGATATTTACTTAAAGATACTAAGCAAAAACTAGACTTGACGAGCTCTCTAAGCTATAATGAGGGTATATTTATAGAGCAAGAATTAGACAAGTACGCTATTGAAATAGAAGCGATTTAAGTTATCGATTTTCTTTACCACTTTACTATTTAGTTAGAGTTTAGTAATAAAGTGGGCATATCTGTATTGGGGGTACAACAGATGGATTTTAGCACTAAAATAAGAACAATTGAAGGTTTTCCAAAAGAGGGAGTAAGCTTTAAGGATATCACCACGCTCTTTCAAGATAGTGAAGCTTTCCATGCCTTAATCGATACTCTAAAAGAACACTACAAAAATGAAAAGATCGATACTATTGTTGGTATCGAATCACGTGGCTTTTTAGTTGGCGCGCCACTTGCTTATGCATTAGGAGCTGGGTTTGTTTTAGTACGCAAACCAGGCAAGCTGCCAAGTAAGGTTGAGAGGGTTGAATATGAACTAGAATATGGTTCTGACGCTCTGGAGATACATGCAGATGCTCTCAAACTTGGAGAGAGAGTTGTTATTTGTGATGACTTACTTGCTACAGGCGGAACCACTAGAGCAACTGTTGATCTAGTAACGAAATTAGGCGCTGACGTAGTAAGTTTAGCCTTTATTATCGAATTAACATACTTGAATGGACGCGATAAGTTAGAGGGCTATGATATCTTTTCTTTAGTTAAATACTAATAAGTAAGGAGCAGTCATGAGTGGCCGCTCCTTATCTCAAATTACAAAAAGGAGGGCAGTGTCGTATGGAGATAGGTGATCTATTGCAAAGAATGAGGCAGTATACATCAGAAGATGGCTTAAAGCTTGTTAAAAAAGCTTATGAGTTTGCCAAGAATGCTCATGATGGGCAGTTTCGTGAGTCTGGCGAAGCATACATCGAGCATCCTCTCGAAGTGAGTTATATTCTTGCTGATTTAGAGCTCGATGTGGATACCATTGTGGCAGGGCTCCTACACGATGTAGTTGAAGATACTGCCATCCGAGAAGAAACCATTAAAGAAGAATTTAACGAACAGGTAGCACTGCTTGTAGATGGTGTAACTAAACTTGAAAAGATTCCTACGCTTTCTAAGGAAGAGCAGCAGGCTGAAAACATCCGGAAGATGTTTTTAGCAATGGCAAAGGATCTACGCGTGGTCTTGATTAAACTTGCAGATCGTTTAAACAACATGAGAACCTTACGCTACCTCTCCCCTGAAAGACAAAAGAAGAATGCTCGGGAGACTTTAGAGATCTATGCCCCGCTTGCTCATCGCCTTGGTATGTGGCGAATTAAATGGGAACTAGAGGATCTTGCTTTTCGCTACCTATACCACGATGAATACTACTACATTGTGGAGAAAGTCGCCAAAAACCGCAACGAACGTGAGACATTTATTAATGATGTTATAGAAAAGCTAAAGACGAGGTTAGAAGAGCTGGACATCCATGCTGAGATCTATGGTAGACCTAAACACTTCTATAGCATCTATCTAAAAATGGTAAAGCAGGGCAAAGAGTTTGAGGAGATCTATGACTTAACCGCGGTTAGGGTCATTGTTGATTCTGTTAAAGACTGCTATGGGGTTTTAGGCACAGTCCATACACTGTGGAAACCAATGCCTGGACGTTTTAAGGACTACATAGCAATGCCTAAATCCAATATGTATCAATCTCTCCATAGCACAGTAATCGGTGATAACGGTGAACCGTTTGAAGTGCAGATTAGAACATGGGAGATGCACCGCACTGCAGAGTACGGAATTGCAGCTCACTGGAAATATAAAGAGGGCTCAAAAGGCCACGAATCAATGGATGAGAAGCTCACTTGGCTAGGACGGATCTTAGAGTGGCAAAGAGAAATGAAGGATGTTGAAGAGTTCATGGAGACTCTCAAGATCGATCTCTTTGAGGATGAGGTTTTTGTCTTTACACCTAAAGGCGATGTGGTAACCCTGCCGACTGATTCTACACCTGTAGATTTTGCCTATGAAGTGCATACAGCGGTAGGAAACACCTGTGTAGGGGCTAAGGTCAACGGTAAAATTGTGCCTCTTGATTACAGATTAAAGACTGGTGAGTTCGTCGAGATCCTTACATCAAAGCATTCGTCTCCAAGCCAAGACTGGATAAATTTTGTTAAGACTTCAAAAGCCAAAAATCGTATACGGCAAAAATTAAGAGAGCTCCAAAGAGAAGACTCTATTGTTAAGGGTAAGGAGCTTTTGCAAAGAGAATGTCGCCGTATGGAGTGGGAGCCTAGTAGCCTACTTCTGATAGATAAGCTTGAGGAGCTATCAAAAGACTTGAATTACAGCTCAATTGATGATCTTTACGCTGCAATCGGTTATGGTACGATTACCTCTGGCAGTGTTTTAAGAGCCTTAGTTGGAGATAGGGAGTATAATGCTAGAAAACGGGATCTTAGGACTAAGCAGCTAGTTAAGTCTAGCCAGAAGGTTGTCAAACCTGGCGCTGCAGTAAGTGTAAAGGGCACAGACAATATGTTGATAAAACTCGCAAAATGTTGTTCGCCAGTGCCTGGAGACTCAATTCTTGGCTACATTACTAGAGGACGTGGAGTAACAGTTCATCGCAGGGACTGTCCTAATGTAGAGGACTTAGGCGATGAAAGGCTTCTTGAGGTGACATGGGACGAAACAGACTCAGGATACTATCCTGTTGAGCTTCATCTTGAAGGCTATGATAGACCAAATCTACTAACCTCAGTTATGGCTGCTTTAACCGATAGTAAGACCACTACTGCTGCTGTCAATGCTAGGGCATTAGACGATGGTAGAGCTAGTATTCAGCTGGTTGTAAATATCGAGAGCACCTCAGATTTAGAGATGGTTATGAATCGCTTAAGACAAGTTAGAGGGATTGTTTTGGTTACTAGAGCAAGACCCACTTAATAAAGGAGATGACAAAAAGCTGGTAGTAGTCAGCTTAAATTATGCTTGCCCTAATACAACGTGTTAAAGAAGCTAGAGTAAGTGTAGAAGATAAAACTGTATCTAGGATAAAAAGTGGGCTTTTAGTTCTGCTTGGTATTGTTAATGGTGACCAGCTAAGAGACGCTGATTATCTGGCAGAAAAAATAGTGAATCTAAGAGTTTTTCCCCAAGAAAACAAAGACTTTGATCTATCAGTAAAAGATATTGGGGGCGAGATTCTTATAGTCAGTCAGTTTACCTTAGCAGGAGATTGCAGAAAAGGCAGAAGACCAAGCTTTTCTGATGCTATGAGCCCAGAGGAAGCTAAAAAATACTATGAGTATACAACAGAGATTCTAAAAAAGCAGGTCCCTGTAAAGACTGGTATTTTTGGAGCTCATATGGATGTTAGCTTAATCAACGATGGTCCTGTAACTCTTTTAGTTGATAGCAAAAAAGGAGCAAAAAAAGATGAAAATTAAGACCGTAAAGACAAGTCTTTCAAACTCCTATATCATCATAGATAAAGATCAAAACGACAATCTATGTGCAGTGGTTATTGATCCTGCGTTAGAGTTAGAGGAGGTTTTAGAGTTTGATGTAGTGATGTGCCTTGCAACTCATGGGCACGCTGACCATATTAATAACGCGAAGTTAATTTGCGATCACTACCAGATACCTCTCTTTCTTCATAAAGACGAAGCAATCTATGCTAAAGACGATAGCTTTAACTTAAGCCATTATGTAATTCAAAGACCTCTAGCTAAAGTAAAAGATTTAAATTTGCTTGAAGATAATCAGGAACTAACATTTTTAAACCACACTCTAAAGGTATGGCATACCCCAGGGCATACCAAGGGCTCTGTAATGTATCTTTTAGACAATCACTATCTTTTTAGTGGCGATACTGTTTTTAAAGATGCGATTGGCCGTACTGATCTGCCTGGTTCAAGCAGTAAGGTTATGAGCAACACTTTAGCTAAATTAGCCGAGATTGACTCTGATTATAAAGTTCTACCTGGACATGGCATGGTTACGAGCTTTAAGGAAGTAAAACATCAAATGGAATATTGGAGGAGGCTGCTTTAATGTGTTCTCCTTCCATTGAGGCGCCTAAATACTTGTTAGAGACTGTATATGGCGCCTTAAATATTTTCGAAGATAATCCTCTGTTAAAAGACTTAAAAATAAAAGTTAAAGAGGAAAGAAGTGGGATATCTGTAGAGGTAATAGGACCAAGAGGTAGATCAATCTTTACAACTAGCAATATTTTCTGTGACGACCGAAGATGGAAGACAGGTGATCTAAAACAGAGACCACACCAACTTACGAAAACAGCCGTAGTATTTGCTCTTGCAAAATATACAGGAGAAAATCTCTACTGGGGATCTTTAGAAGGTGTAAGGCCAAGCAGACTTTATAGATTTCTTAGGGAAAGAGGATTTGATGCAAATGAGACAGAATTAATACTAAAATCTATTTATGGTGTAAACGGCGAAAAATCAAGTCTTCTAGAAAGTCTCTATGAAAAACAGAATATTTTTTTAAAAGGCGAAACTAAAAATGGCATAAGCTTATATGTGGGTATCCCTTTTTGTCCCACTAGATGTAGCTATTGTTCTTTTCCAGCGTATCCTCTTAAAACTCATGGTCATTTAAAAAATGAGTTTCTTCAGGCTCTGCTTTTGGAGCTTAAAGAAATAAAAAGTTTCTGTGAATCAAACAGTTTAGCTGTAAAGAGCGTCTACATAGGAGGTGGTACTCCTACTTCGCTTACCAAAACAGAACTATCGAGCATCTTAGAATTACTGCCAAAGACTGATGAGCTGACAATAGAGGCTGGTAGACCAGATACTATCGATTCAGAAAAACTAGCGATATTTAAAAAGGCAGGTGTTGAAAGAGTCTCGGTTAATCCGCAGACTTTAAATGAAAAAACATTAAAATTAATTGGCAGGGATCATACTGTAGAAGAGTTTTTTAGAGCGGTAGAGGAAGTTAGAAAGGCAGGCATACCTGTTTTAAATATTGATTTAATTGCAGGCCTGCCAGGTGAGAATCTAACTGATATGCAAAACACTGTAAATCGAATCTTGGAGCTTGATCCTGAAAATGTCACTGTGCATACATTAGCTCTAAAAAGGGCTTCTTTATGGTATAAGGATGTAAAAAAGTGGTCTCTCCCTAGTTCTACTGTTACTGAAGAGATGGTAGATGAGGCAAAGAAAAAACTCATGCAAAAAAGCCTTAAGCCGTACTACATGTACAGACAAAGACATATGGCGGCAAACTTGGAGAATATAGGTTATGCAAAAAGAGGCGCAGAGTGTTATTATAATATTGTTATGATTGAAGAGCTTCAGACTGTAATTGGAGTAGGAGCAGGAGCTTCAACTAGATTTGTTGGAGAAAGGATCTCGAGGGTTGTCAATCCCAAATGCCCATCAATGTATGCTAAGAGAGTAAATGAATTAATTAGGGAAAAAAGGGAGTATCTTGCTCAGCTACTTAGCTTATCTAATTGACAACCTCTGTAAAATTCGGGTAAAATGATATAGTATTTGCTGAGCAATGCTAAGGAGGGGAAAAGTTTTGACTTTCATGTCTAAACTTCGTGCTAATACTAAAGCCATTCTAGTGGCTGCAGGTCTTTTATTGGTTATAGGAACAGTGGCAGGTTATGTTGCGATGGCAGGATCAACACCAAAAGCTCCATCTAGGTATGTTGCAGAAATCAATGGAAAGAAAATTGATAGAACCCAGTTCGAAAGAAATTTCGCTATGGTTTGGCAACAAAAATACCAATCAAGTTATGGTCAACTTACCGGATTTGACATAGAGCCTATGAAGGCACAATATTTGATGCAAGTATTGTTACAGGAAGCCCTTCTTGATGAAGCAAACAAAATGAAGATAGTAGTTAGCGATGACGAAATCAATGAATCCATAAAAGATATTGAAGAACAAGTCGGTGGCGCTGACGAGCTTAAAGCACAGCTAGAGTATAGTAACATTACCATGGATCAGTTAAAAGATGATATTAAAAAATCTTTGCTTCTTACTAAACTACAAGATGATATTGCTAAAGACATTACTGTAAACGATGAGGAGATTCGCGCT
The DNA here is from genome assembly GCA_028708605.1 of Bacillota bacterium. Classification (GTDB taxonomy): domain Bacteria; phylum Bacillota; class DTU065; order DTU065; family DTU065; genus DTU065. The sequence goes on from JAQVYS010000003.1 coordinate 50,458, forward strand.
CAATTAGAGGAAGTTCAAGCAAGTCACATCCTTGTAGAAGATAAAGCTTTAGCAGATAACCTTCTTCAACAAATAAAAGAAGGTGCAGACTTTGCAGAGCTTGCAAAAGAACACTCAGAAGATCCAGGTTCTAAAGAAGATGGTGGCAACTTAGGATTTTTTGGCCGTGGTGTAATGGTAAAAGCGTTCGAAGAAGCTGCTTTTGCTCTTGAAGTAGGAGAGGTTTCTGATCTTGTTGCATCTGATTATGGTTATCATATTATTACTGTTACAGATCGTAAAACTGTAGATGACAAAACCTTTGACGAGAAAAAGGAAGAGACCAGAGAGACACTTCTAAATTCTAAGAAAAGTAGCGTTATCACAGATTATGTCATGGCTCTAGAAGACAAGTCTAATATTGTTATTTATGACGCACAACTAAAAGGTTACCAGGCCATGGGAGAAGGCAGAGTTGAAGATGCAATCAAAGCATATAATGAAGCTTTAGAGTATGCACCCAATGATCCATATCTCATGATCTCTCTAGGCGAAGCTCATCGTAGAAAAGGTGATCTAGATGCAGCATGGGATCTTAATAAGAAAGCAGCTAATGTTTCTAATGATCCATATGTAAAGATTCAGATGGCTTTAGTTGGAGAGACTAAGATCCGTAATCTTATTAACGCTCAAGAGACTGAAGAAGAAAAGAGTGTCTTTGAGTGGGCAAGTGCAGATACTGAAATAGGTAGCCTCTATACTGATATTTCAACTGCCCTAGACAAAGCCTCAAGCGATGCTGGCAATGATATTATGGCTCATTACCAGTTAGCTCAAGTTTATAGTTACTTTGGTGATAAAGAAAGAGAAACAGCTTCAATGGCTAAGATCTCAGAGATTACTGCACAATTGTATGGGAATGAAGAGGACACAGAGGCCGAAGCTGAAGTCACTGAGTAATACAAAGACAAGCGTAACTTTTTGATGAAAAAGATTTCGGGAAGTGGTGGCACTTGTCACCACTTCCCTTTATAATTAGGGATATAACGAGGTGGTAAAAGTGATATCGCGGCCAAAAGGGACCAATGATTTACTCCCGGAGGACATATGGCGTTGGCAAAAACTTGAATTACTTATCCGTGAAGAGTGCGCTAAGTTTAATTATCAAGAGATACGTACACCGATTTTTGAAGAGACAGGACTTTTTCAAAGAGGATTAGGTGAAGCTACAGACATAGTCGAGAAAGAGATGTACACCTTTAATGACAAAGGTGGAAGGAGCATGACTCTGCGTCCAGAAGGAACTGCATCTGTAGTTAGGGCTTATGTAGAGAACAACTTAAAAGGTACAGGTTTGCCTGCAAAACTGTATTATTTGGGACCTATGTTTCGCTATGAAAGGCCTCAAGCGGGAAGATACAGACAGTTTCATCAGTTTGGAATTGAATGTTTTGGCTCATCTGAGCCCTCATTAGATGCTGAAGTAATCATGCTTGCCTATGGCATTTATACAAAACTTGGTGCAAAAAACGTGGAATTAAAGCTTAATTCTATTGGTTGTCCAAACTGTCGTCCAAACTATCTAGAAAAGTTAAAAGAAGCGTTAAAAGAAAACCAGGAAAGCCTCTGCTCTAATTGTAGAAAGCGTTCTTTAACTAATCCGTTACGAGTTCTAGACTGCAAAGAGAAAGGCTGCCAAGCGACAATTAGTGCTTTACCACGCATCACTGATTACCTTTGTACAGATTGTAGTGATCATTACACAGAGGTAAAAGAGACACTTACGCTTTGGAACGTTGATTTTGTAGAGGATTCACGCCTGGTTCGAGGCTTAGATTATTACACAAAAACAGTCTTTGAGTTTAGCGTGGAAAATTTGGGAGCTCAAAATGCTGTAGGTGGTGGAGGGCGCTATGATAAGCTTGTCGAAGAGATTGGTGGCGAGCCAACCCCTGCTGTAGGGTTTGCTATGGGTATCGAACGGACAATTTTGGCTGTAGGAGATGCCTGGCAAAAAGAACCTGATGTGGATCTATATATAGTCATAATAGGTGATACCAAAAAAGAGGCTCTACTAGAGCTAATTCGAGCTAGAAAACAGGGTTTAAAAGCCGAAATGGACCACTTAAACAGATCTGTAAAAGCCCAGTTTAAGCAGGCTAACAGGCTAAATGCTAAATACTGCCTAATTTTAGGTCCTGATGAAATCAAGCAAGGAAAAGTTAAATTAAAAAACATGCGAGATGGTGAAGAAATCCAGTTAACACTAAGTGACTGGCTAGGGGGCATAAAATAAATGTTGAAGGATACAAATTGCGGCTTATTACGCAAAGATGACGCAGGTAAAGTTGTAACATTAAGCGGATGGGTACATCGCCGTAGAGACCATGGTGGTCTAATCTTTGTCGACTTAAGAGATAGGTCTGGTTTAGTTCAAGTGGTTTTTGATCCAGATACAAGTAAAGAAAACTTTTTGCTTGCAGAAAAACTTCGATCTGAGTTTTGTGTAAGGATCCAAGGAGAAGTCTCTGTCAGGCCTCAAGGGTTAGAAAACAAAGAGATTGCAACTGGTGAAGTTGAGATTAAGGCTCAATCTCTTGAGATCCTCTCGCAATCACAAGCCCTACCTTTTGCACTTGACACTAGAGTTGATGTTGACGAAAATGTCAGGCTCAAATACCGTTATTTAGATTTAAGACGCCCTGAGCTGCAAAAAAACTTTATTTTAAGGCACAATATTACTAAAGCAGTGCGGGACTTTTTAGATGGCGAAGGCTTTTTAGAGATAGAAACTCCTATGCTCACAAAATCTACTCCGGAAGGAGCTAGAGACTATTTGGTGCCAAGTCGCATCAACCCAGGGACTTTCTTTGCCCTTCCACAGTCGCCACAGCTTTTCAAACAGCTACTTATGGTCTCTGGATTTGAAAAGTACTTTCAAATAGTCAAGTGCTTTCGCGACGAGGATCTACGTAAAGATCGCCAGCCCGAGTTCACACAGATTGACCTTGAGATGTCTTTTATAGATGAAAAAGACATCCAGAATCTGATGGAAAGAATGTTTTCCTATGTCTTTGACAGAGTACTTGGAGTGAAGCTAACTACACCTTTTCCAAAAATGAGTTACGCAGAAGCTATGGAGAGATTTGGTTCTGATAAACCAGACACTCGTTTTGGTATGGAACTGCTTGATCTTTCTGACATTGCAGCAGACTGTGGCTTTAAGGTCTTTAGCGATGCTGTGAAAAATGGAGGTCAGGTAAAGGGTCTTTGTGTAAAGGGTTGTGCGGATTACACTAGAAAGCAGCTTGATGAATTGACTCTGCTTGCTCAAGAGTTAGGCGCAAAAGGCCTGGCATACATCTTGTACAAAGATGAGGTTAAGAGTCCGATTGCCAAATTCTTCACAGAAGATGAAATCAACAAAATCCTAACTAAAATGGGAGCAGAAAAAGGCGATCTCTTGTTGTTTGTCGCTGACAAAAAAGAAACTGTAGCTGCAGTTTTAGGTAGACTACGTCTTGATTTAGGAGAAGCTCTTGGGCTTATTCCTCATGAAAAGATGGATTTTCTATGGGTTGTAGATTGGCCACTTTTGGAATGGGATAGTGAAGAGAAACGCTTTAGTGCTGTCCATCATCCGTTTACCTCTCCAAAGGAAAAGGACTTTGATAAAGACCCAGCTAATGCTTTGGCTAAAGCGTATGATCTTGTCTTAAATGGTGTTGAGTTAGGCGGTGGTTCGATTAGAATCCACGATGCAGACTTGCAGTCTAGACTCTTTAAAACCTTAGGAATTTCAGCAAAAGAAGCAGAAGAGAAGTTTGGTTTTCTTCTAAAAGCTTTCAAGTTTGGACCACCTCCACATGGTGGCATAGCCTTCGGTCTAGACCGGATGATTTGGCTTCTAGCAGGTGCTGAATCCATTAGAGATGTTATTGCTTTTCCAAAGACTCAAAAGGCTGTCTGCGTTCTGACAGAGGCTCCATCTATAGTAGATTTAAAACAACTGCGTGAATTACACATAGCTTCAACTGTTGTCAAGGAAAAAATGGAATAAGCTTCAAGCCTCTAGAATGATCTTAAACGTTGAAGAAACACTCTTGTTGTGCTATTATATAGACATAGCAAACCCTGCTGTGTTCGTAGTCAAGCTGAAGAAGTTATGAGCCAACACTCACTATAAGGGAGTTCGGAGTTTTGCAGTAGCCGCCAAGCTATATTAGCTTTGCCTAAGTTGCAAACAGAGCACCCACCTGCCTAAGCAGGTTCATCAACATTCAGCACCAACGGCATGGCGGGGACACTTGTGGGAGCCACTAAAGGGCTCCCTTTCTTATTGCCAAGGAGTATAAAAGGGAATCACAGGAACTTAGTTAATACTAAAGGCAAGAATAGTTGTTTCTATAGTACATCAATAGAGGGTTGTGATTTTGTGGCAGAATTGGAAAGAAAAAGTTTACTTAGGACAAGTTTAATAATAGGGTCAAGAGCTTTAGAAAAGCTTGCAAAAAGTAGAGTAATAGTTTGCGGCCTAGGAGGGGTAGGAGGTAGTGCTGCAGAGGCTTTAGCTCGCTCTGGAATAGGTTTCATAAAGCTTATTGACGGAGACGTTATTGATGTTACTAACTTGAACCGTCAGTTAATCGCGACTTTAGATAACATCGGCAACTATAAGGTCATAGAGATGGAAAAAAGGCTTAAAAGCGTGGCAAAAAAGGTAATATTAGAGCCACTGAAGGTAATGCTGACTCCAGAAAACCTTAGAGACTACATCAAAGATACAGATTATGTAGTTGATTGTATTGATGATGTTCCAACAAAAACAGCCCTTATCTTCTTTTGTCTAGAAAATCAAATCCCAATTGTTTCAGCAATGGGGGCTGGAGGCAGGCTAGACCCTTCTTTGATTCGAATAGGGGATATATCTGAGACCAAAATCGATCCTCTTAGTAAGGTTATGAGAAAGCGCTTAAGAGATAACGGGGTTAGATCAGGACTTCAAGTAGTCTATTCTTTAGAGACTCCGGTAAAAGCCAAAGAGGTGGAGGGTAAGATGATAATTGGTTCTAGTTCATTTGTGCCTCCCGCTTTTGGTCTTAGCTTAGCTTCTGTCGTAGTAAAAGGTCTCGTAGGGACTGTAGAATAAAGCTAAAAGGCGATTTTAAAGGCTAGAAAATTTAAAAAAACTCTGGCCTTTTCTCATTTTAGGTATTGACTATCTTGAAAAAATACCTCATAATCAGTTCTCGTAAGGATTTATTTTAGGATAGAGCAGTTAAGATCGGTTTTCCTCAAAAGTCCTCCGCTTTTGTACCGGAATTGGGGAAAACTAGATTTGCACTATCTTAATCTCCAAAGATTATTTAATCAGAAATTAAGGAGGACGATCGTTTGGATGAACAATCCGTGGGTAATAGGTGGAGTTTTAGTCTACATCCTAATAATGCTTGCAATAGGTTTTTTTTCTAGTAAAAACATTAATGATGCGACAGACTACATAGTAGCTGGAAGAAGACTACCTTTAGGACTCGCGACCGCTGCTTTATTTGCGACATGGTTTGGTGGCGGAACATCGATGGGCGCCGCTGGCGAGTCTTACTGGAATGGCTTTTTAGGTGCGATTGCAGATCCTTTTGGAGCAGGTGTTTGTCTATTACTGGCAGGTCTTTTTTATGTCAGAACCATGCGTCGAATGAAGCTATTAACAATTGCAGACTTTTTTGCTATAAAATTTGGCAAAACAAGCGAGCTATTAGTGTCCCTTATTACTTTACCTGCTTTTATTGGGTGGGTAGGTGCGGAATTAGTTGCTTTAGGTTTAGTTGTTCATTCAATAACTGGGATTTCTCCAGTTTTGGGCATTATTATATCAGCAATTGTCGTGCTGATTTATACTTATCAAGGCGGTATGTGGGCTGATACCCTTACTGACTTTGTTCAGATGGTTATTTTAATCGCAGGACTTATTATTATGTTCCCGATTGTTATTAAAGATATTGGTGGTTTTGCCACTTTAAGAACGCGAATCCCCGATGAGATGTTTTATTTTTTTCCAAGAAATGCCAACTTCTCGGGCTGGATGTTCTATGTACAGGCCTGGATAATTATCGGTTTAGGTTCAGTCCCTGGCCAAGATGTCATGCAACGTGCTCTCTCTAGTAAAGATGAGAATACAGCGCAAAGAGCGTCATATCTAGCAGGACTAGGCTATATCATACTTGGTATTATACCGGTTACTCTTGGTATTGTTGGAAGACTAATCTTTCCAGAACTCGGAAACTCTGAGTTAGTTTTAGTTGATCTTGCTGTAAGATATCTGCCGAATTTTGTTATAGCCTTATTTGTAGGAGCTTTGCTCTCTGCAATCATGTCTTCAACTGATAGTGCAATCCTTGCTCCTGCAAGTATTGTTACTAGAAATATCATGCCATATTTTAAGAAGCTAGACTCTAAGGATGAACTTAAGGTAGCCAGAATTGCTACAGTAATTATTACTGCCTTAGCATTAGCAACTGCGTTGTGGTTCCAAAACATCTACGATTTAATGGTTTCTGCTTGGGGCTTCTTGCTTGTTGGCTGTTTTGTACCTTTAACATTTGGGATCTGGAGTAAGAAGGCTAACACCCCTGCAGCAATTTCGTCCTCAGTAATCGGATTTGCTTCATGGATTCTCTTAGGAGTCTTTTCTCCTAACACACCAAATGACATAATTGGGGTTGTAATAAGTTTTGTAGTCTTTGTTGTTGTAATGGCTGCAACGTATAAAAAGGTTGCTCCAAGGCCTTTAGTAGATATTTATGGAGAGCCTATTGCTCTTAAATTCCGTGGGCCAGTCCATCCAAAAGACTACGAACCATCATTGGAAAAAATCGAAGAAGGCATGATGGTAAATAAATAAGTGGACATTAAAAAGAGGTGGCATTGCCACCTCTTTTGGTTTATAGACTGAGAATCTAAAGGCTAAAAATCTGTTAAATATTTAAGCAGTTGTTACTCGATTACGTAAGACCACCCATAGACATAAAACCGGCCATCATTTCCTAAGAGTTTTACAGTCATGTTGTGATGTCCTTTGCCAACAGAGCTTGTATTAACAATAATACGTTGCTTTTCGGTATCAAATCTTGCATTTAATACCTCTGATTCAATATCTGCAAAGGTCTTTGTCACTTCCACACCTTCAGGTACCTTTACATCAACGATTACTGTGGCAGGTCGGTAGGTAATCACTTGAGCTTGACTTGGGATAGTTTGGATAACCTCTAGAGGAGAACTGTTTACTTTGTAAGCAAAGTCTTCAAGAGTATCTTTGGCATAGAGCATATGGCGCTTTATTCTATAAGGGTGAGGCTCAAATGTATTTGGACCTTCTTCAATTAAAAAGGCTACAACAAAACCAGCTTCCTTTGCCCAAGCTTCTACTTCCGGGGTATAAGCTCCATATGGATAAGCTAACCCTGTAACCTCAGTTTGGAGCGAGGCTTCAATATATTTCTTGTTTTCTTGCATCTCGCGCATGGCACCAGTTTTGTTGTCGGGTGAGAAAAGACTAAGGTCAGCATGAGAGACTGTATGGGCTTGAATTGACCATCCTTTTTCTTGCATCTCCAAAAGCTCACTTACTGATAGGCCACCAGCAAATGACTCCGTTTTTAAACGATTTGAATAAATAAACAAAGTTGCAGGCATTTCATGTTTTTCAAGTATGGGCATTGCATTGGTATAGGTCTCCTTGTAACCGTCGTCGAAGGTAATGAGCACTGGCTTTTCAGGGAGGCTAGCTTTGCCTTCTATGAAATCTGCAAAAGTATCATAATGAATAACATTATAGCCGTTATCTGTAAGCCATGTTAACTGGTCGTCAAACATGGCTGTTGATACATCAATGAAAGAAGGACCTCCATCCAATATACGATGATAGGCAAGGACAGTGATGGTAGGGGTTTGACTTTCAGGTATATCAAACTTAGCTACCTCTTTACTGCATCCTACAAGTAAAATCAGGCTAAGAAGTAAAAGTACAATAAAAGATCTATTTTGCCAATTTTTTCTCAAGTTTTACCCACTCCTTAAAGATTAAAATGTGCTAATGTAAATTCCATTGCAGCCTTGCCAAATAAAGATCCTCCTCCATCATGACCACTAAACGGATAAGCCAAAATTTTCTTTGGTGTATTTATCCTGTTATAAGCTGCAAAAACTGTTTTTGGTAAGCAGACAGGATCTTGCATGCCAACTGAAATCAAAACAGGACATTCAATTCGGTCAGCTAAATTAAGAATATCGAAATATCTCAGCGTGTCAAAGTAACTAGGCGCTTTGTCAGGGTATAATTTGAGGTACTCGGAAACTTCCCTTAGTGAACTACTAGAGTTAAGCACTCCATACTCGATATAGCACATATTCGGTACGCCAGCGATACATAACGCAACATCGCTTAGAGCTGCAACTGCAAGTGCAAGACCTCCTCCTTGGGATGAACCTGTGACGAGAATACGACTGCTGTCAAGATCGGGCAGGCTCTTAGCTAAGTCTACCATCCGCAAACAGTCCACCAATACCCGGCGGTAATAACATTCGTAGGGATTATCAAGACCTTGATTCATCCATCCAGGTACATGACCACTTTCATAGCCTCTATCGCCACTTTGTCCAACTTGACCTCTTAGATCAAAGGCAAGAACAGCGATTCCATTGAGGAGATAGGAGGCAAAGACAGAGGGAGAGGATGCATAGCCTCTGTAGCCATGAAAAACCAAAGCAACAGGGTAGGTTTTGCTTGAATCTTCTGGAAGCAGGTACCAACCTTTAATCTCTGTATCGCCAAAACCAACTATTGTAGCTTTGAAGACACGAGCTTTTAGTGGATAGTTGACTTTATCTAAGGAAAACTCCAGTTTTTCTTTGGCAAGACTAACTGTATCGTCCCAGAATTTATCAAAATTCGCTGGTTTTTCAATCTCCACAGTAAAATCAGATACTTCCTGAACTAGCTTCTCATATAAGTACATTTAAGAACCTCCAATTACAAAATCTGCTTTTTTTCTTTCTTAAGTAAATTAGGCAATAAAAAAAAAAGACCTTCTTTTAATCTATAGCAGATTAAAAGAAGGTCTGATTAGAAACTATTTGGTGTAGCCCATTACAAGACCACCCATTGCTGATTGTTCTTCAACTAAGAAAAGTTTTGAACCATCTTTGCTTACAGCGATACCGCCAATATTTGAGATAATACCAAATTCAGAAGGAGAGATTTCGGTGACTTTATCACCATCTACTATTGAAACAGCGACATTTGGATTAGCGTAGTGAGCAACGTAGACAATCCCAGCATCATCAACAGCTACTGCAAAACCACTCGAATCTAAGTAAGCAAGCCTTGTTACTTTGCCACTAGAAAGCTCAACTTTGTACAAAGTAGAAGATGCATGGTCTACAGCATAGAGCGCGTCATCTTTAACACAGGCTAAACGGACAAATCCAACATCAACCCAGCCACCTTGGCCCCATTTAGCATCTAGATCGCCGTCTTTTTTTCTGATCTTATAGATGCCACCAAGCCCTTTACGATCTGCAGCATAGATGTTACCTTCTGAGTCAGCTACAGCGCCTTCACAGTCTTCAATACCAAAGCCTTCAATGTCATAAGTATCGATATGGAAGAGTTCAGAATCAAAATGAAAGATCTCTAAAACATCACTTCCAGGGGCATAAACATCGCCATTATCGGTGACCCATACAGCTTTAGCCCATGCACCAGGGTTATAGTCTGTAAGGAGAACATCGGTTATGACATCGCCACTTTTTGTGTCGATAGCCACAATCTTTTTATCACGAATTGCGCCAACATAAACGGTTTTTCCATCAGGACTCAAAGCTACCCCTCTTGCAGTTTCACCGACAGGAACTTCTAGGAAATTGTTCCATGCTAAAACAGGTAAAGATGCAATCAACAGTACAAGGAAAACCAATGTAGACCTTTTCATAATAGGACCTCCATTTTCATTTTACTTACTACTGTATTAGGATTCTTTGAGAATAGTGCAACTCCTCCCAAAAACACCTTCGAATTATCATAGACTTTAAAAGTTTTCTGAGGGAAAGGAATCAACAACGCTTTGCTGGAGAAAATATTTGAAGATAGGCCAAACGCATCTATCTCTTGTTAAATAGAGATAATGGATATTTTTGTTGAAAAATTCTATCTTTACCCTAGGTGAAATGGTAAGATTAAAGGAGAAAGCAAGATATACCTTTTAGGAGGGGAGAAAATGGCAGCCCTTTTTAGAAACATTAGCTTATTAGATATAATCGATATTTTGCTTGTGGCATTTGTTGTATATCGTGTGATGCTTTTGATAAAGGGCACCCGTGCAGTCTCCTTGCTTAAAGGAGTTGCTGTTGTCTTTACTTTTAGTGTTTTGAGTGAGTTTTTTGGTTTTCGTACTGTTAATTGGTTAATTCAGCAAGCTGTAACATTGTTTCTCGTAGCGCTACCTATTGTTTTTTACCCAGAGCTTAGAAAATTATTAGAACGTTTAGGTCGTGGTGTATTAAAAGAAGAACGCTTTGGTCTCTTTGATAAAGGTCAATCTCAAAAGGCAGTAGGTGAGATCGTCCGCGCGGTAGAAAGCTTTTCAGAAAACGGCACTGGGGCTCTTATCGTACTTAAAAGAGACAGTGGTTTAATGGAATATATTGAAACAGGGACATTAGTCGATGCAATGGTAAGTGTTTCAACCCTTGAAACCATCTTTTTTCCCAACACTCCCTTACATGACGGAGCAGTGATAATCGAAGGAGACCGTATATTGGCTGCAGGGTGTTTACTACCACTGTCGGAGAATCTTGAGATAGCTAAGGAACTAGGTACTCGACACAGGGCAGCTGTTGGGTTATCTGAAATGAGCGATGCTCTGGTCATAGTCGTATCAGAGGAGACAGGTAGTATTTCATTAGCCGAAGACGGAAAACTAAATCGCTACCTAACTCCAAAGCAACTTCAAGAGCGCTTTTTGTCACATAGTCGCAAGAAGTCAGAGCGTTTCTGGCCCTTTGGACGGGAGGGAAAGCAACGTGAAAATTAGAATAAGCAATAGTGATTTGTACTTAAGAATTATCTCTTTAGTAGTTGCGATAATCTTTTGGTTGTTTGCTAAACAAAATATGCAAATCCCAAATATAACTCAGAGGCAGCAGTATCAGAAGGTTATGAAAAAGGTTGTTTTTACAGATATTGCTGAGGGCATTATTTTAACCTCTGAAGTTCCAGAGGTGTTTTTGGAGATTTCTGGACCTTTTTGGGAGTTAACGCAAAATCAAGATCAGATTGTAGTCTACGCCAGTTTAAAAAACAGACGTGCAGGTAGGCACAGCGTGGATGTTGAAGTTAGAGTCCCAGAAGGTGTTAATATTATTCAATATTATCCAGAAGCAATTGATATTCGTCTTGAAGGTTTAAGAAATAGAGAATTAAGCGTCAGCCCCATATCGCTTGGAAGCTTATCTAGTGGACAGGAACTAAAAAATATTACAATTACTCCTGATCAAGTTACTATTTACGGACCTGATTCATTAGTAAACACAGCTTCTATTGCTACTGTAACTCTTGATCTATCTGATATAGAAAAAGGGCAGCACCAGCTTAATTTACCTATCCAAATAAGAGCGCGAGACGGATCAAACATAAGTGGCTTAAACTTAGACCCTACACAGGCTCAAGTAAACTTCGATATTCTCGAACAAGCAGTGCGCACCGTTCCAGTAGTTTTGGATATGTTAACCGAAGAACTTGATTTTGAGAATCTAGAGATTACAATAACTCCTGACGAGGTATCTGTTGTAGGAAACTCAAAAATTGAGGCTATCTCCTCAGAACAGTTCATGGTAGAAGAAATACCTTTTATAGGTGAGGTAGAATTAGTTACACCTCCTGATAGTGAGATCTGGCCGAAAAATGTAGAGGTCAGTATCGAAGAAATTATAAAGGAGGAGGAGGAATGAAGATGCCCAACTTTTTTGGAACAGATGGAGTTAGAGGAGTTGCAAATAAAGAGCTTACACCTGAGATCGCCTTTAGACTTGGCCGCGTAGTTGGCTACCTTGCAGTAAAAGAAGGTCAAGGGAAGGTATTAATTGGAAGAGACACGAGGATTTCTGGACAGATGTTTAAGGCCGCCCTAATAGCTGGGTTAACTAGCTCAGGCGCTGATTGTTATGATTTAGGGATCATTCCCACTCCTGCTGTCGCCTTTATCTGTAGGAAGTTAGATGCAGACTATGGCGCAGTAATTTCGGCTTCTCACAACCCATACGACGACAACGGCATTAAGTTCTTTGACAAAGATGGCTTTAAGCTCACAGACGAGCATGAGGGTAAAATTGCCTCTTATATTGTGAGTAGCGACGGAGACTCATTAGAAGACAAGTTACCAGTTCCAGTTGCAGATGATATCGGCACAGTCTATGAGGTAAATGATGCGGAGAGTCTGTATATTGACTTTATTTTAGAGACTGTAGATTATTCTTTAGAGGGGTACAAGATTGTAGTCGACTGTGCCAATGGTGCTAGTTATAAAGTTGCACCAAAGGTCTACGAGAGTCTAGGCGCTAAGCTAGTCTTAATTAATACAGATCCAGACGGCACAAACATTAATCGCAGTTGTGGTTCAACCCATCCTGAACAGCTTCAAGAGGCTGTACTTAGAAGCAATGCTCATCTAGGTATAGCTCATGACGGCGATGCTGATCGGGTGATCTTTGTTGATGAAAAAGGTGAGATCATAGACGGTGATAGGCAATTAGCAATTATGGCACTTTATCTACTAAAAGAAAATCGCTTGCCAGGAAAAGCTATTGCAGCAACTGTCTACTCAAACCTAGGGTTAAAAGATAGCCTTGCACGCTTTGGCGGTTCGGTCCATTTTACCAGTAACGGTGACCGTTATGTGCTAAAAGAAATGATAGAACGTGGACTGATTCTAGGTGGCGAACAATCAGGTCATATCATTCACCTAAACTATAATTCTACAGGTGATGGTATCTTATCTGCAGTAAGACTCCTAGAGGTTGTGGTTAAAGAGAAGACCCCACTGTCTGAGCTTGCAGCACAGATGCCGACCTTTCCTCAGCTTTTAGTTAATGTCAAGGTTAAAGATAAGATGAAGGTTATGGAATCAGAGATTGTAATGGATGCTGTGAAAAAGGCTCAAGAAGAGATCGGCAGAGAAGGACGCTTGTATGTTAGACCATCAGGTACGGAGCCTCTGATTAGAATTATGGGAGAAGCTAGAGATATCACTGTAGTCCGTAGGATTGTCAATGAAGTTGCAGCAGCTGTTGCTTTAGTTGATAAAGAAGACTTAGATTAAACTGTAGCAGGCAGCAATGCCTGCTGGTTTTATAATGGCAATTTAGTTAAGGAGGAATAGCATTGGCTATTCTAGGATTAGGCGTTGATTTAGTGGAAGTTGAAAGATTTGAGAGTGTAAGTAAGCGGTTTTTAGAGCGAGTTTACACAAAAGACGAGTTAAGCTATGCATTTAAAAATAAATTCCCTGCCCAAAGCCTTGCTGCTCGTTTTGCAGCAAAAGAGGCAGTAATAAAGGCCTTTGGCTGGAGACTTTTTGGACAGGAACTTAAAGAAATCGCTGTTAAAAAAGACAAGGTAGGCAAACCTTTGATAGAACTTACAGGTAAAGCTAGATCTAAAGCAAATCTTTGTGGGGCAAAAAAAATCCTTCTTAGTTTTACACATACAAAAACGATGGCCCTTGCAGAGGTTATTGTACTTGGTGGTGAAAAAGATGAAACTAGTCTCTAAAGTAAAGATGCAAGAGATAGACTTAAAAGCCCAAGAGGACTACGGTATACCTGGGTTGGTATTAATGGAGCAAGCTGGCCAAAAGGCTACGGCTTTTTTATTAGAAAGTTTTGGAAAAGGGGCTTGTTATGTAGTTTTGGCGGGAAGTGGCAAAAATGGTGGAGATGCGCTTGTGGTATCTCGAGGTTTATTGCTATCTGGGGCAAAAGTCTGGACCTATCTTATAGGAGATCAGGACAAGCTTGCCGAACCAACTAAAATAAACTTAAGGATCTACGAAAAACTAGGTGGAAAAGTACAAAAGATCACGAAGATGAACAAGGATTTAGAGGCTATTTTTGAGTTTTGCGACGTTGTCGTAGATGGACTTGTGGGAATTGGCATACAAGGAGACCTAAAGGAGCCTTATCTTACTGTCGCTCGGCTTTTAAACAAAGCAGACGCAACTGTAGTTGCGTTAGATGTTCCAACTGGTATCGATGCAACTGACGGCAAGATACTTAAAAGCGCTATCGAGGCAGACTATACGATAACTTTTGGTCTACCAAAACTTGGTCTATATCTTTACCCAGGAGCAGATTATGTTGGAGAGGTTATTGTAGAAGCATTATCCTTTCCACCAAAGCTTTTAAATGATCCGGCTATCTTGTCTCACCTTACAGACGTAGATGAGCTAAAGGGTCTTCAAAGACCAGAAAACAGCCATAAAGGTAGCTTTGGAAAAGGGCTTCTAGTTGCTGGCTCCTATGGCATGGCAGGAGCTGCAGCTTTTACTGGAAAAGCTGCTTTAACGGCAGGAGCAGGTTTAATCCAAGCTTTAGCTTCAAGAGATATAGCAGCTATCTTGCAGGTGTTAGTGCCAGAGATGACGATAAAAGATTCTAGCCTTAACTTTGATATATCTGAATATAGCTGTCTAATGATTGGTCCTGGAATGGGAGTTACAGAAGAAAATGCAGCTCTTCTAAAAAAGATAATCTCTGATGCAAAAGAAGCAGATATCCCCCTGGTTTTAGATGCAGATGCGCTTAGCTTGACAGCAAAATATAAGCTTTTAACAAGAAATAACCATGGACCTGTGATACTTACGCCGCATCCAGGTGAAATGAGTAGGCTTACCGCTTTGGATATAGAGACTATTCTCCAAAACCGCATGTCTATAGCGCTATCTTTAGCAAAGAATCTTGATGCAGTGGTAGTTTTAAAAGGAGCGCATACAGTAATCGCCTTAAGTGATGGAAGCATTTATATCAACCCTACAGGAAATGCAGGAATGGCAACTGCCGGTTCTGGCGATGTTTTAACTGGTGTTATTGGTGGACTATTGCTTCAAGGTCTTTCACCAAAAGATGCCGCTGTAGGAGGCGTTTACTTACACGGCTTAGCAGGTGATCTAGCTAAAGAAGCTGTGGGTGCACGTTCAATTATTGCAAGTGATCTTATTGAGTATTTGCCTGATGCATTAAAATCGGTTTATGGAATAAACTAACGAGATTTTGGCTGGTGATAAAATGGAAGACTTAAGAGCCTGGATCGAAGTCGATCTAAGTGCTATTATTGCTAATTTAAAATTAATACAACAGATGAACCCCGAAATCGGGATTATGGCTGTGATTAAAGCTAATGCCTATGGTCTAGGTGCAATACCAGTTGCAAAGACAGTTATTTCCCATGGAGCAAGTTGGCTTGGCGTTGCACTTGTAGAAGAAGGCATTGCTTTAAGAGAAGCAGGCATAGCTGCGCCTATTCTTGTTTTGGGTGTAGTGCCTAATACACAAGTTCCCCTTGCTGTGAGGTGGAATCTCTCAGTAGCTTTTACGGATTATAGTGGGGCAGAAGTTTTGGCAGAAGCTGGCAGAAGTCTTGGTAAAACTGCATCAGGACAGCTAAAGGTTGATACAGGTATGCATAGACTGGGAGTTAAGCCAGACAAAGTTAAAGAGGTCCTAGAAAAAAGCCGAAGGCTAAAAGGACTAAAGGTTGATGGTATCTTTACGCATCTTGCAACCGCTGACCTTTCAGACGATAGCGAAGCTAGAAAACAAGTAGAGACTATGAAGATGCTCCGTCAGGAACTTGGGAAAGACTGCCCAAGATTAGTCCATTGGTCTAATAGTAGCGGTTTGTTAAAGCTTGCTAAAGGCAGTAGTTTTATCAGAGCTGGAATTGCTCTATATGGATTAAAACCAAGCCAAGACTTATACTGGGAAAACCTAATTCCTGCACTAAGCTTAAAAGCCAGGATATCTAGGATCGAAGAACTAGAAGCTGGCGAGCCGATTGGTTATGCAGCAAGTTATTATACACAAAGCCCCTGCCAAATTATCACAATTCCTGTTGGCTACGGTGACGGGTATACTAGACGTCTGTCTCATAAAGGTACTGAAGTTTTAATAAGAGGCAATCGCTACCCAATTGTAGGCAATATTTGTATGGATCAATTTATGGTAGAAGTGCCTCTAGATGAACCTGTTTCATTAGATGATGAGGTAGTACTAATTGGCAGGCAAGGGAAAGAAGAGATTACTGCAGACGAACTAGCGGATAAAAGTGATACTATCCACTACGAAATTATCACTGAACTATCTCAAAGATTAACTAGAGTTTACAAAAATGGAGCAACTATCTAATTAATGGTGGTGAGATCATGGTACAAAAGAAACTTACATTGAAATTCTGGCTTCTCTTTGTGGTTTTATTTGCAGCATCTAGCGCTTTTGCTGTAGATTTTCAAGGCGAAGCTGGCCTTTTCCTAAACCACGAGCTTAAAATCAAACCAACCTTTGAGCTAACTTCGGATTTTGGGAATCTAAGGCTTAAAGCGAATAAGGGTTTTATAGACTTTCATGATTCATTTGCGTTTAAGGGTTTTAAGTCTCTGCCGTCAAATGCAGTTTCAGCAGAGCTTTTGACCTCCGGTTATGAGTTTTCTTTTAGACTTTTAACTTTTGATTTTCGCTATGAAAAGCTTCTATCAAACTTAAGAGACTCTAGAAGGTTTGTAGCACACAGAGTCAAAGTCACAAGAGAAAACCTGCCAGTATATCTTGATTTTTACGAAACTAGCGTTATTGTTGGAGAAGGCAAAGAGATCTATTATATGTATAATCACATACCTTTTTTACCGGTTTATTTGGTTCAGCATCTAAGCTTAAAAAATAGTGCAGTTGATAACAAAGACATCAATGTTTTAATGGGCTTTAATGCAGGATATATGTTTAAGAATAAGGCGATCTTATACGTGGATGTCATTGTCGATGATTTCCCAGCTGTTCCCTGGGCTTATAAGCAGCTTCCTGTGATGGGGACAACTTTAGGGTATAGCTCTAAGCTATATGGATTAGAAGACTCTTGTTGGCAGTTTGCCTTAGCTGCTACGGCTAATACAAGATACTTACATGCACACTGGGCAGGAGAAGGTCGCTATACAGTAAACAATGAATTTCTTGGTGATGATTTGGGACCTGATGCTGCTAAGATAAATGGCGTTCTAAATTACCAAAAACCA
Source organism: Bacillota bacterium (assembly GCA_028708605.1). Taxonomy (GTDB): domain Bacteria; phylum Bacillota; class DTU065; order DTU065; family DTU065; genus DTU065. The sequence continues at coordinate 67,770 of JAQVYS010000003.1, forward strand.
GGGCTAAACGCAGCCTTCACCTTAGGTTATGAGTTACATGGACCAGGCACCTTAGGTGAGTATTGGGTGTATATAGGCAGAGAAGAAGCCTATAAGACCTTTTTTCTTAGCGAAATTGTAGAACAAAAGGCTAAAATCAATGCTTATTTTACGAAAAATTTGACAGATGAGGTTGAATTAAAAACAGAGATTGGTTTAAAAAGGACATATCCTAAAGAAGATAAACCATTTAACAGCTTTAAAGGGGCAATTGGTATTAATATTTTGTTTTAAAACTAATATGGGTTTACAAAAGTAGTAAAACTCCTTCGATCATAGCGTGTTAGTGGTTTGTTGGAAATTTAAAAGAAAAATAGTCGTATAAAGAGGTGTGAAAATGTCTTTAGATTTTGATAGATGTCTTTATCCTGCGGTACCTGTAACTTTTAGAAAAGACGGTACAATTGATTTTGAAGCTTTGAAAGGTTATGCTAAATGGCTCGACACTCAGCCTATAACAGGCATTGCTGTATGGGCACATACAGGTAGAGGGCTTAAGCTACCGAGTAAAGACCGTGAACAAGTCTATAAAGTTTACCGAGAAGCTTTAAGTGATGATAAAAAAATCATCTGTGGAGTTGGAGCAAGTACTTATGCAAATGAAGATGAATTTATAGATGATGCTAAAAAAATGGGAGAGCACGCAAAGAGTCTAGGTGCCGACGGAATTCTAGCTTATGCTCCAAGCTTTTTCCGCAGCAAAGAAAACCAAGACGAATTAATTGTCAAATATCACACTGCTTTAGATTCTTTAGGTTTAGATATGGTGCTTTTCTATCTTTATGAAGCAGCAGGAGGCATTACTTATAGTCTAGATGTCTTAAGAGAGCTTTTTGCACTTAAAAACGCTGTTGCTATCAAAATGGCAACCCTTGACTCAGTCATGACTTACCAAGATGTCTCTAACTTAATTGCCAGAGAGTTTCCAGAGAAGATCCTTATTACTGGAGAAGACCGCATGTTTGGTTATACAGTAATGCGCGGTGGCAAAGGCGCATTAGTTGGTATTGGGTCGGCATTTACCAAGATGCAAAAAGCCCTAATTGATGCCTACTATGACGGTGATTTTAAAAAGTTTGTCGAGCTAACGATTCTTGTTGATAAGTTAGCTGAAGTAACCTTTATTAAACCTATGGAAGGCTACATTCAGAGAATGCTACATGTCTTGGTCCTGCAAGGATTAGTACCAGAAAATGCAGCCTATGATCCATATGGACCAGGGGTATCTGACATAGAGAAAGAAGCAATAAAGGGAGTTGTCAAGGAATTGGAGGGATTAGGTTGGTAAAGCCTCATTACTTCCTGCCTCAGGAGTTTTTAATTGCAGCTGACTATCAAAGAGCGCTACAAGAAGACTACGCACAGGTTGTTCAAGAACCAGAAAACCACATTAGAGCTAGATACAACATTGATGTATCTAGCTATTACGGACCGATTAAGATTAAAAATCCTTTTGGTAAGTCCTCAGGACAGCTTTCCACCAATAAATCGCAAGTCGTTTCTGATATGGAAGGTGGCTTAGGATTTACTGTCTTAAAAACAGTGATCGCGGAAGGTCAAGATCATTCCTCCAAGATGGACGAGTGGAAGATCTTTGCACCTAAAATGACTGTAGAAAAACTAACGTCTCGAAACGGAGAGGAAGGCTATTCTGTTACATGGAAGGGCAGAGGTTGGAACAAAAGTCTTGAGGACTATTTAAGTTTTGTTGATGAAGCCTTAAGCGTGCAAGATGATTACCCAGTTATTCCCAGTGTCAAATACCATCTGCCGGATCTTGGTGAAGATTACAAATTAGAGGAGTATATGTATACGACTCAAAAACTGCTAGAGGTTTGGAAAAAACACCGAGACGGAGAGCTTGTTTTAGAAAAAGACTTTTCTCCTACCTTAGCAAGTACTGACATGGCAGGTCAAAAAGAGCGGATAATTTCGTGGCTTAGGGATGTACCTAGGCTAATCAAACAGTCTGTAGATGAGCCTATTCATTTAGGTGTTAAAATGATGAATACAACAATTGCGGATGAGTTTCAAAGAGAGTTAGTTAGAACTTTCCTTGGACCTGATAGCACATGGCTGGCAGATTTTGCAGTCTGCTTTAACCGCCTCTTTGATCCTCATAAAGAATATGAGGGTAAAGTAGGTGTAGCTTACGGTGGTTATGATCTTAGTGATCGCAACCTGTGGGCCTTAGAAGAGGTTATAGAGGAAAAACCTTCAAGACCAGTATCAGCTACAGGCAATATCTGTTCAGGTAAGATGATGTTAGAGTACGCCCTAAGAGGTGCACTAAACGGACAGATGCATACTTTCTTCCAGATTCCTCAAACTGAATATGCACAAATAGATGCGACGAGAACCCAAAAGGCCGTGCATGAACTGCTTTTTAATCCACAAAGAGGATTAGTCGCAGGTCTAATTTATATTCGCGAAATCTTAGGCAAAGGCTCAGAGCCCTTTACCTTCTTAGAGGTTACTGACCTTGATCCGTTTTTACTAATGAAGTAGGTGGTTTTGAAATGACTATAGATGAAAAAATCAAAATAGATAATATCGAACTGTACCAAATAGCAATCCCTTTACTTGTCCCTTTTGAGATCTCAGGGGGGAGAAGTTATACTAGACAAAGTATTATTATTAAAATGACATCTGGGAACTTAATCGGCTACGGGGAGTCAGCTCCGTTTGATGCCCCTTTTTACTCTAGTGAGACGATCTCTTCTGTTAAAGCGGCCTTAAATGAGTGGCTGATACCAAAGGTCTTAAATAAAGAATTCTCAACTATTGAGGAGTTTAACAAAGAACTTTCTGTTGGCGTTAGAGGTAATAACTTTGCTAAAGCAGGTATTGAAAATGCTTACTGGGATCTAGTTGCAAAGAAAAATAAGCTGCGCTTAGTTGATGCTATTAAGATTAAGCTCGCTCAAATGGGTGTTAATAAAGAGTATCTAGATTATAAAGAGTATATCGAATCAGGGGTCTCTGTAGGTATCCCTGAGGATAGAAGCCTTGATACCTTAAAAACTTGGGTAGCAGATTATGTAGATGAAGGCTATAGAAGGATAAAAATTAAAATCAAACCAGGTTGGGATACAAGACCTGCAAAGGCTGCAAGAGAAGTAATAGGGTCTGAGTTTTTGTTTTGGGTAGATGCAAACTCTTCCTTTGAACTTGAAGACATCGAGGTTTTTCAGGAGTTAGATCAATTAAACTGTCTTTTTTATGAGCAACCACTAAACCATGATGATATTTTTGATCACAACGCTCTTTCTAAGCTTGTAAAGACGCCAATTTGCCTAGATGAATCACTCAAGTCAGCGAGAGTTGGCAGACAAGTTATTGAACTTGGAGAAATTGATGTTTGGAACATCAAAATCCAAAGAATTGGCGGCCTTTTAGAGGGGTTAAAGCTCTATAAGTTAGCTGTAGAAAACGGTATTAAGCTTTGGGGCGGCACAATGCCAGAATCAGGTCTTGGCGCAATGCCGATCTTAGCTCTTGCTGCCTTTGATGGCTTTGTATATCCAGCTGACGTGGAAGCAAGTGCTAGATGGTATGGCAAAAACAAGGATTTGATCGAACTTGAGATGGATAAAGAGGGCAAAATCTATCTGCCAGAGGGGCTTGGTATTGGCACAGAACCTAACTGGGAGATCATGGAAAAATACGGTAAAAAAATTGCAAGCTACTATAGGTAGCTTCTAAAGGATGGTGGGTAGAGCGAAGGCCTTAGCTTAAGGCCTTGCTCTTTTAGCTATGGACTTTAAGGACATTTATAAAAAACATGGTCCCAGTGTTATTGAACTTAGGCGGACTTTGCACAGGTTCCCAGAGCTTTCAACTGAGGAGAAACAAACCACTAAGCTGATAAAAGATTTTTTAATCTCTAAAGGCTTTACTACTTTTGAAAGCGAGGTAAACGGTGCAAAAGTTCAAATCTTAGAGCCACTCGAAACTGGGCTACTAGTACGCATTAAAAGAGGCTCCAAAGAGGGATCCGTTATAGCTTTTAGAGCAGATATCGATGCTCTTCCAGTAAAAGAGGAAACAGAGTTAAGTTTTGCCTCCGAGAATTTAGGCAAAATGCACGCCTGTGGCCATGATGGACATGCAGCAATTTTAGCATTAACGCTGCTGAGTTTCTTAGAGGATACCTCCTGGGAGGGAGAGGTAAGGGGTATATTTCAACCTTCTGAAGAACTTTATGGTGGAGCAAAGAGAATGATAGACAAGGGTGTCTTAGACGGCGTAGATTCAATTTATGCACTACATATCTGGCCAGAAGTAGTAGAAGGGGTAGTTGCTAGCAAAACAGGTGCCATTATGGCATCTAATGATCGCTTTAGCATAACCCTTAAGGGTAAAAGTGGTCATGGAGCTACTCCTCACTTAGCTTTAGATCCAGTTGTGTGTGCTTGCAACTTAGTCACTTCTCTTCAGAGTATCATCTCCAGAGAAATTGCACCTTGGGAAGGCGCGGTCTTAACTATTGGAAACATCACATCAGGTACTGCCTACAACATCATTCCAGAAAAAGTAAAACTTGAAGGAACAATTCGCACCTTGTCTAGCCAAGCTAGAAACAAAATTGGGCAAAGTCTTAGAAGACACTCAGAGTTTATTGCCAAAGCATATGGACTAGAGTCTGAAATAGAATACATCGAGCAGTATCCACCAACTGTTAATCATGAGGAAGCCTTGGATCTTGTACGAGCAAATCTTCCAAAAACCCTTGAGTTTGAGGAGATTAGTAATTCGTCCATGGCTGCAGAGGACTTTGCCTATTATATTGAAGAAAAAAACGGAGCGCTCTTATTTTTGGGAAGTGGCACAGAAAAATACGATAAGCCCCTCCATAGCAGTAAATTTCAATTCGACGAAAAAATCATTGGCTACGGCGCTGAGATGTTTTTTAATGTAGGTAAAGCTTTTTCAAAGAGCAGATGATCGGTTCTAAAAGACCATGTAATTTTTAGTTTTCTCCTTGACAAGGCATTTTGCGCCTGTTATGATAATTCCAATATACAAAAAACAGTGAAGGGGAAAAGTACCTTTTGGTGGACTTGTAGAGAGCCAGGGATGGTGGAAACCTGGTAGAAAGCCACAAGCGAAGTTCTCCCCAGAGTTGCCTGATTGAAATTAAGTAGATTAGGACGGAAACTTCTACCGTTAAAAGGAAGCGGGTATCAGCTTTGGCTCGTACCTGACAAAGAGTGGGCTTTATCAAAAGCCAACTAGGGTGGTAACGCGAGTAATATACCTCGTCCCTTTGGGGACGAGGTTATTTTTTTAGGAGGAAACAAAAATGATAGTAGTAATGGCACAAGGCGCAACACGATTCGAAATTCACGAGGTATGTGCAAAACTAGTGAACCTTGATTTTACCTGCCATGTAATCGAAGGGGTAAATCAAAGCGTAATTGGAGTTATCGGTAACATCACAGATGACCTCTGTGAGCAAGCTGAGCTTTGGCCAAAGGTTGAAAAAGCTCTCAGAGTAGGAAAACCTTACAAGCTTGTCAGCAGAGAGTGCCAACCAGAAGGCAGTGTTGTCAAGGTTGGTAGTGTTTTAATAGGTAAAGATAAGGTAGTAATTGCTGGTCCTTGTGCAGTAGAGACAGAGAGCCAGATGCTAGAAACCGCAGAGGCTGTTAAAAAAGCTGGGGCTAATATGCTTAGAGGAGGCGCTTACAAGCCTCGCACCTCTCCTTATGCTTTCCAAGGCTTAAAAACAAAAGGCTTACAGATTTTAAATGAAGCTGGCAAAGCTTATGATCTTCCAGTTGTAACGGAAATCGTAGATCCTAGGGACGTTGAAGTGGTTGCTAGATATTCAGATATGCTACAGATCGGTGCAAGAAACATGCAAAACTTCTCTTTGCTTCAAGAGGTAGGTCATACTAGAAAGCCAATTCTTCTAAAGCGCGGCCTGTCATCTACTGTGCAAGAGTGGTTAATGGCTGCAGAGTATATTATGGCAGAAGGCAATAGCCAGGTTGTTCTTTGTGAAAGAGGCATCAGAACCTTTGAACCCTGGACCAGAAATACTTTGGATATTTCAGCAATTGCTCTTGCTAAAGAAACTAGTCATCTGCCTGTACTTGCAGATCCAAGCCATGCTTCAGGTAAGCGGAGTCTTATAAAACCTCTTGCCAAAGCAGCACTAGCAGCTGGTGCCGACGGTTTAATTATTGAGGTGCATCCTAATCCTGATGAGGCGCTCTCAGATGGTCCTCAGTCTTTAAATTTTGAAGAGTTTGCGAGCCTTATGAACCATCTTAATTTAGGTGATAAAAAATGATCTACTACCTAGGCCCAGAAGGGTCCTATTCACATGAAGCAGCTTTTTTAGTTGATGATAATCCTGTTCCAGCAAACTCTATTAAGGAAGTTTTTAGGAAGAGCCAGACTGAAAAAGGTATTGTCCCTTGGGAAAACTCGTTAGAAGGATCGGTATCGGAAACTCTAGACCTTCTTTTAGAAACTGAAGTTGCTGTTGTTGGCGAGGTTAATATACCAATTTCGCATTGCCTTTTAGGTTACAATCAAGAGGAGAGAAAACTTGTTTATTCTCATCCCCAAGCGATTGCCCAGTGCCGTGAATATCTTTATAAAAACAATCTAGAGGCAATTCCTGTTAGCTCGACTGCTTATGGGGTTTTAGAGGCGAAAAAGAAAAGAGCCCTTGCAATTGGTTCGCTTCAAGCAGCAAAAGTCTATGACATACCTGTAATAGAAAGGAATATCCAATGTCGCAGTGATAATAGCACTCGCTTTGCAGTACTTTCGCAGGAGATTACAAGACCAACAGGCAGTGATAAAACTAGTATTATCTTCTCGACGTTAAATGACAAGCCTGGGGTATTGTATCAGATCCTAGCACTATTTGCAGACCGCGGTATTAACCTTACACGTATTGAGTCACGTCCTACAAAAAGATACCTTGGTGAATACCTCTTTCACATCGATCTTGATGGCCACAGGGAAGATCCTTTGATAAGTCGGGTGCTTATTGAAGTCGGAGAAAAAACAGCGTTTCTAAAAGTTCTTGGTTCATATCCGAAGTGGCACGGAGTTAATAGATCCTCTATAAAATAGAGAATGTTAAATAAGAACCGGTCTCGAAAGTTAGAGCAAAGATCTAACAGTTGGAGGCCGGTTCACTTTGCAGCCTTGTAAAAAAGTTTGAACAACAAAAGGAAACTATGCAGTTTGGTTTTTATCGTGGGATACACATTTTTTTAAACGCATTTTTGAAAAACATCGGTCTATAATTCGCACTAGGAACTCTCGTAATACTTGCTAACGATATCGCTATGGAGGCGAGGCACTTTTTTAGCAAGGTTAAAACAGAACTGCACAAACAAAATTGATGTAAAAAACCGGGAAGTACTAGGCATATTTAGACTCTACAGATTATGTTAAAGTGATGTTAACTTAGTGCAATAGCTCATTACTCACTAGTGATGTTTGAGGAACAAAGTGAGACGAAAAAGTGTAAGGTCAGTGGACTAAGAAGGCTACTAGCTTATATTTTTACCTTTAAAGACAAACAAGATGCTAGAAAGATAGCAGCTTTTGACGTATTTCTTGTGTCAATATGCTTCGAAAAAATGTAAGATTAAAATAGCTCCAATTCTTAACAAAAAGGTTAGTACTTTATCTTAAGGGCAAGTCAAAATCGATGCAAAGAGTGTGGAGAATTGAAGATATTGCAGGAGTTTTTTGGCTAAAACTAGAGCAAGCGTCCTTCTAACTTAGTTTTTATTTAGTAGTACTTGGGTATTTGTAATTAGAATAACGAAAGGTATCTATCTATCTTCCACTGATGGACCTAGGTTTTGTATTCATCTCATTCAACTATCTTTGCTAAGACATAATCTTCAAATATCTGGGCTCCACGTATTTTTTTCTTAACGTATCAACCTTTAGGTCTTCACTTACTTCGCCTAGCGATGTTGGTAGTGAAAGATACTAGCCTCTGATCTTTGACATGGCTTAAGAGCTTTCCGACAAAGTTAAAGGCGATTTCGCTTAGCTGATATGTTTTGTTTAAGTCACAAAAAGCATTTTGCCTATTTTTCTAGAAAGAAAAAACTATGTACATTCCGCTACCTGCCACACCATGGATAGGTTGAGGCATAAAGGTTGTATGAAGATCATGCCTTTGAGCGATGGTTTTAGTAACAAACTGGAAAGTAGCGACCTTGTGAGTAGAAATGAGAAGATCATAATGTTCAGATTCTTCTTCATGCTACCTGGGGCGTTTGCATGACTAGAGGTTTCTACCCCCAAAACCATCTCTTCAAGAGTTAAGAAGAATGTTTTGTTTGGTGGTTTCACCTCCTTCAAGAGGTGCAAAATTAAAACAGCTGGCATTATCCCGCGAGGTAATAGGAGGTAAGCTGTTTGCGGCTATCTTAAACAGAAAAAAGCTTGCGTTCAGGGCTGGCTTTGGCAACAAACCCTCCATGTTCTGCCTTGGTGAATGCGTTTTTTAAGACAAATCCAGGAT
>JAQVYS010000031.1 GCA_028708605.1 Bacillota bacterium
GCAGGTAGGTATCGCTATAGATGATTATATTTATTACTATAATAATTGCCGCTATCAATGGACAAAAAACAAGATGGCTCCTGTAGAATACAGAAACCATCTTCTAGTGGCATGATAAACACAAAGGCCTTTTTTACTTGTCTACATACTGGGTCTCAGTTCATTATCCGACGCTTCTTTTTTTTAAAGGGGTTTATTTGCAAAACGAGAAAACTTTGGCTTGATAGTTGGCTGAAACTTTTCTACGTAATCTGTATAAAGTTTTTCGGATTCTTTTACGCCAGCAAAAGCCGATGTGCCAGGTTTATTCATTATGCCTAAGTATTGATATACAAGGACTCTGTCTACAATAGGGAGGAGTGTTTCTAGTTGTTTTTCAATTCTCTTAAAATCTCCAGGCAGAAGCTTTGAGACTAGAATCTCTCCTTCAAATTCATAGATCTCCATATCAACCCACAGAGGTATGCCTGCTTTTTTGTGGGCTTTTTTTAAGCGTGTAAAGATAGCGTTTAGCTCTTCTATCTTTGTCTTTCTAGCACCTATCTCATCCTGATAGGCAACAAAATCTATGCCCATTTCTTTGAGCTGGCTGACATATTTGTCGTCAGGGATAGCCATATTTGTGCCATATGGAGCAATTAAAGTTTTAGCCTTAGGAAGATAGGTATGCGCAAAGCTATTACATTCTTTAACATGATCAATAAAGGCTTGGGGGAAATGACCGTCTTTTTCTATCCCAAGTTCATTTGGCCAATAGAAACCATAGAAGCTACGAAAATCGCCATAGTTAAGCGCAAGCTCTTCAATGGCATTTTTAGTTCTTTCTCTAACAGTTTCATCTGTAAAGGCTTCAAAGGGATTAGTCCAGTTGCCATAAAAGCCCGTTCCGACGAAAACTCTCATTTTGTTTCTTTCTGCAGCGTGTAAGACTGCATAAAGAGGGTCTTTGGCTTTGATATCCCACCTTGGAAGCACCTTAGAGGGATAAAAAGACTTATAGTTTAGGGCAACGCATGTTATCACGAGATCCTCAATACCAATTTCTGCCATCTCATCGACTTTTTGCGCCCACATTTTATCTGTGAATTCTGCTGTTTGCTCATTCCATGTGGTTTCTTTGTTATTATGGTGTAAAAATTCGATAAAAGTACCGTTTATCATCACATTACCTCCCATTTCTATCAACTTACTTATTTGGCAAAAACTCTATTATTCCTTTTACATACATAGCCTGTCATAAAAGACCTGCCAACATAATATGATTAAAAAAGAGATTGTCCGGAAAGGAGCTCTTTTTATGCAAAACTATTTAGCAGTAAATCTTAGAAATCATATTGGCAATTTATATCTAAGTGCAACTGAAATCAGAATCCGGCTAGCTCGCCCATTAGCACTTCGCTTTTTAGATGGGGAGACAGGAGTCTTTGAAGGAAGGACCTGTAGCCTTGATAGAGCTTATCTAGTCGCTGAAAGAGATATTGCAGAGACTTTAGATCGCATAACTGAAGCGTCTTTATATGCGTTTAGGGAAGAGTTTAAGCAAGGGTTTCTGATGCTTCCTGGTGGACATAGAGTAGGACTTACAGGTGAAATAACCCTTGACGAGTCTGGTATTTATATGCAAAGACATATTAGTTCATTAAATATACGTCTGGCAAAAGATGTTAAAAATGCAGCGGCTTTTCTTTATCCCTATTACAATAATGGCTTAAAACACACGATTCTCGTTGGACCACCTGGGAGTGGAAAAACCACAATCTTAAGAGATTTAATTAGATTTTTGTCCCACAAGGGATTAACTATAGGACTTATAGACGAAAGAGGCGAAATTGCTGCTTCTTTTAAGGGTAAGCCTACTTTCGAAATAGGTCCTAGTGTTGATGTTCTAACAGGTTGCCCTAAAAAGGAGGGCTTTGAGATTCTACTAAGGGGAATGAGACCTGACCTTATCGTAACGGATGAGATCGGTTTTGGAGATGACTACAAAAGTATGGAAATCGCCAGCAAGATGGGAGTTAAAGTTTTAGCAACCTGGCACGGGACAGCGCTACCGCAAAGTTTTTTTGAACTTGGCGCTGTACTTAATAAAACTCCAGGGGCTAAACCGCTATTTGTTGGGAGGGTGAATGAATGAAGATCCTAGGACAATTGATCATTCTTTTTACGGGACTTATCTTTGGCATGTGGGGTGTAAAAAGAGAAGAAAAATATATCAGCTTAATTGAGGAGTTACAACTTGGATTATCAATAGTTGAAAATGAAATATCCTTTGCTCTTAAACCACTACCAGGTTCGTTTACACATGCAGCAAGTTCTCTTAAAATAACCAAAGCTTTTTTTATTGAAGCTGCAAAAAGAGCTAGCGAAGGAGAGGCTTGTCTGTTTAATTTGGATCTTCTACCTCTAAAAGAAAAGGAAAAGAACACCATATATGAGGTAGGTATCAGACTTGGTAGAGGCTCTGACAAAGAGCAGCTAGCCTTGATTCTTAAAGCAATTTCACGTCTTGAAGAAAGTAGACAAATTTACAGAGAAAAATTAAAACGAGTATCACCACTTTGGCGGTGGCTTTCACCGCTTGCAGCACTACTATTAGTACTTCTTTCATGCTAGGAGGCAACAATGGTGCAAATAGGAGTAATAATGCAACTGGCAGGTTTAGGTCTCTTGGCTGCAGTAGCACACGTAGTCTTAAAACAGGCCGGTAAAGAAGATATGGCCTTACTTGTGACACTTGGAGCCGTGGTTATTGGCTTTATTATAGTTCTAGATGAAATAGCAAAACTATTTAATAATATTCGAACGTTATTTGGGCTTTAAAGGGGGCACAATTATGAACGTTTGGCAGGTAGTAGGAGTTGGTCTTGTGACATTAGTTGCAACGCTAATTTTAAAAAAATATCTCATCGAGGCTAGCCTGCCGGTGCTCCTTGCAGGTCTTCTTGTCATCCTGGGATTGATCTTTGAGCCCTTAACCATTTTATGGAGTACTTTTCGAGAGTTTGGCCACATATCAGGTATTAATTTCGCATATCTTGAACTGATGGGCAAGATTCTCGGCACTGCTTTTTTGGCTGGTCTTGCAGCAGATATTTGTAAAGATAGTGGCGAAAATGCTCTTGCAGCTAAGATTGAACTCGCAGGTAAGGTTATAATAATAGTTTTATCGCTTCCAGTACTAAAGGCGGTATTAACTGGTCTTTTAGAGGTTCTGCCAAAATGAAATGGACCTTATTACTTATTTTGCTTCTGTCTATTCAGCCTTTTGCAGCGCGTTTTGAGGAGGTTGATATCCCCACAGAACTAGAAGAACTTTTGCCTGATACTTTAGAACCGTTTTCTATTGAAAAATTTTTGGCTAATCCTTCTCCAAACGAAATACTAAGCCAGCTTTGGCAGTATCTTTGGAAGGAAGTCAGACTCCATGCAAGGCTTATGGGCCAGATAATCCTAATCGCGGTATTTGCCGCAATTTTAAAAGAGACTGCAATTGCATTTAGTAAAGAAGCAAGTGAAGCAGGTTTTTTAGCTGCTTATCTTGTCCTCATTCTACTCCTTGTCTCTAGCCTAAAAGACACAGCTAAGCTTACGACCTCCACAATTCTTCTTTTAGGTACCATTGTGCAACTTTCAGTTCCACTAGTAGGTGCAATGGTTGCAACAGGAGGAGACTTAGTTACAGGTATTACTATTAGTCCCTTAATAATCGGTCTTAGCGCTATTGTTAGCTTAGTTGTGCAAAAACTGGTCATGCCTTTTGCTATGGCATCAGGTGTTTTGGGTCTGGCTAGTAATGTAGTACAGAAACCGCGTCTTAATAGGCTTTCTGCATTTTTCCGCTGGTTAGGTCTTTTGATTTTAAGCTTAGTAAACACTGTCTTTTTTGGCTTAATTACATCACTAGGCATAGGTAGCGCAGCCCAGGATACTTTGGTTTATCGCACAACGAAGTGGCTAGTTGGAACAGTTCCTGTTATAGGAACGCAAATAGTTGGCACAACTGACCTTTTGCAGGCTTCAACTAAGGCTATACAATCATTTGCTTCAACAGCAGGCCTCTTGTTTTTACTGTTTGCTACTTTGTTTCCGGTAATGAGACTTGCAGCGTTAGTACTGGTTTATAAGCTTACAGCGGCAGTTCTTGAGGCAATCGCTGAACCACGGTTTTTAGGCGCCTTAGAAACTATGGAAAAGACCGTAACCTTCTTTCTTGGGCTGATTGTATTAACCGCTGCAATGTTTTATATCAGTTTAGGTGTTCTAGCTGCTTTAGGGACCTTCATTTTGAGGTGATCAAATGGCTGAAATCTGGGAAACACTTACAAAACTAATAGGGTTATGTTTTTTAGAAGAAATTAGTTCGTTGCTTATTAAAGAAGAAAGACTAGGGAAGACTGTCAGGTTGGTCTTTGGTCTTCTATTTATCGTACTTTTACTTAGTCCACTTTGGCAGATGTTGCAAATGGGAGATATACTTTTGCAGATAGACCTTGAGGGGTTGGTAGACTAATGAGTAATAAAATAAAGGACACATTTAAAAAAGCACCCTGGTCTTTAATAGGAATTGGCTGCCTTGGAATTTTGCTTTTGATATGGGGAAGCTTCCCAAGGAAAAAATCAAGCCCTGTAGCAACTCAAGAATTGCAAGTGCGTCTCCAAATTGGTGAAGAAGAAAAGTTGACGGAGATTCTGTCCTTGGCAGGAATAGGCAATATTCGGGTGATGATCACTTATAAAGACGAAGGCAAAAAGCATGTAGCTACTGATGAAAACATCGAAACAACTTATGAAAACGGTAAGGTAACCTCGATTAAAGAAAATAGCCAAGTCGTTAGGATGAGAAACAATAGCGGTGAAATAGGCTTAATTTTGGTAGAAGAGACTCCTAAGGTAAGTGGGGTTGTCGTCACTAGTTCAAGACCAATTTCCACAGCTCAAAAACTAAAAATAATTGAAGCAGTACGTGCTCTCTGGGATTTACCTCTTGGGCGGATAGTAGTACTTGGAAAGGAATGAGATTAAATGAAAAAGCTAATTGGTTGGTTCGTAGTGGTTTTAATTCTTAGTACAGGAGTTACTGTTTGGTGGAATTTTGGGGGCAAAGAAGTGATAGCAAACTTACCTCTTAGTTTACCAGTTTTTAACAGAACTACTGATGATCCAGTAGATTATAGTAGCTACACCAACTTTGATATTCCTGAAGGTGACCCCTTTTTAGATCCAAAAGAGATTCCACCTGAAAGCGAAGATACCATACAAGTTGCAGCCTATTATGATCCGATAGTCGAGTACAGGCTAAGCAGAGATATTGCTAGAGAAAACGCGAAAATCGGTTTAGAAAAATTAGCACAAGCAGGTAATGCAGATGCCTCCTTAGAGCTTTTAAATCAGACAAGAAATACTAGCAAAGAAGAGGAACTAGAAGGCATATTAAAAGCAAAGGGTTATGGAGATACTGTAATATCTATCGAAGACAGTCTAGTAAAGGTTATTGCTAAAAACCTCACCAAAGACAAGGTAGAGGCTATTGGCGAGATCCTCTACAATCTAACAACCTTTGGCAGAGATCAGATCGTTCTTACAAGTATTTAGACGATAGTAAAACTAGAAGGAATACGCTTTCCTTATAACGAACTTATATATGCAGCTACTAATTGAAGTTTATTGTAACTGTTTAAATTTATATAAGTCTATTAGACTAACTAAGAAACTAAACTACCATTTTAGCTAATAATAAGTTATAAGGAGGCAAATCTATGGATTTAAGGGATGTCAGAGATCTTATTAAGCTCCTTGATGAAAGCAACCTAGCAAAACTAGAGATCGAGGATCCAAATGGTTTTAAATTAATATTAGAAAAAGAGCAATCTCAGGCTATTACTCCAAAAAGGCCAGTGCCTGTTAGAGGTGCGGAGTCTGTTTTGGACGATCATAAAAAGTTAGAAGACAAAATAGTTGCTAGAGATATCGATCAGGAGATGATGACTATTACCTCCCCTATGGTTGGCACATTCTTTAGAGCCCCTGCACCTGATGCAGATCCATTTGTCAAAGAAGGAACTGTAGTTGAAGTAGGGGATACTCTTTGCATCATCGAAGCAATGAAGCTGATGAACGAGATCACATCAGAATTTAGGGGGAGAATTGTCAAGATTCTCGTTGAAAATGGGCAACCTATAGAGTACAACCAGCCACTATTCTTGCTCGAGAGGGTGTAAGGGGGTGGCTGTGATTGTTTCGTAAAATTCTAGTTGCAAATAGAGGAGAGATTGCTTTAAGGATTATTCGTTCTGCAAAAGAGATGGGAATAAAAACCGTAGCAATTTACTCGGAAGCAGACAAAGAGTCCTTACATGTGCAATTTGCCGATGAAGCTTTTTGTGTGGGACCGCCAACTCAGTCTAAGAGCTATCTTAATATCCCTAATATTATAAGTAGCGCAATTGTGTCTGGAACAGATGCAATTCACCCCGGGTATGGGTTTCTTGCAGAAAATGCGGAGTTTGCAGAAGTTTGTAGTGCAAATGGTTTTAAGTTTATCGGACCGACAAAAGACGTCATGGCTTTACTTGGTGATAAAGCAAAGGCTAAAAAATTAATGAAAGAAGCTGGTGTTCCTGTTATTCCAGGCTCACCGAGTACACTTTGCAACCTAAAAGAGGCTATGAATTTTGCAAAAGAAGTGGGCTATCCCGTTATAGTTAAAGCTGCACAAGGTGGCGGAGGCCGTGGGATGCGTGTTGCTAAAACAGAAGCCGATCTTAAAAAAGCTTATGATCTAGCACGCACTGAAGCAGAAGCAACCTTTGATTCAGCGGAAGTTTATTTGGAAAAATATGTTGAAAATCCAAGACATATCGAAATGCAAATTTTAGTTGATGAACACGGAAACGGCATCTATCTTGGTGAAAGAGAGTGCTCATTGCAAAGAAGGCACCAAAAAGTTTTGGAAGAATCTCCTTCAGTAGCAGTAGACGATAGTTTGAGAAAGAAGATGGGAGAGGCTGCCATTAAAGGAGCTCTAGCTGCAGGATACACTAACGCTGGAACCATTGAATTTTTGCTTGATCGGCAGGGTAATTTCTATTTCATGGAGATGAATACCCGCATTCAGGTAGAACATCCTGTCACAGAGATGGTAACAGGTTTAGACCTGATTAAAGAGCAGATTAAAGTAGCAGCGGGCCAGCCACTTTCCCTACAGCAAGAGGATGTAGAGATCAGAGGACATGCTATCGAGTGCAGGATCAACGCTGAGGATCTTTCGAAGGATTTTAGACCAACACCAGGACCAATTCAAGGATTTTTATTGCCGGGGGGAACAGGCATAAGAGTTGATACAGCAGTATATGCCGGATATGATATTCCACCCTACTACGATTCATTGTTTGCAAAGCTGATAGTTTGGGGTAATGATAGAGAAGAAGCAATCTGTAGAATGAGGCGAGCTTTAGACGAGTTTATTGTCGAAGGTATATCTACTACGATTCCTTTTCATAAAAAAGTTTTAGAAAATGAACATTTTATTAAGGGAGATATTGATACAGCCTTTATAGCCAAACACATACTTAAAGATCACTAATTGTCATTTTCTTTCCAAATTGATATACTAATAAGTGAATTAGGTCGGGAGGTGTATTTGATGGGTGAACAAATTTTAGTAAACACAGCAAGATCCGACCTTGGCCAAGTGCGTATTGCCGATGAAGTAGTTGGTATTATCGCAGGCCTTGCAGCTAGTGAGGTTGACGGCGTACACAGCATGAGTGGTGGTATAACTGGTGGAATCTACGACATGTTTGGACGCAAGAACTTCTCTAAGGGAGTCAAGGTTGAAGTAGGCCAAGTTGAAGTAGCCGTAGATATTGCACTCTTTTTGGAGTATGGCTACAGAGTCCCTGATGTTGCAACAAAGGTGCAAGAGAATGTTAAAAAGGCAATTGAAAGCATGACAGGTTTAGAAGTCGTGGAGATAAATATCCATGTTCAAGGAATTCATTTCCCACAAACAGAGGAGCCAGAAGAAAAGGAAACCAGGGTAAAATAAGTGTTTAAGACCCCTCCCATAGGGAGGGGTAGGTCACTTGTTCTTTTTGTTTGGGACAAGCATGCAGAGATAATTTGAGTAAAAACCTTTAGTTTGCGACGTTGGGAGGAGAAAAGATGAATTGGCTTGATAAGGTCCTCATTTTCTTAGCATCCTTAGTTTTAGCAGTTTTAGGTATTACCACCTTGTTGATTGGCTTAGGTGTAGACTTTCAAAACTCTCTTTTAAACTTGTATGCGTTTTTGACCTCTACAGGACTTGTTGTTAGTTTTGTTACCGGAGCTCTTTTATGTGTGATAGCCTTTTATCTTGCAGGAAGATGGCTTGGCACAAAAGAGGAAGAAGTTGGAATTGTTGCTGAAAATGAAATCGGTCGAGTGAATATTTCGGAGAGAGTTGTTAAAGCCTATAGCGACCGCGCAGCCCAAAGCATAGATGGAGTAGTTTCAGTAAGATCACGGCTCAGATCAAGAGAAGATGGCTTGCATATTTTCTTGGATTTGACTACCAAAGCTAATATTAAGACCGCTGAGATAGCAAGGATGGTACAAGAAAGAGTTTTAGAGTACGTAGCTGATTCACTTGGTACTAAAGTAAGCAGTGTTGAAGTAAGAATAAGTGGAGTGGAAGAAAGCAAACCACAGCGAGTTAGTTAAAAGCGTTTGTGTTTGGGGGCTTAGTTAGATGTCAACTATTAAAGAGATACTCGATCGGCTCTCTCCCTACAAAGGAAGAATCCTAGGCGTTATATTTGGGTTTTTTATGGCAATAGTCATTCTAAATTATGGCTTTTTTAGGTCATTAGTGATAGCAATTTTTATCTTTATTGGGTTTTATCTCGGCAAGCAGGTAGACAATAGAGAAACTTTGTCTGATTTGTGGGAAAGGTTGTGGCGAAATCGCAATGGATGATGGCGCAAACAAATACACAAAAAGAGAACGAGCTGTCGAACTACTCTATCAAACAGAGCTTACAGGCAAGGATTTAGACGAAGTGTTTACTTATGCAGATCCATTAGTTGAAGAGCCAGAACGTAAGTTAGTTGAGGAAGTTTGGCAAAGGCGTGAAGATTTAGATAATCTTATTGAAAAAACTAGTCGTGAATGGAAGCTTGAACGTATAGGTTATGTAGAACGTAATATTTTGCGTTTGGCTTTGTATGAAATGAAATACTCTGAAACACCTGTTGCTTATGCCATTAATGCAGCTGTTGAACTTGCTAAAAAATACAGTGGTGAAGAAGCAGGTAGATTTGTCAATGGGGTTTTAGGACGAGCGTTCCGTGAAAAAGATGAATAAACTAGCAAGTTATACAGAAGGCTTTCTTGGCATAGATACTAGTAACTATCGCACTAGTTGTTGTCTATTAGATGAAACTGGTCAGATTATTTATCAACGCCGCCCCTTGCTCATAGTACCTCAGGGTAAGCTGGGGTTAAGACAGCAAGAGGCGGTTTTTCAGCATTTAAAAGCTCTTCCTCCAATGTTTGAAGAGCTTGGAGAGCTAAAAAATGTAAGGTTTGGTGTAACAACAAGACCTAGGCCAGTTAAGGGAAGTTACATGCCATGCTTTGTAGTAGGAGAATCTTTTGTTAGGGCTTTCGCTGCAAAGAGGGGCTATCTATCTCTATCTCATCAAGAAAACCACATCTGGGCAGGACTCTACGAGAATCAAAACCTTATTGACAAACCTTTTATATCGCTGCATCTTTCAGGGGGAACAACAGAATTTCTGTTAGTAACCTGGCAAAACAGTGAGTTAGTAGTTCGGGAAGTTGGGAGAACAAGTGACATTAGTGCAGGTCAGTTTTTAGATAGAACTGGCCTATTACTTGGACTACCTTTTCCCGCGGGACCTTATCTCGAAAAACTAGCAAAAAAAACTGATCTTAGAATTGGTGTTACTGTTAAGGAAACGACCATCTCTTATTCAGGACCTGAAGCCAAAGTAAAGGCTTTAGTAAAAGAGGGCACTAAAGATGAAGAAATAGCCTATGCTGCTCTTTTGGCTGTTGCCAAATCAGTAAGCAGGGTGTTAAGAAGACTAATCGAAGAGCATGATGTGGAGGATGTTCTGCTTGTAGGTGGAGTAATGGCAAATGAGCTTATTAAAAATAGGTTAAAGACAGATCTCGAAAAAAAAGCCAAACTCCATTTCGCCTCGATAGAGGCTTCAGGTGACAACGCCTTAGGTGTGGCATTTGCAACATTTTTAAGGGGGTAGTATTATGGGCAGTATCTATCTTGTAAGGCACGGCATAACGCAGTATAACCTAGAAAATCGTTTTCAAGGTCATTTAGACATCCCCTTAAGTCATGAAGGTGTTAAACAAGCGACAAAGCTTGCAAGGTATCTAGAAAACAACAAGATAGATGCAATCTATACCAGTGACCTAAAAAGGGCAGTGCAAACTGCAGATTATGTAGCGCAAGCTATAAATCTCAAGCTTAAGATTTTGCCAAGCCTTCGGGAAGTGGATGTAGGTGAGCTTGAGGGCTTAAAGTGGCATGAAGTAAAAAGAAACTACCCTGAGTGGGTTAGAACTGGACACAATTACGGGTATCCAGGTGGAGAGACGAGAAGTGAGATTGAAAGACGAGTCTATAATATCTGGGACTCTCTAATAAAGCGTCATAGCAGTGACAATATTGTTTTAGTCACACATGGTGGCATAATCAAAGCTTTGATCTGTCATCTACTCGGGATCTCTCAGGAAAACCGTTCAAGCTTTATTATAGATAATTGTTCGGTAAGCACCATTATTGTGGCTGATTCTGGAGTTAAAGTAAAATCGCTAAATAATACTGTTTATCTTGAATAAGATAAGGAGGGGCAACCAAGTGAGTTCAGAAACCGTATACACCGTAGCAGAACTAACCGAAAAGATTGCTGAAAAACTAGAATATGCCCCTGATTTAAAAGCTGTATGGGTAAAAGGAGAAATAGCCGAATGCACAAGGTCGAGTATGGGCCATTGGTACTTCAACTTAAAAGATGATGAAGCTGTATTAAAAGTCGTGCTCTTTGCCTCACAAGCTCGCCATTTAAAGTTTACTTTAACCTCAGGTATGGAGGTTTTAGTCAAAGGTTCTGTAGCTGTGTATAGAGCTAGGGGCGTATACCAAATGCTTGCAACGGAAGTTGAAAGCGCTGGCCAAGGAGCATATAGACAAGCTCTTTTAGACCGAATAGGACGCCTAGAAAAAGCAGGCTATTTTGCTAAAAAAAGAACTCTTCCGGAGTATCCTTTTCAGCTAGGAGTAGTTACTTCAAGGTCTGGTGCAGCAATAGGTGATATCAAAAGAGTAGCAGGAAAACGCTGGCCAGTTGCAAACATCCAGCTTTTTGACTGCCTTGTACAAGGAACAGAGGCTCCGGCTAGTATCATTAAAGCCCTCAACAAAGCCTTTTTGGCGGACTTAGATATTCTAATCCTTGCAAGAGGAGGGGGCTCATCTGACGATTTATGGGCTTTTAACGACGAAGAGGTTGCAAAGACTCTATTTGCATCGCCGATTCCCGTAATTACAGGTGTTGGTCATGAGATCGACCGCACTATTGTAGATTTAGTAGCAGACTATGCTGCTCCGACACCTTCAGGTGCAGCTGAGGTAGCTGTCCCAGATATCAAAGATGTGGCTGATAGGGTAAATGCTTTGGAACGCAGTCTTTATAACTATGCCCTGCAGGCGTTGATGGAAAAAGAAAAGACCCTTAGAGATTTTGCTGCAGTGATTAATCAACATGAGCCAGCAAAAGAACTCTTGAGGTTAAAAGAGAGACTAAAGTCTTTAGAGTCACTTTTAAGGTCTACGGCTTTATATAATCTTGAGATCAAGGATAAGGATTTTAAGCAGCTTGAAAATACCTTTAGAGATCTATATCCAGGTAAGAGAATAGATAGCTTTAAAGAAAAGGTTAAAGGACATGCTTTAAAACTTGACAATCTTACCTTTAGAAGGTTTAGTGAAATTAAAGAAATGTTTAACAGCTTGCGTTATGGACTAGAACTCCTAAGTCCAGAGAATGTATTAAAAAAAGGGTATGCCGTTGTTTTGAAAGAAAAACAGATTGTAAGAAGCATAAAGGATGTTACATCTGGGGATAGGATCTCAGTAAATCTCAAAGATGGTACCTTAGAGGCGGTTGTAGAAAGCACTCGTAAGGAGGATAAAGCAGATGGCTAAATCAACTTCAAGTATGAAAAACTTCGAGAAATCTCTTTTGCGTCTTGAACAGATTGTCAACCAGTTAGAAGAAGATGAAAATAGCTTAGAAGAACTCTTGAAATTATATGAAGAAGGTTCTAAGCTTGCAAAAGAGTTGCAGTCGAATTTAGATAGCGCGAGCCAAAGATTAAGCCAATTGACAGAGACTAGAGAAGCAGAGGATGAATAAAGATCAATTGGGGGCAATTAAATGAAAGACATATCTACAGCAAAGGATTATCTCAATTTAGCAGCAACAAAAGTCGAAGAGGAACTAGACAGACTTCTAATCGTCAAAGATCCTCCTATTATCTATGAGGCTATGCGGTATTCTACCTTGGGAGGAGGAAAAAGGCTGAGAAGCGCACTTTGCTTTCTAGGAGCATATGGAAAAGAAGAGTTAGCGTTGCCCGCAGCCTGCGCAGTGGAAATGATTCATGCTTATTCTTTAATCCACGACGACCTCCCATGTATGGACGACGATGATTTGCGTAGAGGCAAACCATCTTGTCATAAGGCTTTTGGCGAGGCTATAGCGCTTTTGGCTGGAGATGCACTAATCGCTAGAGCGTTTGAGGTTCTTACAGAACAAAAAAACTGTACACTTCAAGCCGTAAAAGAACTAGCTATAGCATCTGGCGCAGATATGATGGTAGGCGGACAGGTTTTAGATTTAGAGGCCGAAAATAAAGACATCACTTTTGAAGACTTAAAGACTATACACACAAAAAAAACGGGGGCACTAATAACTGTTTCCTTAAAGCTAGGTGCTCTTTCAGCAGGAAGGCAAGGGCTTTTGTCTCAAATATCTTCTTATGGTCAAAAGATTGGTCTTGCATTTCAAATCACAGACGATATACTCGATGTTGTTGGAACTAAAGACAGTCTTGGTAAAACTCCTGGGAAAGACGCTTCTTCTGGCAAGAACACCTATGTTAGTCTTTTAGGTATGGAAAAAGCTAAAGTTTTAGCAGAGAAGAATGTTTTAGAAGCAAAAGAAACTGCTAAAGGACTACCCGGAGAGCAGATTCTAAAAGAGTTTGCTGACTTTATTTTATTTAGGAACAATTAAAGTGAGAGTGGAATTGACAAGGCTAACCTTGTTTGACTTTGCTTTAGGGGGATGACTGCTTGAATATATTAAGCCTTGTTTGGGGAAATCTAGTTTGGCGCTCATCATTTATTGCTTGGGCAATTGCGCAATTTTTAAAAGGTTTTACATCTATTAGACGTAGAGGCGGATTTAGCTGGAAGCATTTTCTAGGAACAGGTGGAATGCCATCCTCACACTCAGCTTTTGTTGCAGGACTTACTACAGCTGTAGGTCTTGTTGAAGGCTTCGATAGTACATCATTTGCAATTTGTTTTGTGTTTTCTATGATTGTTATGTATGATGCAGCTGGTCTTAGGCGTGCTGCTGGCAAACAAGCTTCAATTCTAAATAAGCTTATCGACGAGTTAATTCATACAGGTGAGTTAAAGCAGGCAAGGTTGAAAGAGCTTTTAGGACATACACCCTATGAAGTGTTTGCTGGAGCTTTCCTAGGCATTCTAGTTGCGTTTTTAATCTGTAAATGATATAATTTCGCTAGAGGTTGAGGTGACACAGTATCCTAGTCATCAGCTCTATCATCGAAGACGGGCCTAAAAATCCGTTAAAGGGCATATCGATGAAGTCCCTGGTGTTGGCTTGAGACGCCCAGTCTTGGGCTTATGCTGGGGGTTAAGAAGAGGGGCGATCCACAAAGGCATGTGGGCGTGGACCCTTCTTCGTGGAGACCTAAGTATGCGAGTGAAAGCCATGGGCAGATCTTGCGGCTTAGGAAGAACCTGCAATGTGATATAGCCGCCTAACGTGCCAAATTGTTACATGCAGTGTAGCCTGCCTTGAGTGGGAGAAGAGGGAGAATAGGTTCAAGCTTTTGACTGCTGGATCCGCAGTTATTAGCCCAGCGCTATTTGAAATCAATCCTGCAAAAGAGGCTAGATGATATGAAAACTGGTGTAGGGGAAAACTCCTAGGCTGTTTGTCAATACGCTTCTTGGGGATTAAAGTACGGCCTCAGTGGTAATCTAGCCCTGCTTCTGGCGACAGAGCAGAGAAGCCCTTAAAGGGGAACCGCTTACGTGGCGACGCGAAGTGAGGCTTCTGGGAAAGCCAGCTAGACCTTAAGCCGTAGAATTTACCTAGGAAGTGGTCACCTCCCTGGTTACATATACTTAAAAAAAGCTGAAGCCTAGCTTCAGCTTTTTTTACTCATTTATCGATTCTTGCAGGTATTAATCTGCAATGATATACTTTGTTATGTTAAGTGTTGAGATTTTAGTTTTACTTGATTACTTTGGAGAGTGATGATTTTTGGCAGATCATTGGCGAAGTGTGGTTAATACTTTTTTAATGGTCTTGATTGTTAGCTTTTTCCTAAATGCGGGATCGGATTCCTTGTTGGCTAGGGTAGGGCTTTGGCCTTCTTTACTGCTTTTGATTTGCATAGTTTTAGTTGGGGTTCTATTTGATTTAGTGGGCACTGCAGTTGCTGCGGCTAAAGAGGCTCCACTTCATGCTATGGCAGGAAATAAGGTTCCAGGGGCAAAGCAAGCAATCTGGCTGACAAGAAATGCTGACAGTGTGGCTTCCTTTTGTAATGATGTAGTTGGCGATATCTGTGGCACTCTTGCTGGTGCAGCAGCTGCTACAATTGCGTTTAGATTATCTACAACTAGTGAAATATTAAAGATATTCATAGCCGCGATGTCGGCATCTTTAACCGTTGGTCTAAAAAGAGCTGGAAAATCCATAGCAATTAAAAAGGCGACAAATATTATCTATCTTGTCGGTAAAGTCATCTATTATTTTGAGAGATTTACAGGTCTTAATCTAACCGAAATAAAGAAAAACAACCATAAGAAGAATCGTATAGAATAGAGGTAGTCTAAATGAGTAGACTTCTTGATAAGCTCACAAATCCGTCTGATTTAAGAGCTTATTCTTATCACGAGTTAAATATACTTGCCAAAGAGATCAGAGAGGAGATCCTTTACACTGTTTCTTTAAATGGCGGTCATTTAGCGCCCAATTTAGGTGTTGTTGAATTGACTTTAGCAGTTCATAGGGTCTTTGAGAGTCCTAAGGATAAGCTTGTTTGGGACGTAGGGCATCAGTGCTATACCCATAAATTGCTGACGGGAAGAAGAGACGCTTTCTTTTCTCTAAGGCAGCTTGATGGCATCTCTGGATTTCCAAAGCCAGAAGAATCTATTCATGATGCTTTTGCAACAGGTCACAGTTCTACAAGCATCTCTGCTGCTCTAGGTATGGCAACAAGCAGGGATCTAAGTAACGAGGATTATAAAGTTGTAGCTATCATTGGTGACGGCTCAATTACGGGAGGAATGGCCTACGAAGGTCTTAATCACGCTGGTCATCTTAAAAGTGATCTGACTGTGATTTTGAATGATAACGAGATGTCTATAGCTCAAAACGTAGGTGCTTTGTCTCGTTATTTATCTGACTTAAGAGCAGCTCCTAGCTATTCGAAATTTAAATCTAATGTCCAAAATGCTTTGGACAGAGTGCCTTTAGTAGGGAAACCTTTAGCAAAAGTTATTGAGAAGACAAAAAATATGTTTAAATATATGTTAGTTCCTGGTGTGTTTTTTGAGGAGCTTGGCTTTACTTACCTTGGGCCAATAGATGGTCACAATATTCAACAAATGTGTAAAGTTTTTAGTGAAGCAGCAGCAATTAAAGGACCGGTTTTAGTTCACGTAATTACTAAAAAAGGTAAAGGCTACATACCTGCAGAAGAATCTCCATCAAAGTTTCACGGGGTTGGGCCTTTTGATATTGAAACAGGTAAAAGTAAGGCTGAAAGCAAAACTACGTTTACCAGCTGCTTTGCGAAAGCTTTGCTAGATGAAGCTAGTCAAAACGAAGATATTGTAGGAATCACGGCAGCAATGACGGAGGGTACTGGGCTTTTAGAGTTTTCAAGAAAATACCCTGAAAGGTTTTTTGATGTTGCCATTGCGGAGCAGCACGCAGTTACCTTTGCTGCAGGTCTTGCTGCTAGGGGTAAAAGGCCGGTAGTCGCTATATATTCAACCTTCTTGCAAAGAGCATATGACCAGATTATCCACGATGTATGTCTATCTAATCTACCAGTAGTTTTTGCAATAGATAGGGCTGGTCTTGTGGGTTCTGATGGACCAACTCATCACGGTATCTTTGATCTTTCTTTCCTTAGGACGGTACCAAATTTAGTGCTCTTTTCCCCTAAAGACGGAACAGAAGTTGCAGATATGCTTCATACAGCCTTCCAGCTTGATTGTCCTGTGGCAATTAGATATCCAAAACAAGAAACTGCGATGGTTTTTCCTAGGAACAGACGTTATATTACCCCAGGCAAAGCTGAGGTTTTAAGTAGGGGAAGGCATGTAAATATAGTTGCAGAAGGCATTATGGTCGATCTAGCATTGAAGGTTCAAAGCGAACTTGCCAAAGAGAGCTTCGATATAGGAGTTGTTAACATTCGGTCGATTAAGCCTTTAGATGAGACGCTCCTATGCTCTCTAGCAGATCAGCCACTAGTATGCTTAGAAAACAATACATTAGATGGCGGTTTAGGAAGCGCTGTGCTTGAGGCACTAAATAGAAATGGAATCTCTGCAAAGGTCAAGTGTATTGGTCTTCCAAACAGTTTTATTCCTTCTGGCTCAATCTCTGATCTAAATCAATACTTGGGTCTTGATTTAGAAAGTGTTACAGAAAGTATTAAACAATTTTTAGGTTTGATGCGTATTGTACCGGAGGTGGCATCTAAGTGAGATTAGATCAATATCTCGTGGTTAAAGGCTATTTCCCTAGCCGTTCTAAAGCCAAAGATGCGATTAAAAACGGTAAAGTTAAAGTAGATGACAAGCTGGCAAAAGCCAGCTTTTCTCTAAAAGGCACAGAAAGAATCGAGGTTAAAGTCGAGGAAATTAGGTTTGTAAGTAGAGGGGGATTTAAGCTTCTTCACGCGCTTAATACCTTTGCTCTAGATGTAAAAGGTCTAAGAGCCCTCGATATTGGTGCGTCTACTGGTGGCTTTACTGACTGTCTGCTACAAAATGGTGCAAAAGAGGTTGTAGCAGTTGATGTAGGTATAGGTCAGCTAGTAGAATCTCTAAAGACCGATCCTAGGGTAATTTCAATGGAAAAAACCAATATTAGAGAACTTGTCCCAGAAAGTGTAGGTAAGTTCCAATTGATTACCATTGATGTTTCCTTTATTTCTCTGACAAAGTTTCTTGATAGGCTGCCTTTATTTTTAGAAGAAGACAGCCACATTATAGCTTTAATCAAACCTCAGTTTGAGGCAGGGCCTAAAAACGTTAAAAAAGGTGGAATCGTAAAGAGTCCAAGAGTTCATCTAGAGGTTCTGGAAAACGTTATTAAATCAGCTAAAAGTGCCGGTCTACATATCTGGGATATTACCTATTCACCTTTAGCTGGAGGGAGTGGAAATATCGAATTTTTAGGTTGGTTTAGAATGCAAAAAAATACAGACTTTAATAGAAATCTAAAGTCTGTTATAGATAATGCTTACATGCAGGTAATACCATGATTTTAGACGAATGGTAATTAAATGAAGGGAGGTATCTCGCTTGAGACCCCAAAAAACTATTGCAATAATGCCACATACAGGTAAGCCGTTAGCTTTAGCTGTTGCTACCAAAGCAGCCGAACTACTAGAAAAATATGGTGCGAAAGTTTTAATTCCTAAAGAAGATGCTACTGCTGGTGATATGCTTAAATATGCAAGCGAGACTGCTCTAGATGCAGCAGATCTAATCATCGTTGTTGGTGGTGACGGATCTATACTTAAAGCTTCTCAAGATGCTAGAGTCAAGAAAATACCTCTTTTAGGGATTAATACAGGGCATATTGGCTTTTTAACTGAAATCGAAGTAGACGAAGTAGAAAAATATGCCAAAGCTATTGCAGAAGGCAACTACAGTATTGAAGAACGGTTATTGATTAGAACTATAGTTAGTTCAAAGCGAGCTAACTGTGAAGGTCCTTTCTACTGTCTCAACGACGCCGTTCTCTCTAGAGGTGCAGCAGCAAGACTGATCTATTTCGATGTCTTTGTCGATGACAGCTTTGTAGGACAATACCCTGCAGATGGTATGCTAGTTGCAACCCCAACAGGATCTACCGCCTATTCTCTGTCAGCTGGTGGTCCTTTAGTAGATCCTGATGTTTCATGCATGTTACTTACGCCAGTTTGTCCTCATATGCTTTCTGCAAGGCCCATAGTTGTGGGAGTTCAACATAGATTTAGCATTAGGGTTAATGAAAGTGATGGAGAAGTGCTACTATCTGTTGACGGTGTATTAAAAGCCTCTCTTAAAAAAGGTGATGAGCTCTTGGTAGAAGCAGCTTCAGAACGCTTGATGTTTGCAAAACTTAATGTTAGAACATTTTACGATGTTTTGCGAGGGAGATTTCAAGTATCTAGAAACCCCAATACTCCAGAAAACTAAGGGAGGTTAGCACATGAAGTCTAAGAGACAGACCTTAATTATAGAGCTTATTAAAAAAGAAGCCCTAGACACTCAAGAGCAGCTCGCTGAGCGCTTGAGACAAATGGGAATAGATGTAACTCAGGCAACTGTAAGCCGTGACGTAAAGGAACTAAGGCTGATTAAGGTAGCAGTAGGTGATGGACGCTATCGCTACGCTCCACCTCCTGATACTCTCGATAAACCTGAAGACTTAAAAAGAGCTCGTCGCATTTTCCAGGAGGCAGTACTTAATATCGATTCTTCGCTTAATTTAGTGGTAATTAAGACTTTAGCAGGGACTGCACAAGGTGTAGCAGCAGTGATAGATGATATGGGTATTACAGGCATTTTAGCAACTGTTGCTGGTGATGATTCGATTTTATGCGTAGTAAAACCAATAGAGGCTGTATTTAATGTAATCCAAGATCTTGAAGGTTTAAGAAGCTAGGAAGGTGAGAAGGCAGTGCTTTTAGAACTGAATGTGGAGAATTTTGCTCTGATAGACAAACTTTCACTCGAGTTTGGCCCAGGGCTTAACATTGTAACCGGTGAAACTGGTGCAGGTAAGTCTATTCTTCTAGATGCGGTAAGCCTTCTTCTTGGTGCAAGATCCACAAAAGAGATGATTAGAAGCGGGAGCGAAAAAACCAGAATCGAGGGCGTCTTTGATATCGATAGAATTGATGGCGCAAGGGAGATCTGTGAGGAGTCTGGTTTTGAAGTGCTAGAGGGTGTATTAATCATCGTTAGGGAAATAAGTTTGGACGGAAGAAGCCGCTGCTATGTAAATGGTCGATCTAGCACAGTAGGCTTTCTTTCTGATCTTGGTAAGAAACTAGTTGACTTACATGGACAGCATGCACATCAGTCTTTACTTTACCCTGAAAATCATCTTAGACTTCTTGATGCGTTTGGAGGAGAAAATCTAAGGAATATACGAAGTGAGTACGTAACCCAATACGACACTTGGCAGACATTAAAAAGGCGCCTAGCTAAAATCACTAATCTCAGTCTTGAACGCAAAAAACAAAAAGAGCTTTTAGAATTTCAGCTTAATGAGCTTCAAAGAGCTACACTAAAGGAAGGCGAGAGAAAGGAGCTCGACCTAGAGCGAGAAAAGCTCAAAAGCGCTGATACTCTTTACAAATTGAGCTTTGAGTCAGCGCAGCTGCTTTCTAATAGTGGCTATGATGCTGATAGTATTGAGGTTTTAAATCCGCTAAGAACCATTAATAGTAATCTTAGTAAGCTTTCTGGAATCGATAAAGAAGCTGAAGCCTTTCTGCAAGAAGCTAGCGATTGTCTCTATAGGCTAGAAGAGCTAGCACGAGATCTTAGCTTATATGCTGATACTATTGAGTTTAATCCGCAGCGCTTAGATCATATTGAGTCGAGACTCTTTATAATTGAAAATCTGCAACGAAAGTATAATTGCGCCTCAGTTGAGGAATTAATTGCTCTTAGTAAACGATTAGAAGATCAGCTTTTTGAGCTTGATGAAGATGACAAGTCAGAGACCACCTTGGAAAAGGATATTCAAGAGGCTGCAACTTTGCTTGGAACCTATGCACAAAAGTTATCTATGCTTCGCGAAGAAGCGTTTGCAAGATTGAAAAAGGGTGTTGAAATACAACTTAAGGATCTAGTAATGGAAAAGGCAACCATAGAGTGTAATTTTGAGAGAAAATTGGATTCCAAAGGAATACCTGCCTTTGGCAAGCAATATCTGCCTCATTTAGGTGGTCTTGAAAATATCGAGTTTTTATTTAGTGCGAATGTAGGTGAAAATCCAAAAGCTCTCAGTAAAATTGCAAGTGGCGGTGAGATTTCACGCTTAATGCTTGCCCTTAAGTTAACTTTAGCTGGTAGTGATAGAATACCAACTTTAATATTTGATGAGATTGATGCAGGTATTGGCGGGAAAACAGGACAGGCTGTGGCAGAGAAGCTAGCTGCAATAGCAAAATATCACCAGGTTTTGTGTGTAACACACTTGCCTCAAATTGCTGCTTTTGCTGACACCCATTTTTACATTGAAAAACGAGAGGAAAAAGGCCGCACCTTTACCAGCTTAAAGTCTTTAAGTATGAATGAAAGAGTTGAGGAACTTTCGAGAATGTTAGCTGGACAGAACTCTAAACAGAGTATTTTGCACGCAGAGGAAATATTAAAAAAGGCTCATGAAGTAAAGAGCCAATCGTAAAGAAATCGTATAATAAGGTTAGGTGCAAAAGTAATTGCTAGTTTGCAGAGCTGACTTTCATTTTGATGACTTTGAAACAGTATGTAAACAAAAGGTGGTCTTCTGGTAGATTTTAGAGTAAAATTTGTCATAATAAGGGTAATAATTAGGCTTTTTTGCCTATTTTTGGTTTGTTATAAAAGCTATTTAGGATAGGTAATCTCGCCTAGTTACAGTAGGTTTATATTGCTTCGAGTAAATAAACCTCTGTTTTTTCCTTTAGTGATGATTCTGCGTATTAATAGAGTGTGTTTTGTAGAAGGTATTTCTTGTATATTACAGGTGTGATTGCAGTTACTTTTATATAGTGGATAAAAAAGAATTGTATTTTTCTAAAAGTTAAGTCTTGCTTTCTTGTCTTTTGTAGACTATAAT
>JAQVYS010000032.1 GCA_028708605.1 Bacillota bacterium
GTGGCGCTGCTTTTAACATCATCTGCTTCAAATATAAACATCACCTAGTCAAGTCCATAATCTTGTGTAAAATTTTAGATACAATGTTTTGGTCTCCAAGTTATATCTCGAGCAAGGAATATCTAGGACAATTTATATAGAATGACAAGAGCAAAAGTGAAGCATCTCTTGGCTAATGGTTGGTAACTACAAACCCCCATAGTGGACTTTCACCACCTAGTTAATCGACATGCATGGCGCACGATAAGAAAGTGAGCCTCAAAGGAGGCTCACTTCTATTCTGCTACAACAACCACTTTTACTTCAGTACTGACTTCTGGATAAAGCTTTAATTTTGCTTCAAAAGTACCTAACTCTTTAATTGAATCTATCTGTAATTTCTTTTTATCTATATTTAAATTGAACTCTTTATTGATAGCAGATGCTACGTCTCCAGCAGTTATAGAGCCAAAGATCCTGCCCTTTTCTCCAGCTTTAGCTTTCAAAGTTACTGACTGGCCCTTGAGTTTATTAGCTAATGCTTCTGCATTTGCTTTAGCCTGTTGCTCTGCCTTCTTTTCAGCTTTTTTCTTTTGATTTATTTGAGTTACTATGCCATCTGTTGCTAAGACTGCAAGTCCTTTAGGGATCAGATAGTTTCTAGCATATCCCTCATTAACTTTAATCAAATCACCTTTTTTACCAAGCTTTTTTACATCCTGAGTTAAAACAACTTCCATGGTAATCCTCCTAATTTCGCTTGTTCTTTTCCCGTTGCTCTTTTAGTTCATCTTGATACTTACTTAAGCGCCCTCTAAAACGTAACCAAGGATCTAGTGCGCCTAAAAGAGATAGGAACCATCCACCAAAAAGCCATAACGGAAGAATAATTAGTACTTTAATCCATGTTGGCATTCTCACTGACTTCATAAAAGACAAAATAATGCTAAGTCCCTGAATTATTAAGAGCCAACTAAATACATTTGTTAAGTTAGCAATAATCACCGCAATAGATGAAGGGAAAATACTAAATCTAGATAAAGGCCATAGTACTAAAAACACTATTGATAACCAAGCTGGAAAAGCCCAATTAGTAATCGGTGGAAGAGAAGGTACATCCTCCATCTTAAGCCGTCTTAGAACTGCGCTTCCTACAAGGAAATTTGCTCCTGCCACAAACACTGCTCCAATTATAATCAAAGATGGGAATAATAACCTTACAGAAGCTATCGTAGCTTCAACCTGATCTATAGCTAATTGCATATTAGGTAGATCTCTTGAACTGATATCTTCAATCATTTGGGCAGTTGTGCCTTCAAAGAGTTCTGTAGGTGTTTGGCCTGTAGCTAAATATAGACCCAGTCCAATAAGTGAGACAGTAATTAGAGCTGATACAACACCAACTGCGAGTATTTTTTGATAATCTAGTTTCTCTTTCATTGCTACACCTATACCAATACCAACTGTAGCTAAAGCAACAATCAGTATCACTATAGTTATATCCATGACAAAAAAAATAAAGAAGATACTAGCTAGAGCAGAAATAACGACTCCATGTATCATATTATGCCTATATGTTGCTATCAAAACTGGTAGTGGAATGAGTACAGCCAAAAATATAGAAAATGGCAACAACATAAATGATAGTGAGATGATTAACACCATCATTGAAAAAAGAACTATATACTCAAGCCACCTAAAGCTAGTTTTCTCTTCTGTCAATACCATCACCTCGTCTATCTTGCCAAAAATGCAACAAGCTGTTCATGTCTCCATACCATTTTTCGATTTCATGGTCTTCAAGCATGCTCGCTTTAACTTTATTTACAACTTTACTGTCGAGCTTTGAATACGTTATGCCTAAACGCTTGCCGAGTAAGTAAGCTGCCATAATAAGTCCTGCAAGTGCATCTAATATTAACTCTTCCCTATTTTGCCACATCGCTTTAAAAAGATTAGCAACATGAGAAACAATTTCTGTACGTAACCACTCAATAGTTTTAACATTACGTGCAATATCTATTTCTCGATTTTTCTCCACAACAAATCCCCCTTGGGGGAAATAACATTCCCTGTTATTTCCACAGTATTCGCCAATTCCCTTTAACTGTAGCTAAAAAAGAACATTAAGACCCGTTCTCAGGAAGGTTTTCCACTAATAATCATATCAGTTTATACGGTAAATGTATAATCAAAAAAGAGGAGGGCTACGACCCTCCTCGCTTATTACTCTTCTGTTACATATGGCAAGAGTGCCATAAAACGTGCTTTTTTGATTGCCAGAGTTAATTGTCTTTGATGATGTGCACAGTTACCATTGATTCTTCTTGGTAAGATTTTACCTCTTTCAGAAACGTAACGGCGCAATCTTCCGATATCTTTATAATCAACTGAAGTCATTTTATCTACGCAGAAAGAACAGACCTTTCTACGACGGCGTCTCTTTTTGTCTCTCTTGTTGTCCACGGTGTTAAACCCTCCTTTTAAAAGGGAACTTCATCTAACCCATCATCGCCGGAAGATTCAAAGTTATTGCCTTTGTCACCAAAGCTACTGCTATCATCCCTATTGCCAGAGGAAAATCCACCCTTTGGTTCTAAGAATTTGACTGAATCGGCATTGATATCGGTAACCCACCGACGACCGCCTTCTTTAGCCTCATAGCTTCTTACACTTATTTTACCTTCAACAGCTACTAACCGCCCTTTTACCAGATTATGAGCGACTATTTCTCCTAGCTTACCCCAAGCTACAATAGGAATAAAATCAGCTTCCCGTTCACCTTGTTGATTGGTAAAGTCTCTATCTACTGCTAAGGTAAACCTAGCTTGAGCATTACCATTCGAGGTGTATCTCAATTCTGGGTCACGGGTTAGTCTGCCAATTAGAATCACTCGATTTAGCATCCCTAGACCCCTCCATTTTTATTTTTCTTCTTCATTAATAATCATGTACCTGACAAGGTTATCATTAAGCTTTAAAACACGATTAAGCTCATCTAAGGCCTCAGGATCAAGTTTGAATTTCAAAACTACATAATAGCCTTCTTTGATCTTGTTAATTTCGTATTGAAATCTTCTTTTGCCCCAGCGATCTTCGTTTACTAGCTCGCCGCCATTGTCAGTAACCTGAGTATTGACCTTAGTAATTGCTCCTTCTAAAGTCTCCTCCTGGTCAGCGACAGTGGGATTGAGAATATACATCATTTCGTAGTCTCTCACTGTCAATCACCTCCTCCCCTTGGTCTATGGCTCTGTTCGAACAGAGCAGGGACATCGGGCATATTATACCACTTTGAACAGATATTCACAAGTAGCTTAGACAGCCCTATTTTTTTGTTTAATCCCATTAATTGTATAGATAACCTAGGCTTAAACAAATTATACAAAGCAGAAGAAAAGAGCTAAGTAACACTATTTGTACCCTGCATTAAACCTTGAATCTAAAAAGTACCACATCTCCATCTTGTACTGAATAATCCTTTCCCTCGACTCTAACTTCTCCTTTGTCTTTTGCCAGAGTAAAAGATCCTGCATCTACAAGCCTATTAAAGTTAATGACTTCAGCTTTAATAAAACCCTCTTCCATATCAGTATGGATTTTCCCGGCGGCTTGTGGAGCTTTAGTACCACTTTTTAAGGTCCAAGCTCTAGTTTCTGGTCCTTTTACTGTATAGAAAGTAATCAGATCTAACAGCGCATAACTTTTAGCGATGAGTTTTTCAAGGCCACTTATATAGGTTATACCCAAAGCTTCAAAATACTCAGCACGTTCATCTTCAGCGAGTTCTAAGAGTCCCATCTCTAAGTCAGCTGAAATAGGAATAACTTCATTGCCACTTTGCCCTACATACTCTACAAAATCACGATATTCTGGTACTAAGTCAGGATCTTGAATCTGATCTTCATCCATGTTTGCTATATAGATACAGGGCTTAGTAGTAAGAAGCTGCAGTTCTTTAGTTAATGGAGTAAGAGGCGGTCTTTTCCCAGAGCCTAGAATCTCTGTCAGTTCATCTAGCTGAGCCATCTCTTCTTTGTATTCAGGTCTTCCTGTCTTTAGGCTCTTTGCTGTCTTTTCTTTGCGTTTTTCTACAGTCTCTAAATCTGCCAAGGCAAGTTCTGCTTCAATAATCTCCACATCACTTAAAGGATCTAGCTTTCCATCTACATGTACCACATTTGGGCTTTGAAAAAAACGCACTACATGACAGATTGCATCAACTTCTCTAATGTGACCTAAAAACTGATTGCCTAAGCCTTCTCCTTGACTGGCACCTTTAACCAGCCCCGCAATATCTATAAACTCTATAGTAGTTGGGGTAAGTTTTTCTGGTTTAAGTAATTCCCCAAGCTGCTTTAACCTTTTATCTGGTATCGCTACAACGCCTACTTGCGGGTTAATGGTACAAAAAGGATAGTTTGCTACCTCTGCGCCTGCTTTAGTTAATGCATTAAATAAAGTTGACTTGCCAACGTTAGGCAAGCCAACAATGCCTATATCCACAAAATACCCCTCCCTTAGGACTCATCATCTGGTATGGGACTCCTTTTAATAACCTCTTTGAGCCCTTTTTCAAATTTAACTCTGGGAATCATCACTACCCGATCGCAAGTTTGACAACGAATGCGAAAATCCATGCCAACACGCATTACTTCCCAGGTATTCCCACCACAGGGATGGGGTTTTCTCATCCTAACAACATCACCTATATAGAATTTCTCTGGACTCATTTCTTTCTCTTTTTCTCCTTGGCTGTACTTTTCTTAGCACTGCTTTCTTTGGCTTTTTTCTTGGCTTCTTTTCTTTGTTCTCTTTCTTTTTCTTCCTTTAGCATCGCTACTCTTTCTTTTTGCTTTTCAGGTAAGATAAACAAAAGGCGGCCAAAAAAGAGATTTAAAATACCAAAACCAAGTAAAACAAAGACTATCTTTTCATCTAAACCTCTAGGAACGAGTGCATAATAGAGAAAAACTGATACTACAATCAGTAATATACCAAGAACTATCTGCAGTCTTAGCATCCACTTTGGAGCTTTTTTTTGTTGTTGATCCATTCAGCTACGCCTCTTTCACAAAAGATTTCCATTTACATAGTATTATTGTATTTCTCTTTAGAGCCTGCAAACCTCTTTTAGTATCTTAAATATTCTATTTGAGTTTGTATTTGATATCTGGTGAAATAAGAGCTCCTGATTGCCAGGAGCTCTTAGGTATCATTCAAGAATAAGCAGTTGGAAGACTGTAGGATCTTGCCAGCCAGTATCTTTCATGCTCCAGCAAAGCTGGATTTCTGTGTCTTCGGCGCCTTGAGTGTCTACATCGTCAATTGCTACATCAAAACCAATTTCCCATCCTTCTTCAAGAAATATTCCTATCTCCCAAGCAGGAATAGCCATCTCTAAAGTATAGCCTTTGTCTGTTTTTTGGGTTTCTACTATTATATCAGTTAAAGCTGTGGTATTATTCCAGACATGAAAATCCGGAGCATTTGCATCTGTGCCAGGAGTAAAGCCAAATTGAAAGTCTGTTGTCGTGTAATAGTTAAAAAGCCCGTTCTTTTGAAAGTCCATGCGAAGATAGACTTCAACACAATCTCCTTGGAAGAGATAAGAGCCTTCTTTTTCCTGAAGCACTACATTGTCTGTAATGTCACATGCAATATAAAGATACTCTTCATCCCACATAACATAGATTTTCCCGGATACATCCTCTGGTCCGCCCCAGGCTCTGTTAGGTATAACTAAGTATCTTTCATGGTCGAGGGTTATTGCAGGAACTTCGCTCCATTCATTAAGCTTGCCATCTACATTAACCTTTGCTGCCTTAGGAGCCATATAAATCTCTTGCGCTCCTAGGGTACAAACTAGAAAAACAACCAGAAACAAAACACTTAATTTCTGTTTCAGAGTCAAAGCGATCCTCTCCTCTTTTCCCTAGTATTAGTATATGTTGTCTATTTAGCAGTTTTATCCTTCTTAGCTGAAAAAACAGAACAAAAGCTGCATAAGTTGCTGTAAATAGTGGGCTGAAACCTGTCGATATTGAGGGCTATAGAATCTAAATCCTTACCTCTAGACAAAGAAGGTTCTAAATTGCTCCATCAAACATTTTTGTAACTCTACTGCTCTTACAGGAATCACCATAGTTTTCTTTCTGAGTTGATCTATAAAATTTTCCTGATCTACACCTAAAAGACATTCGGCAAAGATCCGTGGCTGTGCATCTAGTAGAATAGAACCATGTTGTAAAACGCTTTTTGCTTTGCGCCTTTGGGCACTGCCAACTATTTTTTTACCTTGGAGCATTATCTCATGTCTTGCAGGTGCTAAAAAACATGCTTCAGAGAAATTTTCCTCTTGCCTTGCCCATTTAACTGGAAGGCCTGCCTGAACAAAGGCTTTGTAGATTGGTTCGGAAATAAAACGGTAAGCCTCAGTTACACTAGAAGGAAGACCAGGATAGTCTACTGGTAGTGCTACTGAGTATGTTATTTCTCTAAAGTGAAAAACGGATCTTCCTCCAGTTGGCCTTTTTACCCAATCAATATTGTGTTTTTCTAAAGCAGGAAAATTAAGTACTTTCTCTGGCTTTTGGAAATGACCAAGACTTATTGTAGGTCTTTGCCAACTATATATTCGTACATAGGCTGAGGCAGTCTCTGCTGCCTTTTCTACAAATTCAAGATCCCTTGCCATGTTAACTTTGCCAAGTAGTGGTGGATCAAGATATAGTTTCAAAACAGATCACCTCAAAAACAAAACATTTATCTCTTTACTTTGTTAGAAATTATGACTTAACTCTTATTAGTTCTTTAGCCAAAATCCAAAAACTCCCTTCTTATTTTGGAGATTGCTATTAGCAGAAAAAACCACCGTCTATAAAAAAACGGTGGCTTCTATTAGTTAATCTATTTTATGCTTTCTACAAACTCTTTGCCAAACTCTTTTGCTGCTTTAAGATCGGCTTCATCTGGCATCCACAATGTTCTATGGCCTTCGTTTACAACCTCGAATCCAGCATCTTTAAGATCGTTTGATAGGTGTTTTACGCTTTCCCCGCTCCAACCATAACTACCAAAAGCAGCTGCTTTTTTATTCTTAAACTTCATGCCCTTAATTAACTCCATAATCCCAGCTATCGAAGAAAGATATCCATTATTAATAGTTGAAGAGCCTACTAAAATAGCCTTAGACTTGAAGACTTCTGTGACTATATCGTTTTTATCTTCTTTGCCTGCATTAAATAGTTTTACTGTCACAGACGGATCTGCCAGCTGAATACCAGTAGCAATTGCTTCAGCTAATCTCCGAGTCGCATTCCACATTGTATCGTATACCAAGGTGATTTGGTTTCCCTGATAGTCGCTAGCCCATTCTTTGTATTTATGAACAATCTGCAATGGATCATTCTTCCAAATAACACCATGGCTTGTGCAGATCAGATTTACCGGTAAATCAAGAGCTAAAACCTCATCGATTTTCTTTGTGACCTGGCGGCTAAATGGAGTCAGGATGTTTGCATAATATTTTATTGCCTCTTCATACAACTCACATTTATCAACAACATCATTGTATAAGGACTCTGTTGCGTAATGCTGGCCAAAAGCATCGTTACTAAAGAGAATATTCTCTCCTGTCATGTAGGTAAACATTGTGTCTGGCCAGTGAAGCATCGGAGCTTCCACAAAAATGAGCTTACTCTCACCTAGATCTAAAGTATCACCGGTTTTCACAGGATGAAAATCCCAATCCTGATGGTATTGACCTTTAAGCGATTTGATAGCGTTTTGAGTACAATAGATCGGAGTATCTGGAATCTCTCTCATTAGTTCGGGAAGTGCTCCACTATGGTCAATCTCACCATGGTTAATAATAATGAAATCGATACTTTCTAGATCAATTTCATCTTTTAGATTTTTAACAAACTCTTTGTCATAGGGAAGCCACACTGTATCAATAAGAGCTGTTTTTTCATCGCGTATTAAGTATGAGTTGTAAGTAGATCCTCTGTGCGTAGAATACTCTTCTCCATGAAATCTATTTAGTTCCCAGTCTACTTTGCCGACCCAGGTAACTTTATCTGTAAGCTTCTTACTCATCTTCACAGTAACATCTCCTCTTCTTTGTTATCTAGGCGCGCATCCAATATTTGGATGGTTTTTCGTATTATGCTTTAATTTACCTTTAGTATGCCATAATACAACACACTATTTCATTTACCACCACTAAGGTAAATTAAACAAAAATAAAGGAACCTGTAGTTAAAACGCTTTACAGATATGTCCCTTTTATCAATTCTAGAGTCTCCACTGTCTATAACTTACTCTCTTTTAATGCCCTTTGAAATTCCCCTTTAGTAAGCTCCCTCGGATAGTTGTACCAAGGTCCTTTAGGGGATTCGTTATAAAATGGCCGATTACAGCCCTCACACCCCCAGGTTTGAAAAGCCTTGCTCTCTACTTTAAATAAAGGAGCAGAAACCAATTTACCTTCTTCAAAGGCTAGTTCTTGAAGAGCATCTGAGCCTAAAGACACTAAAAAATTACCGATCTGAATTCTTCTATACGAGTCAAGAGCAATCTTAGGATGGCTTTCCAAATCAGTGCCTACAACTGGCGTAAAAGCAAATAGACCGACATTTATCCCTGATCTATAAAGCTCGTCTAACAGAACAATTACCTCTTCTTCAGTTTCGCCAAGTCCAGCTATAATATGAGTGCCAATACGATTTTCATACTTGGCAGCTAAGGTTTTTAGCTTAGCTAAAATCTTTTCAAAGCTACCACCTTTAATTTGGCGGTAACTGTCTGACTTTACTACATCTAGGGGGATAGTCCATCTATCTAACCCTATTTTTAAAAATTCTTCGCCAAACTGCGAAGAAAGACATACTGGTATGCCTAGATCTATAATCTCAGGTAGAAGCTCATTTACTTCATCCATGGCCTCTTTACTTTCTACTGTTTGCAGGCATATTCTTTCTACATCAGCATTCTTTAATGATGTGAGAATCCTTTCTTTATCAAAGTGTGGCCAAGTGACTCTAGCAATTTGATCAGAGTTCCCGCAGAATTTACAGTTTCGTTTGCATTTTCCATCTGTCAAAAGATACGCTGTTTTAGGAGGACAAATCTGTTTAAGTCTTCTTAAACCTAGTATTCCTGCTGTTCCAATTGATACTCTCAAAGTCTCACCTCTTCTAGAAAGCGCAACATAGCTTTGTCGTAGTAGCTTCTTTAGCTAAAGCATCTTTGACTGGTTTTGCGGGCTTTACAATGCCGTCAAAACCTATTTTCTGTGCTAAGTAATCTGCCTTTACTCGATAGTTTCCCCCAGGTCTCATACAGCCTAGAATGAGCTCGCCATGGTAGTTTTCTCTAAATCTCTCCCATATTCTAGCAAGCTTCGTGAGTTCGGGAGGCTCCCTTTTTTTAAGTGGCGTGTTTCTCGTAGGTCTAAAAATTAGAAGTACCGCCTTTTCAGGGTTAAGTTCTGCTACTTTTTCTAAGGTCTCTTCGTCTTTTTCCCCTAGCCCTAAAAGAATGTGAGGCACGACCTTTAGTCCTGCATCTACCATGCTTTTATATTGGTTTAAGTAATCAAGAGGCGTATAAGGAAGATGGTTTACCTCTCTAATTAACTTAGAATCTTGAATAAAATCAAAAGAAACTACAGGCTCTAGCTCCTTTAAGAGCTCAAGGTCTTCTTCCCTTAAAAATCCCGGGTGAATATTTAGTCTGCCTTGTTTATTTAACTTTAGTAAGAATTCTTTGTTTTCATATAGAGGAAGACGTCCAAGCTTATCAAAGCCACCAGAGATAAGATAAGAGTTTTCCGAACTTTCTTCGGCCTTTAAATCTTCGCTGCTTATCATAGACTGAAGATAGTGGCCTTTACAATATTCACACATCAGAGTACATCTTCTGCCCGTAAGACTTACCGAGATAGTTTTTGGATCGTAAAATTTCATTGGCTTCACCACTACTATAAAGGCTGCCTTTTTAGGCAGCCTTTATTATTTATTTTCTAGCATTTGAGCCCTTGTTAGAATCGGATGTCTAGCTGCTTTTACTTCATCTGTTCTTTTAATGAACATCATATGTGGAGCGTTTTTACTCGTTTCAAGATTCTTTAAGATCTCCTTAAGAGTTTTAGCAAATTCTTCTAGCGTCTCAGGACTTTCAGTCTCTGTTGGCTCGATCATTAAAGCTTCAGATACAATCAATGGAAAATAAACAGTTGGAGCATGATACCCATAGTCTAAGAGAGCTTTGGCAATCTCTAATGCAGTTAGCTCTTGATGGTGGCTGCTTGCTACAAATTCATGCATAGCTCCTTGACTATACGGAATGTCTAAAACATCCTCAAGTAGTACCTTAAGATAGTTAGCATTTAATACTGCCATTTGAGATGCATCTTCTAGACCTTTCTTGCCAAGCACAGTCATATAGACAAAAGCGCGAAGCACTACTCCAAAATTGCCATAGAAGCTAGCAACTTTTCCTATAGATCTATCTCTGTCATAATCAAGTAAAACCTTATGCTCTTTTTTTACAATCACAGGTTTTGGTAGGTATGGTTCCAAGATCTTTTTGACCCCTACGGGTCCAGATCCAGGGCCTCCTCCACCGTGTGGCGTCGAAAAGGTCTTATGCAAATTAAAATGCATCACATCAAAACCCATATCACCAGGGGTTGCGATTCCCATTAAAGCATTTAAGTTTGCACCATCGTAATAGATTAAACCACCTGCATCATGCACGATTTTCTCGATTTCACAGATGTCTTTTTCAAATAGCCCTAATGTATTTGGGTTTGTAAGCATGAGTGCTGCGGTTTTATTCGAAACCTTTTTGCGTAGCTCCTTGACATCTACCATACCATCTTTACTTTTTACTTCAACCACCTTGTAGCCACACATAGCAGCTGAAGCGGGGTTTGTGCCATGAGCAGAGTCAGGTATAATCACTTCGTCTCTATTTTCACCATGGTCTCTGTGATAGGCCTGGATTAACATCAGCCCAGTCAACTCACCATGGGCGCCTGCTAAAGGCTGCAAAGTGACAGCGTCCATACCACTAATTTTACAAAGATACTCTTGGGTCTGATACATTACTTCAAGACTACCCTGCAATGCCTCAATAGCAAGTGGATGGACATCCCTAAATCCTGCCATATTTGATGCTACATCATTGATCTTTGGGTTGTATTTCATAGTACATGAGCCAAGAGGATAAAAGTTACTATCTACAGAAAAGTTGTGATGAGCAAGGAAGGTAAAATGCCTTACAACATCGAGCTCACTAACCTCTGGTAGATCCAAGGAATCCTTGGAATAGTCGTCGCCAAGCAACTTTTCTATTGAAACCGCTGGAGTTTGAGATTTTGCTATACGGTAACCTCTTCTGTCTTTTTGTCCTCTATCCCAGATTAGCTTACGCATATATCTCCCTCCAAACTGCAACAAAGGCATCAATCTCAGCTTTCGTTCTCTTTTCAGTTGCACACAAAAGATACATATCCGTAAGATCCTGACTTTCTTTACACTCTGACTTAAACTCGCCAAGATTAATTGGCGGAGTAAAGCCTCTTGATAGGAGTGTCTCCCGCAGAAAGCCTATTTTGTCTTGTGGAATTTTGACAGGAAATTCCATAAGAAACGGGTTGAGCCTGCAGATTTCAACACCAATTGCTTCTAACTCCTGTGCTAAGTAATGAGTGTTATTAATGGAGCTCTGGGCTACCTCCTTTAAACCCTTTGGGCCTAGTAAAGAGATATAGACTGTTGCAGCAAGTGCATTTAAAGCTTGATTTGTACAAATATTTGAGCTAGCTTTCTCTCTTCGAATATGCTGTTCTCTAGCTTGGAGAGTCAAAACAAAAGCTGTTTTCCCATCTTGGTCTGTAGTCATTCCCACTATACGTCCTGGAAGCTTTCTCATGAGCTTTCTAGTTGTAGCCATAAAACCCAGCAGTGGCCCCCCAGAATTAATGGGAATACCAAGGCTCTGTCCCTCTCCGCAAACAATATCAGCGCCGTAAAGTACCGGTTTTCTTAAGACGGTATTTAGAATTGGATTAATGCTTACTACACCTAAAGAGTTAGCTTGTTCTTTTTTTATTCTAAAAGCATTTGTATCCTCTACAAATCCCAAAAAATTAGGCTGTTGCATAATATAGGCAGAGACTTCTCCTTCTATCTCCATTAAAAAATCTGTCTGACCATTTTTTAGTGGAAGCCAAACAATCTCAATGCCTATAGCTTTTGCATAGGTCGCAAGTACCTCGCGGTATAAAGGATTGACACCCATTGAAACTGCAATTTTATATTTTCTTTTATCGCCAACTGCCATAATCATGGCCTCAGCTAAAGCTGTGGCTCCATCATAGACTGAGGCATTAGCTACATCCATACCAGTTATTTCGGCGATCATACTTTGATATTCAAAAATTGCTTGTAACATACCTTGGCTTGCTTCAGCTTGATAAGGTGTATAAGATGTTACAAATTCTGCCTTACCCGCTAAAGCCCAAACTGCACTTGGTATTTCGTGATCATAGACACCAAGACCAATAAATGTTGTAAGATTAAGGTTTTTTGCTTCGAAGTCTTTCAGAATTCTTAAAGCTTCACTCTCGCTTTTACCTTCAGGAAAGTCCCAAGTTCTAGTATCTAGTCTAACTTCCTTGGGGATCTCTTTATAAAGCTCTTCTATGCTTTCAATCTTTAGAAGGTCAAGCATCTTCTTTAGGTCTTGTGCTGTATGAGGAGTATACATTACCTACTCCTCCTTTTTTATTACTGCCTCGTATTCATCAGCTGTGAGCAGATCTTCAAGTACACTCATATCTTCAACCTTAAATGTATAGACCCAACCATCTTTATATGGATCTTCGTTAATAAGTTCAGGTACATTTTCGAGTTCTTCGTTAACTTCTACTACCACTCCATCTGCTGGGGCGTAGATCTCAGAGACACCTTTAACAGACTCAATAGTTGCAATCTCTGAACCTGCCTCGAAGTCGTCACCCTCACTTGGAAGTTCAACAAAAACAACATCACCTAACTCACTTTGAGC
The DNA here is from genome assembly GCA_028708605.1 of Bacillota bacterium. Classification (GTDB taxonomy): domain Bacteria; phylum Bacillota; class DTU065; order DTU065; family DTU065; genus DTU065. The sequence continues at coordinate 13,060 of JAQVYS010000032.1, forward strand.
ATAATCTGTAATACCTACAATAACCTTATCACCATCAACTTTTACCCACTCATGGGTTCTAGTGTAACGTAATTCACTAGGGATCTTTGACATCGATGATACCGCTCCTTTACTCTATTTTTTTACACTGCTCTCTACAAAGGGCAGTTTAGTCCTTTTCAAAGCCTTAAGCTGTCCACGCATCTCTAGATAGAAGTCTTTTTCACTAAGGCCAACTTCCACTAACCCCAAAGCTATTCCATGGCGAAGAGTCGGTGAAAACGTACCACTTGTAACATAACCAACTTCTCTATCTCCTACCACTATTTTATAGCCAGCACGAGGAATAACTTTATTTTCTGTCTTAAAGGCTACTAATTCTCTTTTAATCCCTTGTTCTTTTATTTTTTCTAAGGCGTCTTTACCAATGAAATCATCTTTATCAAATTTTACTGCATAGCCTAGCCCTACTTCCAAAGGATTAATATCTCTAGAGAGTTCATGGCCATAAAGGCTATAGCCCATTTCAAGACGCAAAGTATCTCTTGCACCAAGTCCTACAGGGATAAGCCCAAACGATTTTCCTTCCTTTAGTAGCAAATCCCAGAGTGCTGGAATAGCTTGCAAAGGTAAGTAGATCTCAAAACCATCTGTCCCTGTATAACCTGTACGTGATACAGTTGCCGGAACTTCAAAAAACTCCGTTTCTAGAAACCTTAAATATTTTAAGTTACCAAGACCGTCTGCAACAAGAGGTGCCAATATATTTTCCGCTGCAGGTCCCTGTAGAGCAATAATACCATAGGAATCTGAAAGATCAGTAATTTGGACATCAAATAGACCTTTTTGCTCTAATAGCCAGGCAAAATCCACTTCCTTATTAGCAGCGTTTACTACTAAAAGGTAGTCTTCTTTTCTTTTATAAACCATCAGATCATCAATGGTCCCGCCATCAAATGTTGAAAGAAGGCTGTAGCGAACTAGGCCAGTAGGCATATCTTTTACTCTCTGTGTCAAAACATAATCTAAATACTCACTGGCTTGTCGCCCTTTAACTTGAATTTGCCCCATGTGACACAAATCAAAAAGTCCTGCCCGCGATCTCACAGTCCTATGTTCTTCAAGTATCCCGCCTTTATAGTGAAGAGGCATTTGATAGCCTGCAAATCCAGTCATATTAGCTCCTTCACCTACATGCCAGCTGTGTAGTGGTGTATGTTTTAGCACCTAACCCCCTCCTTTATCTTATGATGTTTTACATTCTTTTCCTATTAAAGATACTTTCTACTGCTTGCGATTAGTACCTTCCAGATTTTAAATTCTAATCGGATTATTTTGACATTAATATCCAGCTGCTAATAGGTAACAATTAGCAGTTAGTTTCGTAATCTGTTACTAGAGGAGGTAACGCATTATGGTCACCCTTCTCAAACTCCTTCTAACTCCCTGGTGTAAATGGCGCAAACGCACCTGTATTATCATCGCTCGCAAGTAGCCTGAGTTTATCTCAGGCTACCTTTATTTTAAATCCTACCCCTAAGCCCTTAGAACTGATCGTTAAAGATGGGAGGAAGGTAAACTCATTAAAAGCCATAGTGGTCGATAAACCAAACTCTGTAGTGTTATCTTGTACTTTGGCATTTAGCTTTAGTTTAGCAACTCCAAGTTGCATTGTGACTGTGCTTTTAGTGTACCTATCTACATCCACTTTAAAATATCCTTGAAAAATATCCTGGTTAAAACCAATTTTTGCGGAAGTTTTTGTAATGCCTCCTTTACCAAGACTTAAGGATACGACAATATCTGCAGGGCCTGGAGCATATGACAAAGCTAAAGTGCAAGTTGGTTTTAGATAATAGGCAAAGGTGGAAGACAAGACCACATCGCTAAGCTTCTTTGAGTAGCTAAACTGCCATTTGCCCCCATTTGTCAGATACTCATATTGCAATTTGGCGTCAAAATAAGGATTAAAATCTGTTATTATTTTCGGGCTCCACCTAGTGCCACCTTCACTTAATGTATATTTGCCCTGCAACGTTGCATGCCCGCTTTGCCACACAAAAGACAAGTCAGCCCCTTGTTCTTTGTCTTTTTGCCAAGCTGATGTAACTAGGTTAAGAGAATTAGTGCCAGAGTCTGTGTTTTCTTTGATCCGAAAGGTAGTCTGCCACTTTTGATTTTCCTCATTAGCATCTACACTAAAATCTCGAAACCAACTATCCTTATCTCCTTTTATGCTACAGGATAGACTTGGATTAACTAGATCAACTTGAGCTGAAAAGCTAGCGGCCCCAATTTGAGAAAAACACAATAAAAATCCTAAACAGAAAACGATGAACATCAAAAACCTCCTTCTCCTCCTTCCCAGTTGTTACTCTAGGAAGAAGATCAGAAGGAGGATTCTTTTTCTTTATTTTACCTTATTTATAGACTGGTGTACACCAATTACTAAATTCTTTTATTTGATTTCGTACTGCCTTAAAGTAGACGTCTTGAAGTCTTTTGGCTACAGGTCCTACTTCGCCGTTTGCTATAGGTCTATGATCTACAGAAGCAATTGGGGATATCTGTGCTCCTGTACCACAAAAGAAGGCTTCCTCTGCGACATAAAGTTCAGTTCTGTCAATACGGCGAATCTCTACAGGAATGTTTAGAATCTTATCTGCTAGAACCATAACTGTATCTCTGGTAATACCCGGGAGCAGATCATCTGTTTCTGGAGGAGTAATCAGCTTTCCACCTCTTACAATAAAGATGTTTTCTGCACTTCCCTCAGATACATGGCCATCGTCTGTAAGGACAATAGCTTCATCATAGCCATCATCTAGAGCATCTGTTTTGATGAGTGCCGCATTAGCATATGCTCCGCTACATTTACAGCGCATTGGAATGCTATTGTCAGAAACATGACGCCAACTTGAGACTTTACAATGTAGACCTTTACTTATGTCAAGATAGTCTCCCATATCTGTTGCAAAAAGTAGGAAATCATCATCTAACCCAGCAAGCTTAACTCCGACTTGAGGATTGCATTTATAAACCATAGGTCTAATATAAGCATTTTTCTTACCGCCATTTTTCTCCAATAGCACTCTTGTAAGTTCTACTAACTCCTCAACAGTATGCTTTGGATCCATTCTCATGATTTTACAGGAGTTAGCTAATCTCTCATAGTGCTCTTTGGCACGGAAAATATAAAGCTCGCTATCTTCATCTGACCAATAAGCTCTTATACCTTCAAATACTGCTGTTCCATATAAAAAAGCATGGGTCATTACACTGATTTTAGCATCGTCTAAAGGCATAAATTCACCTTGTAAATAAGCATACTTTGGCACTTAAATGGCCTCCTTGAAATAATTTCCGTAATTATTCAGTATCTGACAGCTGAAGTCCTGCTAGAAAAGACTTTAATTTTTCCGATTTAAAGTAATAAAGTAGTAAAAACTAAACCTTACCCTTTTGAGAACAATACTTATAACACTATCTGATCTATCGGTTTATAGAAATCTTGACTAATCAGCTCCTTTTGATCCCCTTTAACCACAAAAGTATCTACTTTAGTGCCGTCTCTGCCAGACTTTGGAGTTGTGCCCTTTTTAGTCTGAAATGGGATTTGCTCGAGATTTTCGGTCGTAATTTGAATGAGGCTTATTAAAGGAGAGCCAAAGACTTTACAATATATCCGATTTTTCACTACTTCTGCTGTGATGAGAATATAGTTTTGCTGCGAATTTTTAAATCGTAAATCAAGATAATCAAATGCAACAGCAGCATCTCTTCCCGGTGGTACATATGAAACAGGAGCAGAGTGAGAAGTTCTTTCGATAATTTCCATCCCACTTAAAAGAGCCATATTATACAAGGTAGTTGAAACCTGGCAAACTCCTCCACCAATATCTTCAGTAATCTCACCACTTACTAACACCGGTGCTTCTTTATAACCCATCTCACGAATCCTTGGTCCTACCCATGCATTGAAAGAGAACTCCTCTCCTGGTTTGAGGATAGTTCCATCTAATGCAGCTACTGCAAGTTTTAAATTTTCTGCTCGGTTATGATTGTTTACGTTAAATTCCGTATTATAACTTGCTACAAGACTTTTAATCCCCCAACTACTAAGTGTAGCTGCAGTGTGCTCCGGCTTAATGACAATAAGCGGTACCTCCATAACCTCTAAACCTAATGAATAGTTTTTAGGTAGATCGGTTAAGAGCTTGTTGTAATCAACCCTTAAACCACTTTTCTCATTTGAGATACTGATTTGGTCAAAGACATTTACTATAAATGCAGCATCTTTTGCTTCGACAGCAACTTTGCTATCTAGCTCAGCGGTAAGCTTATTAAATTCCTCTTCATCAAAACGAAACATACTATCGATTACTTTGGGGTTCTTTTTCAGAGATCTCTTATAAGCAGCTCTTTCAAAATAAGTTCCATTTGGTAGTGCTTTATCAAGTTCCTTTTCTAACCTTGGAAAATCGATTTCTGGCTTAAATTTTGCAATTTCTAAAACATATGAGCCCAAAGGCCAAGTAAGCTCAATATCCCTATCTGGAAGTGCTGAGTTTTGTGCTACCCGGTCTAGAGCACTAGCTACTGAAAGCAGACTAACATCAATATCGTCTACAAACACTCCTTTTGGAAGAACACTCTCCTTTTTGACCTTTACAAAGCTCCAAGTAATCAAAAAAGTTATCGCAAAGACTAGGACAGACAGTAAAATTAAACTAATCAAACTAAGTTTTTTGGAGTTAATGGTCATAGTATAAGTTCCTCCTAAAACCCCTTTAGTTAATTAAACTCTGCAGCGGAGCGGGAATTCTTCCTCCTCGCTTGACAAAATCTGCGCAACTAACAGAGGAGACGTCTAAAATTGGCGAAGAACCTAGGAGACCACCAAACTCTACGAAGTCCCCGACTTTTTTATTTGGTACAGGTATAACTCTCACAGCTGTGGTCTTCTTATTAATAACTCCTATACTCATTTCGTCTGCAATTATGCCTGAAATTGTAGAGGCTTTAGTATCACCTGGAAGAGCAATCATATCAAGACCGACTGAACAAACCGCAGTCATAGCCTCGAGCTTTGGCAAGGTCAAGACACCTTCTTGTACTGCTCTAACCATTCCAGCATCTTCGCTTACAGGGATAAAAGCCCCTGACAGCCCGCCAACGTAACAAGAAGCCATAGCTCCGCCTTTTTTAACAGCATCGTTTAACAGAGCTAAAGCTGCTGTTGTTCCTGGCCCACCGCATCTTTCTATGCCCATAGCTTCAAGAATTTCAGCTACACTGTCTCCCACTTCTGGGGTTGGGGCTAAAGAAAGATCAACAATACCAAAATCCACCCCTAATCTTTGAGAGGCTTCTCTACCAATGAGTTCCCCAGCTCTAGTAATTTTAAATGCTGTTCTTTTAATCGCCTCAGCCAAAAATCCAAAGTCTTTATTTGGTATATCACTAATAGCATCTCTTACTACTCCAGGGCCACTAACTCCTATGTTAATAACGGCTTCTGCCTCACCGATGCCATGTAGTGCTCCTGCCATAAATGGGTTATCCTCTGGGATATTACAAAATACCACAAGCTTTGCACAACCAAGACCGTCTTTGTCTTCTGTCATCTGTGCAGTAGATTTAATTATTTCTCCCATCAAAAAAACAGCATCCATATTAATGCCAGCCCTTGTGCTTGCTACATTCACCGAAGAACAAACTCTTTCAGTAGCTTTTAAGGCTTCAGGAATCGAGTCTAATAATCGTTTATCTCCTTTAGTAAAACCTTTTTGAACTAATGCAGAAAACCCACCGATGAAGTTTACTCCCACTTCCTTAGCCGCCTTATCTAGAGTCTTGGCAATTGGTGTTAGATTATCTTCATCAATAGAGTCCGCCAAAAGAGAAATAGGGGTAACTGAAATACGTTTATTAATAATTGGAATTCCAAATTCTGCTTCTAGATCCTCGGCGACTTTTACAAGATTTTCCGCTTTAGTCATAATTTTATTATAGATGGCATCACATACGCCATTCATAGTTGGCCTTGCACAATCGCGCAAGCTAATTCCCATTGTTACCGTTCTAATATCAAAATGCTCAACTTCAACCATTCTAATTGTTTCAAATATTTCCCTAGGTGTAATGCGCAACGCTGGACACTCCTATTCTAGTAGACTATAACTAACCTTGTCTTAATTACGTCTATACTCGGTGCATTTTTATAAAAGTATCTTCTCTTTGTGCCATAATCATTAGTTCGAGTTCATTGCCTTTTTTTTCAAGTTCTTCGCGAAAGTTAACAAATGGTACTTGTGCGCTAGATATATCTATAACCATGTTCATTGAAAAAAGTTCTCTAAAAATTGTTTGGTTAATATCGATAATATTGCCGCCAAGTTTTGCTATGACAGTAGTGATTTCAGAGATAATTCCAACCCTATCTTTACCTAAAACTGAGACTATGATCTTAGGCTTTTCTGTATCTTCTTTAAGTGTTTCTCCTAAGACATCTTTTGTTTGCTTGCGCCAATTTTCCATATCAATCTCCTCCAAAGATCCTAGTTAATTAATTAAGTATACCATGAAAACCAATGCTGACAAAACACTTTGAAGCCCACATTCGACTAAAAATCTAGTGGCTACCACATAGCCTGAAATGAAGGTTTTCTAAAGGAATTTAGACAAGGTAGTAGAATAACTAAAGAGAGTTGTATCGTAAGTTGAGTTTAAAAGGAGGGAAGACCACATTGAATCATGAGTTACTTCAATTAATAGGAGCTTTAACAACAGCTGCTGGTTTTTTAATTACGCTTTATACTGGGTTAACTTCTTCTATTAATCCAATTTCTATTATAGTTCTCCTTGCTGGTATTGGATTACTTTTCCTTTCCCGTTATATTGCTAAGGTAGATCTTGCCAGAAGGAGAAAAAAGAGCAAATACTTAAGCAGTCTCGATAAGAAGAATAAAGAAGAAAATAAAGAAGAACAAAAATAAAGCGACTGGTTTCCAGTCGCTTTTCCAATCTTAAGCTTAACTTGAAAACCATATAGGCCTGAAATATGTGATTTACAGACTTTCTTTTCAAAAGTATCCTTAAACTTACAATAAGTGATAAGCTATATCCTTCCAGCAACTTTAGATTTTAACTAATAGAAGCTTCAAAGTTTTTAATAGTTTTCCCTGTTCTTAAATGATTAGCCTCTTCTTAAAGAAGAACCAATAAATGATTTCTATGTAAAATGAGGTGATTAGATATTGAAAGCTAATTTTCAAAAGGCTAAACAGATTGAAAAGACCATTAGTGCAATGTATCCGAATGCAGGAATTCAACTAAACCACACTACCCCTTTTGAACTTTTAGTCGCTACAATTTTGTCTGCACAGTGCACTGATAAGAGAGTAAACGAAATAACTGCTCGGCTTTTTCCAAAGTATAATACTCCAGAAAAACTAGCCACTCTAGGAGAAGAAGGTCTTATCCCGTTAATTAGAGACTGTGGCCTCTTTAATAACAAAAGCAAAAATATCATTCAAACATCAAAGATCTTAGTATCTGAATACAATAGCCAAGTGCCTAAAACTAGAGAGGAGCTAGAAAATCTCCCTGGCGTTGGCAGAAAGACTTGCAATGTCATTCTAGCTAATGCTTTTGATATTCCAGCTTTCCCTGTGGACACTCATGTCTTTAGAGTAGCCCATCGCCTCGCACTTAGTGATGGCAATACTCCCGAAAAAGTCGAAGAGGATCTCTGCAACCTCTTTGAACCGGAAAAATGGATTAAGCTCCACCATCAAATGATTATCCATGGTAGAACCCTTTGTAAAGCTAGAAAACCTCTCTGCACTAATTGCGACCTTAGAGACCCCTGCAAATATTACTTAGAGCAGAAAGAAAAAAAGAAGCTAACTAAAACTTATTAATTCGATACTCTCTTTAGGAGGAAATTCCACTAATCTCCGGAATAAAAAAGTATAAATTAAGTAAGGAGAGATGCTTTTTGTTACGCTCTAGTAAGAAAATAAGGAGATGGAGTATATACGTCATGACAACCTTAACACTTATCACGCCTATTGTTTTATCTCTAGCCTTTACAACTCCAGCAAAAGCCTTTGAAAAAGGTATCCAGATCGATCCAGATTTTGCATATTACCAAGGCCGTACCGAAGAGAGCATCGCTGAAGAGCTTAAGCTAAACGATTATACTATTGTTCATTATTTTATAACTAACGAAAATCGGATCAATGTCAAACTTGTAGAGGAACTAAAAAAGGCCGGCCTTGAAGTCTGGGCACTTG
>JAQVYS010000033.1 GCA_028708605.1 Bacillota bacterium
CCAGGATTATTTACAGCATCAAGAGAACTCATTTTAGTGTGCAGGTGAAGCTTTACCCTTTTTTCAGGGGCATTGTCTACGCGTTCTTTTGCATTTGTTTCATTTAGCGCAGTCGGATAGATCACCAAGCCTCTAGTAAAATTATCATATTCGATTCGTCCGTTTAAGATGATCCAATTACCTTCTTTAACAAAATCAGGGAGGTTATCTCCTTGATCGAGAAAAATCTTTACCGGATAGGTACTGGTAAGATCTGTTAGGTCTAATGTTGCGAGTGATCTTCCCGTTTTAAACTCTTTTAGTTCCATGTGGCAGATCTGACCAGAAACAGTAATGTTCGGAGTTTCCTCAATAAGTGAACTAAGAGGCTCAGGGGTTCCCACTACTTTTTTTTCCCAGATTTTCTTGCGACTTTTGCGATAGGTTTTTGGTTTTTCCGGAGAAGTCGCTGGTCTCACTATCTCGGGATTTATTCTGACTGGTTTTTGTTTTGTCTGTCCATTAAAATCAGAATCCTCAAGCCACCCGTAAATATTAATAGTCTTTGCCTGTGGTATCTGACACTTGATTAACTCTTTGATCTTTTTCTTCGTTGAATAATCAAGTTCTTTATGGCTTTTAACCTCTACCTCTAAACGTGATCTTTCTTCATCAACTATCACTCGCACGATACGTACGGGTAGATCCTTTAGAAATTCACGGCATTTATCTTCGTTTGGTTCAATAATGTAACTTGCCATGCTTTCCCTCCTGTCTCCCGCAAACTAAAAACCTGTCTTTTCGTAATTAAGAACACTCATGACCTGCGCCACGAGTGTTCTTTTTTTTACTTAACACTTTTTCAAAATATGTTCAAATAGAAGCTTTGAGAATCTCCCAGTACATCCTGAGGCGAACTTTAAGGCCACCAAAAAAGCCTAGCTTTTCTTCTTTCATAACTTGGCTCATTTGATCCCAAATAACCCGCTCGACTAACCATTTGTTCTTTTTACTGTATTTTGTTATTTCAATCTCTACACCGTAGCGAGATGTGGCAACATCCGGAATCTTGAGAAAATCCTCTTTAAAAATAGCTCTTTGTCCCGACAAAAATGGTGCCACTTTTTGTGCAGCATCTGTAGAAAATCTCCCATGTCCAAAAAGCCCCATACTCATCTTTGCCTTACCAGATAACAAAGGATCTACTAAATCCTTAATATGACTGGGTGTTAGTCCAAGGAGGTCTGCATCAACAAAGACAAGTATATCGCTATCGGTGTACATTGCTCCTTCTAGCATAGCTCCACCTTTGCCTTTGTTGGGGTTTAACTCTAATACCCTTGCCCCACACTCTTGTGCAACTTTTGCAGTATTATCCTTACACCCATCACAGACAACCAAAACTTCGTCGACATAACCTTGTTCTTTAGCAAATCCCAATGGTACAAGTACTTTGCTGATATTATTCTCTTCATTATAAGCCGGAACAATAGCTGTGACCTTCACTCTTACACCCCTATTCATTCACCCTTGAAACAATAGGCAAGTTCTTATCTATTATCTGCCTTTAGCCCCTTTTTTTCAAGTACCTGATCTAGGTGCTTAGAAAACCTTGAAAGAAGCTCACTCTCCCCGACCTTTTCTACTACTTCGCCTTTTACAAAGATTAAACCTTCTCCTCTGCCTCCGGCGATACCCAAATCGGCATCTTTTGCTTCCCCAGGCCCATTAACAGCACACCCCATTACTGCAATGGTGAGGCTTTCTTGAATCGATTCAGTCATTTTTTCAATCTCTGTTGCCAGTTGATAAAGATCGATATCTGTTCTGCCACAAGTTGGACACGAGATGATTGTGGGACCAACTTCTCTAAGACCTGTTGCCTTTAGAATCTCTTTTGCTACTCTGACCTCTTCTGTGGGAGGTGCAGTAAGAGAGACTCTAATTGTCTCCCCAATTCCTTCAAGAAGCAATACTCCAAGCCCAATTGCTGATTTTACTGTACCAGAAAATGCAGTCCCTGCTTCAGTAATACCTAGGTGTAGTGGGCTATCAGAGACCTGCCTAAAGCTTCGGTTGACACTTAAAGTTGTCTTGATATCAGATGCTTTTAAAGAAACAACAACATCAAAAAAATCATGGTCAAACAAAAAATCGACGTAGTCTTTTGCAGAATTAGACATAGCTTCTGCTTTGGAGATCTCACCTTTTTGGATTCTTTTTTGATATTCTTTTGCAATACTACCTGAGTTTACTCCAACTCTGATCGCGCTTTGTCCTTTGGCGGCTTTTGCCACCTCCAAGAGCTTATCTACGCCTCCGAGGTTTCCCGGGTTAACTCTGACTTTACTAACCCCTGCTTCTATAGCTTTAATCGCTAAGCGATAGTTAAAGTGAATGTCTGCAACAATTGGACATGGCGCACGTTTTGCAATTTCTTCTAAAGCGCCTATAGTCTCAAAATCAGGGACAGCAACTCTAACAATATCACAGCCTACCTCGCACAAAGCATTTATCTGATCCAAAGTAGCCTTAACATCTTTAGTTCTAGTATTTGTCATTGATTGAATTAATACTGGCGAATCTCCACCTAAAGCTAGAGAACCAACACTTACTTTTCTAACAGCCATTATATCACTATCTTTCCAAGAAACTAAGCCAACCTAACCTAGAAAAATCACTGTAGGTTGCAAACAAAAATAAACCAGCGATAAAGACAAGACCTGTCATTTGCGCTATGGCTTTTTGTTTATCAGTGAGTGGTTTGCGGCGGACTAGTTCGATCAGGATTAGTAAAATCCAGCCACCATCTAAGATTGGTATTGGAAGCAAATTTACAATAGCAAAGTTCACTGACAAAAAGACTGCCAGATAAAAAACATTTAAAAGACCAAGCAAAAAGTCTGTTTCCATATAAGAGGCAGTTTCGCCGATAATCTGCACCATACCAATTGGACCTGCAACATCAGCTTCAACCTTCCCAGTGATCATGGCTTTTAATCCCCGAAAAAGAGTAACTACCATTATCTTTGTATTATCCCAGCCAGATCTAAGGAGATCAAAGAAGCCAAGTGGAATCGCTTTATAGGTTAATCCATCTACTCCAATAATAGATCTGCCCAGCTCCTCATTAAATTCTGGACTAACAGTAAAGTTAATGAAACTTTCATCTCTTTTTACCATTAGATCAAGAGTTTGCCCCGCGCTAGAGGCTATTAACTGCAAAAACTGACCTTGATTATACAAACGCATATTGTCAACAGCCCATATCTGATCGCCAGATTGAATACCTGCTCTTTCAGCAGAACTGCCAGGCATAGCCTCCCCTACAACCGGAACTTGTCTACCAGACAAACCTATGATAAAGATCGATACCACTATAGCAAATATAATATTCATCAAGGGTCCAGCTGCAATGGTTGCTATCTTACCCCATGCAGGTTTATTAGTATAAAGCCTTTCAGGTGGAACCAAGACTTCCTTTTCTTCATCAGCAGCCTCGTCCATACCAGCAACACTCACAAAACCCCCAAACGGCAAGGCACGTATCGAATACTGAGTCTCTTTAGTTTTCTTCTTATATAAAACCGGTCCAAAACCTATGCTAAACTCATAAACCCATATTCCTAGTGACTTTGCAACAAAAAAGTGGCCTAGCTCATGTACGATCACAAGAGCCGCAAAGACCAAAACAATCGTTATAATCTGAACGATTATCTTCTCCACCCCCCGGTTTTAATCAGACCTAGGACAAACTCTCTTACTCTTCTATCAACTTCTAGAAGCTCTTCTAAATCGCAAACCTCTGTTTTCCGAAAAAGCTTTAAGGTCTCGTCTACTATCTCATAGATGCTACCAAAGGAGATCCTTTGGTTCAGAAATTGACCTACCGCAACCTCATTGGCTGCATTTAAGACAATAGGTCTATCTCCTCCTTCGATTCCTGCTTCATATGCAAGCCTTAAACAACCGAATTTATCTAGATCTGGAGTGGAAAATTCGAGATTTTTTCCTACCAAATTTAAACTCTCTTTTCTAAACTTGCGTTTGGGGTAGGTTAAAGCAAACTGGATTGGCACACGCATATCTGCAAGACCCAATTGCGAGATTATCGCACCATCATTATATTCAACAAAAGAATGGATTATTGACTGAGGGTGTACCAACACCTCTATTTTACTGTAATCTATTCCAAATAAATGGTGGGCTTCGATAACCTCTAGTCCTTTATTCATCATAGTCGCTGAATCAATAGTAATTTTGCCACCCATAACCCAATTAGGATGTTTTAAGGCATCTTCTACAGAGGCATTAAGCATTTGAGCTTTAGAAGTATTTAAAAATGGTCCCCCTGAAGCAGTAAGTACTATTTTCCTGACCTCATCTATATCTTGACCAAGAAGGCACTGGAAAATAGCTGAGTGCTCACTGTCAACAGGTATAAGTTCAGTGCCAAATTTTTTACATTCATTAATAAGTAAATCTCCACCTAAGACCAAAGCTTCTTTATTTGCTAGTGCTAATCTCTTACCAAGTTTTGCCCCAGCAAGTGCAGGCAAAAGACCAAATGCCCCAACTACACTAACAAGGGTAATATCTGCATTTGCTTCTAAAATCAAAGATTCAAGAGGACTATCTGTATCAATCACTTTAGTAGAATTATTTTCCAAACTAAAAGACAGCTTTTCTCTTGCTTTTCGATCTTGCATAGTAACACAGCGCGGTCTAAAAGCTTCAACCTGAGAGAGCACTTTTTCTACACTGGTGTTTGCAGCTAGAGCTACAACTTCATATTCATCTCTTAGTTCGCTTAGAACATCGAGTGCTTGGGTGCCAATTGACCCGGTGCTTCCGATAATTGCTACAGTTTTCATTAAAGGCTCACCTCAGAGTATAGTTTATGACCAAATACAAAAAAGGCGCAAGTATAAGTAGACTATCGAATCTATCCAAAATTCCACCATGGCCTGGCAAGATGTCACCACTGTCTTTTACGCCGCACTCTCTTTTCATAGCTGACTCTAATAAATCACCGGTTTGTGCAATTACACTGCCAAAAAGTCCGAGTAATCCCCCAATGACTAAAGGTACTACTCCAAATAAGCTTGAGACCAGGCCTCCTAAAAACCCTCCTAGTAAGCCTCCAAATGCACCTTCCCAAGATTTTTTCGGAGAAACTGCAGGCCATAATTTATTCTTGCCATATTTAATACCCCAAAAATAGGCTAAAGTGTCACTACCCCAAGTTATTAGTAAGAGTAAAATAACATACTGGAAGCCTAAATCTCTAAGAAGTGGTAAAAAAGCGAATAAACTGCCTCCATAAATAGAACCTAAAATCATCAAAGAACCATTTTTAAGTACTGATCTTGAATGAAATAGTTCGAGAATGATAAGGACTATAAAGCACACTATTACTGCTGGCAAATTAAATGGTCTAAAATATGTTAACAAAAACGTTGCAATCCCACCAGCAATTAAATTAAAAAGATTTAAGTTGCTGCCAAGACCTTTTGCAAATCCATGAAATTCATATAGAGCAACAATCGAGGCCACGAGAGCCAATGTAAAAAACCACCAGCCGCCAAGATATGCCAAAACAAGCAACAAGGGAATGCCGACTATTGCTGTTAAAATCCTCGTCCACATTTTAAACCCTCCTCATACTTTCCCGAAACGTCTACTTCTTTTACTGTATTCTTTGAGTGCGTTTAAGTATTCTTCTTTAGTAAAATCCGGCCATAACGTCTCTGTAAACCAAAGCTCGGAGTATGCCCCCTGCCATAGCAAAAAGTTTGATAAGCGTATTTCTCCACTGGTTCGAATAATTAAATCTGGGTCTGGCAATGATGCAGTATCTAAATATGTATCTACTAAATCAGCTGAAAGATGATCAAACAGAACTGTTCCTGATTCGATATCTTTATAGATACTTTTTATAGCACGCATAAGTTCATCTCTACCACCATAGTTTAAGGCTAGATTAAGTATTAGCCCTGTGTTATTGGTAGTTTTTCTGATAGAGTTTTGTAAATAATCTTGCACGTCCAAAGGCAAACCAGTTAAATCACCAATTGCTCTAAGCTTAACATTCTCCTCGATTAACTCGTCTAGCTCTTTGAACAGGTACTCTATCAAAAGATTCATTAAGAAACTTACTTCTTCTTTTGGTCTTTTCCAGTTTTCTGTAGAAAAAGCATAAAGAGTCAACACTTCTATACCTACTTCACCACTTGTTTTAACTACCCTTCGTACCGTTTTGGCACCTTCTCTATGACCAGCTATTCTCGGCAAGCTACGTTTTTTGGCCCACCTGCCATTGCCGTCCATAATAATTCCCACGTGCCTTGGCATATTGTTTAGTTCATTGTTTTGTGGCATAGTTATCCTCCTAAGCCAATTACCAAGCGGTAATCTAGAAATTTCTTGGTAGTTCGTAGGCTGTTATGATTTCAAAGCTGTTGTCTTTTAACTGCTTTATACGTAGTACCATTTCACGACTAGATTCTTGTTCTCTGTTGATACACTTAACAACAAAGGGAGCAGATGGCTCCCCTTGAAGTAAGTCTTTAAGAGGCCGTCCTAAAAAATGATCCAAGACTTAAACCTCCATAATCTCTTTCTCTTTCTCTGCCAAAAGACTGTCTATTTTAGTAATATAGTCATCAGTCAATTTTTGAACATCGTTTTGACCTTTTTTTTGATCATCCTCAGTTATCTGGTTGTCTTTTTCAAGTTTCTTTAATTCATCGTTACTGTCTCTGCGCACATTGCGAACTGCAATTTTCATGTCTTCAGAGATTTTTTTACCTAACTTAACTAATTCCTTGCGACGTTCTTCTGTCAGAGCTGGAATAGAAATTCTTAAGATAGATCCGTCTGAAGATGGGTTTAACCCTAAATCAGCAATACGTATAGCCTTATCAATTGCGCTGATGGTTGACTTATCATATGGCTGGACAACGATCATTCTTGGCTCTGGAACAGAAACCATTGCTACTTGATTTAAAGGCATCCTTGAACCATAAGCCTCTACCTCAACACGATCAAGCAATGATGGATTTGCTCTGCCAGTGCGAAGTGTACCCAATTCCCTTTTGGTCATTTCAATAACCTTATCCATTCTGCTTTTTGTCTCATCAATTAGCTTTTGCATTATTCTCCTCCCCCAATGACTGTACCAACTGATTCTCCCATAACAGCTTTTAAGGCGCTTCCTGACTTATTGAAATCAAATACGATAATCGGAATATTGTTGACCATACATAGTGAAGTTGCTGTTGCATCTATCACAGTTAAGCCTTTATTTAGCAAATCTAAATAACCAATTCGATCAAACTTTGTTGCTGTAGGATCTATGGCTGGATCGGCAGAAAAAACACCATCAACACCACGTTTGGCCATAAGAATAACCTCAGCTTCAATCTCAGCTGCCCTTAAAGCTGCAGTAGTATCAGTGGAAAAATAAGGATTCCCCGTTCCCGAAGCAAATATTACAACACGACCTTTTTCTAAGTGTCTAGTTGCTCTGCGCCTAATGTAAGGCTCTGCAATCTGTCTCATTTCAATAGCCGTCATGCACCTAGTATCAACCCCACACTGTTCTAGAGCATCTTGCAAACCTAGGGCATTTATTACAGTGGCCAACATACCCATATAATCTGCCTGAGCTCGGTCCATACCCTCAGCGCTACCTTTTGCACCTCTCCAGATATTGCCACCACCTACAACTAAAGCTACTTCAATACCCGAGCTAGTTAGTTCCTTTATTTCTTTAGAAATGCGGTTTAGTACAACAGGATCTAATCCATATCCTTGTTCTCCTGCTAATGCTTCGCCGCTTAGTTTGAGTAGAACACGTCGATATTTTGGCTCCATATTTGCCCTCCTATCTTAATTTAGTATTCTCTTTTTTACCTAAACATCCTTGTTTTGTAAAGTTAGTATATTATAAAAAAAGGAGAACACTAGAGGTGCTCTCCTTAGTTATCATTGGTTGGTCATTTTGGCGACCTCAGCTGCCAAATCATCGCTTCTTTTTTCGATGCCTTCGCCACGTTCATAACGAGCAAAGCCGAGGATTTCGATTTTTGTGTTGAGCGCCTTGGCTACTCGTTTAATATAGCCATCAACCTTTAGCTTATCCTCACGGATAAACTCTTGCTCTAAGAGACAGACTTCGCCGTAGAATTTATTGAGACGACCATCGACGATTTTGTCGACGATTTTCTCTGGTTTACCTTCTTGAAGAGCTTGTGCTCTATAGATCTTTCTTTCTTCTTCGATCTTGTCTGCACTAACTTCACTTCGATCTAAATAAAGTGGATTTGCAGCTGCAATCTGCAAAGCTAAATCCTTTAAAAGATCAGCAAAAGCGTCGCTTTGAGCGGTTTCTTTTGAGTCAGCTTTAGCTTTTACCAAAACACCAATTTTACCATTTAAATGGATATATGATGTCATGCTCTCATTGTCAGATGTGTTTTCAAAGATTCTAAAACGACGAACTGCGATATTTTCACCAGTTTTAGCAATTCTTGACTTTAAATATTCCTCAAAAGTAGCACCTTCATATGAGTTCTTTAGTAAAGCCTCGACATCTGCTGGTTTCTCTTTAGCAATTAAGGCTAAGGTTCTATCTACCAATTCATTAAAGTCGTCTGTCTTAGCAACAAAGTCAGTTTCACAGTTAACCTCAGCAATAACACCTACATTTTCCTCAACTAAAGTTGATACCAATCCTTCGGCAGCAATGCGGCTAGCCTTTTTGGCTGCAGCAGCTAAACCTTTCTCTCTTAATAATTCGATGGCTTTATCAACGTCACCACCAGTTTCTGTAAGTGCTCTTTTACAATCCATCATACCTGCGCCAGTTTTTTCGCGCAAATCTTTAACCATATCAGCAGTAATAGCCACTTAATAGCCTCCCTTCTTTAGAAAAAAAGGGGGTGAAGCTTAACTATGAACCTCCACACCCCATCAAAGTCATAAAGTAAGTCATACAAGTGTAAATTTACTCTTGGTCTGCATCGACGCTATCATAGCCGACAGCCTCATCTTCAGCAACTTCTTTAGCTTGACTGATACTTGATGCATCTTGTCCTTCTCTACCTTCAATTACTGCATTAGCAACAACAGAAGCAATGAGTTTGACTGCACGAATAGCATCATCATTACCTGGGATTACATAATCAACCTCATCTGGATCACAGTTAGTATCGACGATTGCAACAGTTGGAATGCCAAGTTTTCTTGCCTCTGCAATAGCGATCCTCTCTTTGCGAGGATCAATAATGAATATTGCTCCAGGAAGCTTGGTCATATCCTCGATACCACCGAGATATCTCTTGAGTTTTTCATGCTCTGTTTTTATCTGTTGGACTTCTTTTTTAGGTAAACGCTCAAAGCTACCATCATTTGCCATTGCTTCGAGCTTTTGCATATGCTTAACGCGAGAACGAATGGTCTTAAAGTTAGTTAACATACCACCTAGCCAACGTTCGTTGACATAAAACTGACCGCAACGCTCAGCTTCTTCTTTAATAGTGTCCTGTGCTTGTTTTTTGGTACCAACAAAGATAACACTACCACCGTCTGCAGCAACAGAACGAATAAAACTATAAGCCTCTTCGATCTTTTTTACAGTTTTCTGTAAATCAATAATGTAAATACCGTTTCGCTCAGTGAAGATGTAAGGTTTCATCTTTGGATTCCATCTTCTGGTCTGGTGACCAAAGTGTACACCAGCTTCGAGCAATTGTTTCATTGAAACTACGCCCATTTAAATTGCCTCCTTTAGTTTTTCCTCCTCTAGGTATCATCTCTTAGAAGAAACCAACTTCGTGGCACTATCTTCCAGATCAACCTGAGTGTGTTTTTAACACCGCTAAAAAGTATATCACATCGACTTTCCTTTAACAAGAGGATAAACCAGCATTTGTTAGTTACCTCTCAATTGCAAAACTAATTTCCACCCCAGAAATCACCTAGGGTAAAAGATAATCTTACAAATCAACCTTTAGTGTTTGCAAATATCTACACTTTATTTATCAATTCTTTTCTAGCTAACCTTATTTTTAGCTTTCCGTTTCACCTAAGCGGAAGTAGGGACAACCTTCCCAAACAACAGACTTTCTTTACTCAGGAACAAAGCGTAAAGCCCTTAGACTCCATAAAATTGGACGAAGCTTAACCCTTTTACCGTCTAACGCCTGCTCGAATAGTTCTACCGCGTCTTCCACACGATGATTTAACATAGCTTCACCATTTGGAGCACTTGCCATTTTGGGATCACCCATATACGGCTTCATTGGCGATGAAGTTACCCAAGACAAAGTATTAGCTAAGTGGCATAGATCCTTACCAGTTTCTTTTAACCCAATTTCACTAAAAAAACGGCCCGTGTTAAAGACTAACTTAGTTATACCTTTTTGATCTAAAGGATTAGAGACATCCATTTCGGTATAGTTGCTTCTAACTTTGTCTGGACATACAACTAACATTAGAGATGTTTCATTTGTTCCCGCATGACTGTCAGGGTCGTCACCACAGATACCAGGCCTAAGACCTGTTTCTTGTAAGAGAGTTTCATCGTGTTGGACCATTTTACGGAAATCTAGATTAAATGGATCTATTAAATAAAACTTATAACGTCTCCAAAGTACCCTCGAAGCTTTCTCTATAGCTAATTGATGTCTAGGTCCACCATGGTTATCTGCTAAAAATAAATAGTGAAAGCCTTGCTTTGCCAGTCCTTTCCCGTAGTCTACTAAAACTCTTTGCAAAGCTTTTGCTGAAACAGACAAAGAACCTAAAGATGGTAAAGCGTCAGAACCGACATAAAGAGGTGGTAGCTTAACTAAGTTTAAGCTGGGGCGCTTATCCAAAAGAGCATTAGCATATCTTTCCAGTAGCTTTTCAGCTATAAAAACATCAGTGCCAACGGGAAGATGATAACCGTGAACTTCAATGGGGCTTACACTCATCAAAAATACCGTCTGCTGCCTTTCTAACTTTGCAATTTCTGTATGAGTCAAGTCAACATAGTCGGTCAAAGCACTTAACATTGTCTTTAACACACCTTTTCCTAATATCTTGTACTTAAAATTTTCCCATTCTATCCAAAAATCCCTGCAATTACCCAAAATAGTTTTATAGTTACTCTAGCTTAAAAATATCAGGGTCCTAGGTAGGATAAAGACGAATACTAAAGAAATATTTAAGTGTTTAGACTATAAAAACTTAGGAGGCCACCAGTATGTTTAGAAGAAACAAGACGTGTTTAATCGTGGTTTTGGCTTTAATACTCTCTGGAAGCATCTTTGCGGAAAAGATCACAGTATGGGCTTGGTATGAAGGTCTTTTGGGACAGATTTTCAGACAATTAATTGAAGAAGATTTTGTAGCAAAAACTGGTATTGAAGTAGAGGTTCAATCAGCGCCAGTTCAAGACATGAATACTAAGCTTCTCCTTGCAGTAGCCGGTGGAGAAGCTCCCGATATAGTAGAGCTTTTTTCTAACCAAATCGTCGAATTTGGAGTGCGCGGTGCTTTGGAAAATTTAGGTAACATGCCAGATTTAGACAAAAGCCTCGAACAGATGCATCCTGGTCTAATGAGGCAACTAACTTATAATAATGCCGTCTTTGCTTTACCTGGAGAAGCTAACTGGACCTGGTCTTACTATCGCACTGACATTCTAAGCGATATTGGATCTGATTTTCCAAAAACATGGGATGAACTAAAAGCGCTTTCAATTAAGCTAAGTGCCAGAGACATGCAAGTCTATTATGACTATCAAGGTGACGAAGCAGCAAGAGCGACTTGTAGATTTTTACCATTTGTTTTCCAAAGAGGCACAGATATCTACACAGAAGATGGTACTGCTTCAAATTTAGATGATCCTGTTGTTATTGAAGCGTTTAGGGATTTCGTCTCTTTATTTAAAGACTACAACTTCCCGATTGAAAACCCTACTCACTCGACCTTTATCGATGGTTCTACCCCGATACAGATCTATCAAAATTGGTATTACTCTAGATTTACTCTTGCTGCTCCTCAAATCGAAGGCAGATGGGCTATCGATGAAATGCCTGGTACCAAAAGAGCAGACGGAACCATTGATTACACCAATACCGGCAAAATGCTGACTTGGGCAATGCCAACAGGTTCCAAACACAAAGAAGCTGCCTGGAAATTTATGCAGTGGGTGGTCTCACCTGAATTTACTGCTAAGTTCTCAAGACTGGGACATGAAAGTCCAGAGAATTGGTATCTTTTCTTCTCTACTAAAGATGCGATCGAAAAGTCAGCCTTTCCTGAAGATCAAAGAGACATTGCTCGTAGAGCCCTTGCAAACTGTAAAATGCAAAGAGCTGTAGTGGGAGGATATGTTGCAGATCGGTATATTGATTTTGCGTTTACCCGTGTAGTCTTGCAGGATGAAGATCCTGAAAAAGCCTTAGTTCAAGCAGCTAAGGATTCAACGGGCGAAATACAAAGAAAGCTCAGAGAGTTTAGTAAGTTTATTTCTAGGCTCTAGTTAGTTTCGGAGTACTGAGGAATCTTGGCGTAACTCTTGACATCAGCTTTACACAGATGGTCAGACTCTCGGCTATGCAAAGAGATTTCTCTGCAAAAATTAAGCACCCTTCGAGCCTTTATTTAAAGATATTTAAGGTCCTTTTTCCTGTCTTTTACAACTTCATATGATAAATCGCTCCACAAACCTTTCATATATCAACAGTTTGTGGAGCGATACTTTTTTTAATAGTATGTGTATACTAATGAGGTTCCTTAAGTTTTTTGTATTGCGGGATGTTGGTTAGATTTAGAACTTGACTAATCGACTCATAATCATCATTGGCTGTATTCTTTGGAACAAAAGCTTCTTTATCTAGGTTTGATATCAGTATAAAAATAGCATCCTTTAGTGTTTGTTGGGTTCTCCTTGTTTACACGTGAAAGTCTTTTTGCGAGACTGCATAGAATTTCGTGTAATTGGTAATACTCTCCAAAAAAGGCGGTGTTAAACCATGCACGAAAAAGAACGGGAACTAGTAAGTTTACTAGCAGCAGGATGTAAGAGTATCGGGGATATCCAAGACCTTATTAAAAATCTGTTTAAGGGCACCATCGAACAGATGCTAGAAGCAGAAATGGACGAACATTTAGGGTATGAAAAACACAATCCAGCTGGCGATGGTAGTGGCAACAGCCGTAATGGCTATAACAAAAAGACTCTAAAGACAGAGTTGGGAGAAACCGAAATACGTGTTCCAAGAGACCGTAACGGGGAGTTTGACCCGCAACTTATATCCAAATATCAGACCAAAACAGATGATCTAGAGCATCGAATTATCGGTATGTATGCTAAGGGTATGACAACTCGTGATATTGAAGACCACCTGCGAGATATTTATGGAGTCAAAGCGTCATCTAGTCTAATTAGCAATATTACAGACAAGATCATGCCGGCTGTAGTGGAATGGCAAGCGCGACCATTAGATAGCGTTTATCCAATCGTATTTTTAGACGGGATTGTTTTTAAGGTACGGCATGACGGCAAAGTCATCAATAAATGCGTTTACACTGTGTTAGGCATAAACCTGGACGGGCACAAAGACATTCTGGGAATATGGATATCAGAGAACGAAAGCGCTTCGTTTTGGCTATCTGTATGCAACGAACTAAAAAACCGAGGAGTTAATGATATCCTAATAGTCTGCCGTGACAACTTAAGCAGCTTTTCTTCCGTTGTTGAGACCGTATTTCCTAAATCAGAACAACAACTATGCGTGATTCATCAGATTAGAAACTCAACAAAGTATGTTTCGTATAAAGACAGAAAGCTTGTCACAGCTGATCTCAAGTTAGTGTACGGCGCAACTACATTAGATGAAGCAGAGTACCGTCTTGAGGAATTCCAAGAAAAATGGGGTAAAAAGTATCCTCAGATTGCTAAATCTTGCTATGCCAATTGGCCAGAGCTCTCCACGTACTTTAATTATCCCGAAGAAGTCCGAAGGCTAATCTATACCAATAATACTGTCGAGGGTTTTCATCGCATGCTACGTAAGCTCACCAAAACAAAAACGATTTACCCCTCAGATGAAGCAGTCAAAAAGTCAGTATATTTAGCAACACAGGAAGTTACCAAGAAGTGGCGTATGCCAATTCGGGATTGGGGAATTATAGTTGGGCAACTAATGATATTTTTTGAAGATAGATTTAAGGGTCATAATGTAAGTTGAGCTTACATACCTCTAGAGTTTTCAGGTTTATCGCTTTGTTTTTCCGAGGCGGCGGTGCTCAATTCGCATCGCCGCCTCGGAAAGCCTCAAGCACCGCTCAGGTTGCTCCTCAGCATTGTCCTATCCTGTGCTCGAGAAAAAGCATTTATAGTTTATCAAATTAATGGAGCTTTATTCCATTTACACGTAATTCAAGACACTTCCAACCACTTAACTGAATAGTTACAAAAACTATCATGATGTAAGCCTCAATCTCAAGTATAACCTAAGTCCAAGATAAGTCATAAAACAAAAGAGCACAAGGAAAGCGGTAATACCTAAGCTTCCTTGTGCCTTTTGTTTATCTTGTGAGTTCTTTTATTACAGTATACACATCTAGTGGCCCGTAAGTCACATCAAACCCATAACTCCTTGCCTTAATCCTTGCTGTTAACTGCATTTTAGTAAGCTCATCAACAAGAAGATCCGCATCTTCGATAATACCCAAATTTTCTAGTTCATTTGCTATAGATCTAGCATTTGAGCCTGTCATAACAGTAAAGTTTTGAATTCTCTCTTTAACTACCTGTTCAGTCTCAGGAGGAGCTTCAGAGTTAACACTTTCTACTTGATCTGCCATAGGTGTAGTAGCAGGTATAACCGCTTCTGGAGTACCTAAATCCTTTGGGAAAACCATGCCAAGCTCTTTGGCTCTTGTAATAACTTTATTGTCTTCGACTGCTCCTTGCAGAGTAACTATCCAGATAATTGACACAAAAATGAGACCGAGGCCGAGGCCAAGGAAAAAATCTTTTAGTGATCTCAATTCTTGTCACCTGCCTCATATAAGGAAAGAATAATTTCTACTTCACCCTTACCGATATTTAGTCTAGTTGCTATCTCTTCTACATTTAAGCCTTTTTGTTTTAATGCAAGAACATCCCTATGCTTTTGAGGAAGATGCTGTGATCTGTCCCTTTCTTCGCCTTTTAACTCACTAAAACGTGCTAACAAGTTAGTAAGCGAATCTTGCCGGGAAGCAATTTGTGCAATTTTAGCATCTAGTTGATCACCGGCAAGATGCAGATTGCTACTAAGCTCACCGATAAAGTCATCTAGTTTACTATTAAGATTTTCATAAAAAGCATCACTTGCTGTTGTTGTTTCATGAAAAGACGCTTCATTATCTCCACTATTTAGTTTTTTAGGAGGTTTTTTATCTGGGACTAAAATAGCTAAGCCAACAATTAAAACACCGATCCCAAGTAAGATGTATGGCAATGTGATCAACCAACTTTCTCAAATCTTAATGTCAATCTTATTCCCCAAATTTGCAGGTTCAATGAAATCTACATCGTTATGTTTTGTTTTTTTAATTTGCTTTTTTTCCTCATTTTCACTACTGTGCTGACCTTTTTTCCCGTCATCTTTTAACTTAATATTGTTTAGCTCGCTTTGTTTTGTCTGAATCACTTGTGTGGAGGTTTTTTGAGTTTCTTTAGTATTCTCTGCTACATTAAGTTGGCTATTAATATTTGTTTTGCTATCTTTAACTATTTCTGACTTTTGTATCTCTTGGGAACGAGGAAGGAGCACCTGCATATCAACTGGTTTAATTGACATGAGAATCTCACTCCTTTTAAAGATCATTAAAAGCTTAAAAAAGTTCTGCCTTTCTTCGACCTAGTCTTCCTCTCATTCTAAGTATTGCTTTACCGTGCAACTGTGATATACGAGATGTAGATAGTTCAAGGACCTCAGCAATCTCTGTTAAATTCAGACCTTCATAATAATGTAAAGCTAACACTATCTTTTCTTTTTCAGGAAGCTTATTAAGAGCTTCTACAATCAGTTCTTTAGCTCGTTTTTTCTCTAAATCACTGCTGATATCCTCCTTTGCAGGAAGAATATCTAAAACCACCTGGGTCTGTCCTTCATTGTCAATGTAGACTGGGGCTTCAAGTGACACGATTTCTTTATAGACGTCGTGAATTATTTTTCTAAATTGCAAAACACTAGTGCCGAGTCTCTCTGCCATCTCTTCATCAGTAGCTGGTCTTTGCAATTTAATTTCTAATTCATCGTAGACACTTGCGATAACCTTGGCTTTACGTCTTGCTCCTTCGCTTAACCAATCATCTCTTCTTAGTCCGTCTAAAATAGCCCCTTTAATCCGCAACTTACCATATGCTTCAAAGGGTACGCCTCGGCCAGAATCAAATTTGTCTACTGCATCAACTAATCCCAAATAACCTAAGCTTTCAAGTTCATCTAATTCAATATGACTAGGCAAAGTTTTGGCAAAGGTTCTTGCCATTTCTTTCACAAGATACATGTACTTTTTAATTAACTCTTCCCTGTTATAAGTGTTTTTAAATGCAGATTCTGCAAGCTTATCCTGTGAAAGCATACCCCTTACCTCCTTTACTTTAGCATACTAACCATTTTTCTGATAAAACCTCTTAATCCGCCTTCTTCAAAACTATCTCGACCTGTTTTAAGGGTGTTTCTCTTAAGATAATCTAAAGCCGCCTTTTTAATAGCTAAAGCGCCTTTACACTTATTTTTGTAGATCATAAGTGGCACTTGGGCCCTAATCGCTTCGCTTAAAGTAGAATCAGAAGGAATAATAGCAATTAAATTAAGATCTCTGCCTGCAAATTTCTTGCAGACTATGTCAAGACGATTAAAAACTAATGCACCATGTTTTTGATTATCTGCTTGGTTAACCACAATGCCAATAGAACTTTTAGGATTACCGCGATCTATTATCTTGATAATCCCGAAAGCATCTGCTAGAGAAGTTGGATCCGGAGTGCTGACAACCATGATTTCATCTGCAGCTAAAGCAAAGGTAAGTACCTGTTTACTGATTCCTGCTCCTGTATCTATAATTAAAAAATCCAGATATTCATCCAAAACCGTTAAAGAATCTAATAAAACGCTTAGCTCAGCTTGATCTAATAAGGCAATAGACATGATTCCTGAGCCTCCAGGAATTAGGTAAATGCCACCCGGCCCTTTTAAAAGAATCTCCTTTAGAGTCTTTTTGCCACTTATGAGATGCGAAATATTAAAAGGTGCACTAACTCCCATCATTAGATCAAGATTGGCAAGACCTAAATCTGCATCTAAAATACCAACCTCAAATCCTTGTTCCTTTAAGGCAAGGGCAAAATTCAATGAAAAACTGCTTTTGCCTACTCCACCTTTGCCACTTGTAACAACAATTGTTCTAGTTTTGCGCCTCTTTTTTATCCTTTGGCTTTTTTGGGCTAGCCTGCGTAGTCCATCTGCTTGGTCTTGCATCTTTAGCCCTCCAAAATTAACTCAATAACTGAATCTGGATCTGCGAGATCTAAATCCTCTGGAACTCTTTGTCCACTTGCAATGTAGCTAAGCGGAAGATTAGTCATACGAATTAAATCAAATAAACTGCCATAACTTTTTGACTCATCCACTTTAGAATAGATTAGGTGAGTCACACCTAGAGGTATAAAAGCTGCAAGAACAGCCTTTAGGTCTTCCATTCTGCAGGAAGCATTTAAGACTAGATGCACCTCTTCAGGCTTTTTAATAGAGAGAAACTCCCGCAACTCACCAATTTGAGCGAGGTTTTTCTGGCTTCTTCCTGCTGTATCCACAAAAATTAAGTCCATATTTTCAAAGCGCCTTAGTGCCTTCACATACTCTTCTTTGTTGTAGGCAACCTCAATTGGGATGTTAATAATCTCAGCATAGGTTCTCAACTGCTCTACAGCTGCGATGCGATATGTATCTACAGTAATTAAACCAACTTTGAGATTTTCTTCTAAATGATATCTTGCTGCAAGTTTTGCTATTGTTGTCGTTTTCCCAACCCCTGTAGTGCCTACTAAAAACACAACTGTGGGCTTTTGGATTTTCGACTTAACTTTTGCCTCGATCGAACTACATTTTACGTATTTTTTCATTACACTCTTAATCTCTTCATTAAACTCTGTAGCATTTTCGAGATCTATACCCTCATAGATTAGCTCTCTAATAATTGCGTCTGCTGAGTCAGATTCCATACCTGTGTTTAGTAGCTTTAACTTAATCTTTGTTAAAGGCCCTTCTAAAGAACCACTACTAGAACGCTTTTCTTCCACATTGATACTGTTTAGAGCTGTTTGGGCTTGAAGCGACTTGACCATCTCTTTAAGTTTTTCAATCTCTTTTTTTGTGTTCTCATCACTAGATGCCCTAGGTAATAAAAAAGGTTGCACACTTGGAGTTTCTAAAACAGCAGTAACTTCCATTAAAGCTGGTTTAAAAAACCCTTTTAGTCCTTTAGACTTAACTTTTCTAGTCTCAATGATCAGTGCTTCGTTGCCAAGTTCTTTTTTGACTTGATCTAATGCTTCCTTTACAGATGAAGCCCGATATTTTTTAACTTGCATTAGCGAATTTCACCATCCCTACACCTTGGACCTGTACACTCGGATCGATTTCATTGTAGCTAATAACTGTAATCCGAGGTATAGCGTGTTCTATAAGCCTGTAAAATGCCAACCTAATTTGGGGCGAAATGAGAATAATCGGCATTAAACCTTTACCTGCAACACTCTCTGCCTCCTTACTTAAACCATTCAGTATACTCTGCCAGATATCTGGAGGCAGTGCGAGAGCTCCTGTTTCTTGTTCTTTTTTTACAGCCTCTAAAATTGTCTCTTCTATCTCTGGACTTACTGTAATAACCTGCAAACGATTCCTTTCATCAACTAAAGACCTTGAGATCTGCCTTCTTAAACCTTGACGAACCATTTCTGTCAGATAGTCTGTATCTCTACTTATGGCTGCATAGTCTGCCAAAATCTCACAGATCTCAATTAAGTTGCGAATTGATACTCTTTCTTTGACTAAGTTTTGTAACACTTTTTGGATATCTCCTAAAGAAAGGGGCTCTGGCGTTAGTTCTTCAATTACTGCAGGTGCGGATTCTTTAACGGTAGTAATTAAATTTTTGACTTCCTGTCTACCAATAAATTCCTGTGCATGACTTCTTAAGAGCTCAGTTAAATGAGTAGCTAAAACAGACGGTGGATCTACTGTGGTATAGCCTGATATCTCTGCTTCTTCTCGATCCTTTTCATTAATCCAAAGTGCAGCAAGGCCGAAGGCTGGCTCTGTTGTTGGTATACCATCAACAGTACTTAACACATCGCCTGAGTCCATTGCTAGATAATGGTGTGGCATCAGTTCACCTTTACCAACCTCTACCCCTTTGATTTTTATCAAGTAGTCATTAGGAAGAAGTTGCAAATTATCACGGATTCTAACTATCGGCAAAACAACCCCTAGCTCTAGTGCTACTTGCTTTCTAATCAGAGTGATACGATCTAGGAGGTCTCCTCCTTGTTCCTGATCAACATACGGTATAAGGCTATAACCGATCTCAAGCTCAATAGGATCAAACTGCACTAGACCAATCACCTTTTCAGGCGCTTCAGCCTTTTGCAACTCTGCCGCAGTTTCTTTTTCAGCTTGCTCAGCAATCTCTCGAATCTCAGTTTTACTTGTTAGGTAACTAATCCCAATTAATAAAAGACCAATGATAATAAATGGGAATGTAGGTAGGCCTGGAACCAAACCTAAAAAGAACAGAAGACCTGCTGCAATATATAAAACCTTAGACTGGCCAAAAAGTTGCTCGTTTAGATCGTGTCCAAGATTACTTTCTGAAGCGGCTCTTGTCACCAAAATACCCATAGCAGTAGACATTAAAAGCGCTGGGATCTGAGAGACAAGTCCATCTCCGACAGTAAGTAGCGAATAACGAGTTATAGCCTGGTTAAATGGGAGTGCTTTTTGAACCATGCCAATCACTATTCCACCAATAATATTGATTAAGCTAATGATAATACCGGCTATTGCATCGCCTTTAACAAACTTTGAAGCACCGTCCATTGCACCATAAAAATCAGCTTCTCTTTCAACGTCTTTGCGGCGCTTTTTGGCTTCTTGATCGGTGATTAAACCTGCATTTAAATCTGCATCGATACTCATCTGTTTTCCTGGCATAGCATCAAGTGTAAAGCGGGCTGCAACTTCAGCTACGCGTTCTGCACCTTTTGTAATAACAACAAACTGGATCACGACAATGATAATAAAAATAATAAATCCAACTATAGCATTACCACCTACAACAAAATTGCCAAAAGCAGTAATGATCTCTCCTGCATTACCGTCTAAAAGAATCAGTCTCGTTGAAGAGACGTTAAGGGCAAGACGAAATAACGTCATTATCAAAAGTAGACTGGGAAAAACCGCAAAATCAAGTGACCCTGTAATACTCATTGTAAGAAGCAGGACTAAAACTGATAGACTGATATTTACAGCTAAAAGAAGATCCAAAAAGCCAGGTGAAGTAGGAATAATTAGCATCATGACTATAAATAAAATAGCAATTACAGAGAAGAGTTCACCAAAGCGACTAAGCTTTGATAGATGCTGTACAAGTTTCATTGTGATCTTCTCCTTTCTGCAAATATACAATATCTCTATCTATAAAGATTTCCGCTTTAGCTTGTAGACAAATGCTAGAACCTCAGCAACAGCCTTATAAAGCTCAGGTGGGATTAACTGCCCTATCTCTGCTAACTTATAGATTGCTCTTGCAAGTTCTGGCTTTTCAACTATCGGCACATCGCTTTTAGTGGCAACCTCCTTAATCTTTGCTGCAAGAAGGCCCCTGCCTTTAGCGACGACCTCTGGTGCGCCTTTAGTGGCATCATATTTTAAAGCAACAGCTACGTGAGTTGGGTTTGTGATAATAACATCCGCACTAGGAATCTTCTCCATCATGCGTGCTCTTGCGATCTGTCTTTGTTTTGAGCGAATCTTAGCCTTAATCTGGGGGTCACCTTCTGTTTGCTTATACTCCTCTTTAATCTCCTGTTTACTCATACGGA
>JAQVYS010000101.1 GCA_028708605.1 Bacillota bacterium
TTGGCCAAACGACATTTTGAGCAAAAACTAAGTCTCCATTGATGTCGACACCGTATTTTACGACTAATGATACCCGCCTTCCACTCATCTCTAAAAAATCCGTATGAGGTAGTCTTTCATCATTTTTTATGTTCCAACTAATGCCACCGCTGTCGTTTAATGTCCAGCGATTGTAATCATTTGTAGAGTTCATCTAAGTCCCTCCTTATTCGAAAGGCTTTTGTTTACTTATATAACTATATCAGATACTTAATTTAAAAAAAACAAACAGTAGCTCTCTTAGATAAAAAAATAAGTTAGGCTGAGATGAACACTCAGCAGATGTTACCAAGCTAGCAGAAACAATCGTTCTTGATTATATGTAGTGTGCTTTTAAGTTTGCGGTATTTGTTACCAAAATTTGTAAGAAGATTCAAGCTTAGTATTTATCGACTCAAGTACTAAGATAAATAGCTTAGTGAGAGAAGGGGTGAATAACAAAACGCAATCTATTTTGCAGATGATGTTTAAGTCTTTCCTAATTGCTAACCTGCGAGAAAAGATGCAAATTAGCTATTAAAACCTCTGAAATCTAGAGAATTTAAGAACGCTTTAACACAGCAAAATATATAAATATATAGTTTACACTTAACAAATGCCTTTGTCAACACTTTATTTGCGTTTTTTATTATGTTGTGATAACATTATAGATGAGAGTATAAATAATCGGGTTCGTATAGATTAATATTTCATTTTATTATAAAAAAGTGCGTAATTAGGCGTTCTTTAATTAGATACGGAGGCACTCTGATGAATTTGTTAAATGAGGAAGTAACGCATAAGAGTTTTGGCAAGGGAAAAGTGATTAAATATGATGCTTCACGTGTTGAAGTGCGTTTCCCATTAGGAATCAAAAAGTTCATCTTTCCAGATGTTTTCGGGACGCACCTGGTACTAGTAGACCCTAAGCTTGCTGAACTAGTAGATGGTATAAAACAGGATGTAGAAAAGAAACGACGGGAAAGAGAGCTTGAACTAGCAAGAATAAGAGCCGTTGAAGAGGCTAAACGGCAACGTCTTTTGGCAAGAAAGGAACTAATAAAAAACCACAAGCTTTCACCCGCTTCGCAAGCTGTTTTTTGGTGTGACGACACCGAACAAGACAAGATTTTTACAGAGTGGAAAGTTTTTACTGGGCTTAAAAAAAGCGGGGCAAGTGCAGGTACGCCGAACCGACTGGTCCGCTTGCATCAGAATAGTTGTTGCTTGATTACAGCAAGGGAGCGAGGTATACCTGAAAAGGATAGGCGCATATTAGGTGTTTTCATGGTGGCTGAATCCTTTATTGGCAAACTCTGTGAGGACGGTTATATCCCAGCTCATTCGGATTATAGATTTCGTTTCTCAGACGAAGAATCTAGCCAACTACTTTTCTGGAAGTACTATATAAACGAACGATATCCAAATAGGATGACATGGAATAGCGGAAGACACCGTTATTTTAACAATGTTTGGATGGCTCAGATTTTGCAGGAGATTGTTGCGTTGAAAAAAGGATCAGAAGAGCTAGAACTCGCCCAAAGCTTTCTAGAACATTTTTGTCAGTTGAACCGCTTAACAGAAACTGATTTGCCAAAACCAAATGGTGCCCTTTTACGTATTAAATAAACAGACAGTAAAGCAATAAAATAGTTTTAAGCTAACAAGGCTTGGCTTCTCATGTTAAGAGGAGTCAAGCCTTTATTCCAAACAGTGGTTTTACAAGTTGTTTTGAGTTAGAGACAAATGCCAATATTTTAGTTTATCCCTTATGATGGGTAATCGTCTATTTGGCTCTTAAATCGCCTCTAGGCAAGAGAGCCTAAAGAGGAAGTTGTTCTAAACGTAAGACAGGAATTGCGGCCAGTAAGCTGACATAACAACGATAACTAGAAAAGCTAGTGACTTTCTTCTGATTTTACGCGATAAAAACAAGATGGCTTCTGTGAAATACAGAAACCATCTTTTAATGATCCAATATTAACATATCGGGTCTCTAAGGACTTTTGTATCAGTATGCTTTTACTTCTGTCCAGATACGGTCATAGTCTCTCAAGGTACTACCTAGATTAACAAAAACCTCTGTATTTACTAAGTCTTGCTCTTCAGGATATGAGCCCCTGTCATTTCGAATCTCCTCTGGTAACATCGCTTTAGCAGCAGAGTTAGGAGTAGCATAGCCAGTGTATTCTGCATTTCTAAGAGCAATCTCAGGGCGATTTAGAAAATCCATGAACTTTAAAGCACCTTCGATGTTGTTAGCACCTTTGGGAATGGCCATAACATCAAACCAAATGTTAGTACCTTCTTTAGGAATAGCATAGGCTAAATCCGGATTCTCACTACGTGCATAAGCCGCTTCCCCAGACCAAGTCAAGGCCAAAGCAGCTTCTCCTGCGACCATCTTATCTTTGCCTTCGTCAACAACATAAGCTAACACAAGAGGCTTCTGTTTTTTGAGAAGATCAGCAGCTTCAGCTAGCTCTTGAAGATTTAAGGTGTTGATAGAGTAACCAAGCTTTAGTAGAGCCGCCCCAATCGAATCGCGCTGGCTGTCTAGCATCAATATTTCCTTAGTATACTTTGGATCCCAAAGTATATCCCAGCTATCTACCACTTCATCCACCATGGTGGTGTTATATAAAATACCCATGGTACCCCACATGTAGGGGAGTGTGTATTCGTTTTTTGGGTCATATTCGGTACCCATCAGATTTTCTTCTAGATATTTATGGTTGGTTATCTGGCTTAAATCAATCTTCTCTAACATATCCTCTTCGAGCATCCTAGTTACCATATAGTCAGAAGGAAAGATTACATCATAGGAACTACCACCTGACTTAATCTTTACATACATATCTTCGTTAGTGGCAAAAGTATCATAAACTACTTTAATACCTGTTTCTTTCTCGAACTCTCCTAAAATGCTCTCATCGATATAGTCGCCCCAATTATACACATATAGCGTAGGTCTATCTTTTTTACATCCACTTAGAACCATACTGAGGATCAGTATACTCAGGAGAAGAACTCCCATTTTGCTTTTTTGAACCATTTTTCCCATTCATCCCCTTTTTTTGCTCTCGCTCTTGGCGGACATTGACAATGACTAAAAGCACTAACACCAACAAAAACATGATGGTAGATAACGCGTTTATCTTCGGATTAATTCCTCTTCTTGCCATGGAATAAGCCGTAATTGACAAGGTCGAAACACCAGAGCCAGTAGTAAAGAAACTAATCACGAAATCATCTATGGACAAAGTAAAAGCTAACAACATGCCAGTAATAATGCCTGGCATAATCTCAGGAATAATTACCTTCCAGAAGGCTTGGGTGGGGGTAGCCCCCAAATCCAAGGCAGCCTCGTAGAGATGCTTATTGAGTTGCCTAAGTTTCGGTAACACAGACAAAATTACATAGGGAATATTAAACGTAATATGGGCTAAAAGCAAAGTTACAAAGCCCAAACGTAACTTTACAAAAACAAAGAGAATCATTAGCGAAATAGCCGTAACGATGTCAGGATTAAGAACTGGAATATAGGTAAGGTTCATGACCAGTTTTTTCTTTAATCCACGGGAATTATGGATTGCAAAAGCAGCTATGGTCCCAATAACGGTAGCAATCAAGGATGCAGTTATTCCAATTAGGAGAGTGTAGTATAGAGAGGTCATAATCGTCCGATCTTGGAACAATTCTACATACCACCTAAAAGTAAAACCACCCCAAGCTCCTCTAGACCTAGAATCGTTAAAGGAATAGACCATTAGTACCATAATAGGCATATACAAGAAGGCGAAGATGAGGTATACATAGCAACGCTTTAGAAACTTTACCATAGAGTTGCCTCCTTATCTTCATCCTCAAAAAAGGACATAACCGCCATACTGAGGAGAATAACGACAATCATTACCATGGAAATCGCAGATCCAAAACCCCAATTTCCGACCACCAAGAATTGCTGTTCGATGAGATTGCCTATTAGTGTGAATTGCCCACCACCTAGTAGTCTAGAAATGACAAAGGTAGTTAAGGCAGGCATGAATACCATGGTAATTCCGGAAACTACCCCAGGAAGGCTGAGGGGAAAGATTACTCTCATAAAAACCTGGAATGAGTTAGCTCCCAAATCACCAGCGGCTTCAATAACACCCTTGTCGATTTTACTGAGGACTGAATAGATAGGCAAAACCATAAACGGTAGGAAGTTATACACCATGCCTAAGACAACTGCAGTATTGGTATACAAAATGTTCATTTGTGGAAGCCCGATTGTAGAGAAAAACACATTCAAGAATCCATTTCGCTCTAAGATTGTGAGCCAGGCGTAGGTCCTGAGCAAAAAGTTCATCCACATCGGTACTATAAAAAGCAACATCACGACGTTTTTACGGGTAAAGGCATTACCGGCCATGATCATTGCTACAGGATAACCTATAAACAGACAGATCAAAGTACACACTAAGGCTAAAGCCACAGAGCGCCACAAAACCCGCAGATAGATGGGTTCAAAGAATCTAGAAAAATTCTCTAAAGTCCAGGTAGTACCCTCAGGAGTTGTAACCGTAAAGGCATAATACACTATTAAAAGCATGGGGATAATGACAAAGAGAGACATCCAAACAAGATAGGGGATCATGGTTAGGTTTCTTTTCATCCCTCATCCACCTTCTTCATGATGTGAATGTCAGACGGAGCCAATTCTAATCCTACTTTGGTACCGACTGGTTCCATCAGTGTGCTATGGACGAGCCAAGCAGTCCCATCGGGCGCATCCACAAACATTTCATAGTGCACTCCTAAGAAGGTTACCGAGCGAACCGTACCTGTAAGTTTAGCGCGGTCTACTGGAATTAAAACCAAATCCTCAGGGCGAATAACTACATCAACTGGTTCGTCCTGATCAAAACCTGCATCTACACAGTCAAATAGGATGCCTCCAAATTCTACTAAGCAATCTGCACGCATGATACCATCAATGATATTACTTTCTCCAATAAATCCTGCTACAAAGGCATTTGCTGGTTCATTATAGATCTTCTCTGGTGTGCCGATTTGTTGAATCTCTCCATCT
>JAQVYS010000102.1 GCA_028708605.1 Bacillota bacterium
CAGGGACTTCAAGGAATTGGTTTAGTGCTTTTTCTGTTTATTATGATAACCAATATCGTACTCAATACTATCCTAAAGCGGGGAGGCAGTACGAATGCAAGATAGTCTATCAGGTAAAAAAGTGCGTCTAGCCAATATACTGGGCTATGGCTTTATTTATCTTTGTAGCTTAGGCATTTTAGCCATGACAGCTTTTTTTGTTATCTATACCTTTTATAAAGGTATCAACGGAATCAGTCTAAGCTTTTTAACACTGGCACCAAACCCCATTAAACAAACTATTGGCATCTTCCCAAGTATGGTAAATACCATCTATGTCATCATCTTCTCCCTGCTTATTTCTACGCCTATAGGTATTAGTAGTGCGATTTATCTCACCGAATATGCGGAGAACAAAAAGGTTATTCAGCTTATAGAATTTACAATAGAGACTTTAGCAGGCATACCGTCTATTATCTTTGGTGTTTTTGGCTACATGTTTTTTTGTATGGCGTTAAACTTAAAAGTTTCACTGTTATCCGGTGTTTTAACCTTAACAATCATGGTACTCCCTACTATTATAAGAACAACACAAGAAGCTTTGAAAGCGGTTCCCAAAAGCTACAAAGAAGGCTCACTCGGAATTGGAGCGACCAACTGGACAATGATTCGCACAATTTTACTCCCAAACTCTCTTCATGGTATTATTACGTCAATAATTTTAAGTACAGGTCGTATTATTGGCGAATCTGCAGCACTACTCCTTGTAGCTGGTGGATCAGCACTATATATGCCTTATACCAATGTATTTAAGCAGTTGTCTAGCTCAGGGTCCACCTTGGCTGTAGAACTATTTCGCTACGCCTATACAAGAGGCGACAATGATGTTGGATTTTCGATTGCTTTAGTGCTAATGTTGATAGTCTTGGCACTTAATCTGCTTACCAATTTTATCAGCAGAAAGCTTAACCGAGGAGGCATAAAATGAGTCCTACAAAAATAGCTACTGAGAATCTTAATCTGTTTTACGGAGATAATCATGCGTTGAAAGACGTCAGCGTTAAAATAAAAGAAAGACAAATAACCAGTCTTATTGGACCTTCTGGGTGTGGTAAGTCAACCTTCTTAAAAACACTAAATCGCTTAGTGGATCTAATTGCTGATGTTAAAATTACAGGAAAAGTATTTCTTGGAGCAGATGATATCTTTCATTCACAGGTCGATGTAACTTTACTTCGTAGCAAAATAGGCATGGTCTTTCAAAGCCCTAATCCATTTCCAATGAGTATTTACGATAATATTGCCTATGGACCACGAATTCATGGCATTAAAAAGCGTGTTCAACTTGATGAGATCGTTGAATCAAGCCTTAAGGGAGCTGCCATTTGGGATGAAGTTAAAGATAGGCTCAAAAAACCAGCACTTTCCCTTTCAGGGGGTCAGCAACAAAGGTTATGTATTGCTAGAACCCTTGCTGTTAAACCAGAAGTCATTTTGATGGATGAACCAACTAGTGCTCTTGATCCAATTTCTACAATGAAGATCGAAGAGCTGATGAGTGAGTTAAAAAGGAAACATACTGTAATTATCGTAACCCACAGCATGCAGCAAGCAGCAAGAATTTCTGACTTTACCGCGTTTTTTTTAAATGGAGTGGTGGTCGAATATGATACCACTGAAAATCTATTTGCTAACCCAAAAGACAAACGCACTGAAGACTATATCACCGGTAGGTTTGGATAAACAATTAGACCTAAAACTAAGTCAAATAGGAGGTTTAGTCCATGACAGCAAGAGTGACTTTTGATCAAGAATTAGAGGATCTAAATGACAGGCTTATTAAAATGGGCACAACGGTTGAAAATGCTATAGATGAGAGTATTGCTGCACTAAAAAACAAGGATATTGAGAGTGCAAGAGGAATTATTGCAAACGACAGAGTAGTCGATGAACTTGAAAAACAAATTGAATATAAGTGTTTAACTCTTCTCTTACGTCAGCAGCCTGTAGCAAAAGACCTACGCAAAATCTCTACAGCACTAAAGATCATTACAGATATGGAACGAATTGGTGATCATGCGGCTGATATTGCAGAACTTATAATTGAAATTACTGATGGAAATGTCTACGAAGCAACCAAGCACATTTTACCTATGACTGAGGTCGTTATCACTATGGTCCATGATTCTATTTGGGCCTTTACTAAAGACGAATTAGAACTCGCACATGAAGTAATTGCCAGAGATGATATTGTGGACAATCTATTTGCAGACCTTAAATTAGAGCTTGCAGAGGTGATTAGAAGCGAAAAAGATACCGGCAAACACGCACTAGACTATTTGATGATAGCCAAGTATCTTGAGCGCATTGCAGATCACGCAGTAAATATCTGCGAATGGGTAGAGTTTTCACAGACAGGGAAACACATTGTAAATAAGTAAGTTGAGGAGGTTATATATGGCTGATTTGATTTACATTACAGAAGATGATGAAAACATTCGCGAATTAGTCAAAATGGCCTTACTAAGCTTTTATTATGAAGTTAAAACTTTTGACAATGCTGAAGACGCACTACTTGCTACTGAAAAGGAAGTTCCTTCTCTTCTGATCTTTGATATTATGTTGCCTGAAATGGATGGCATTACCGCTGTAAAAAAACTAAGAGACAACTCTAAAACCAAAAATGTACCAATTATGTTGCTTACAGCCAAGGACACGGAGTACGATAAGGTTAAGGGTCTTGACGCAGGTGCAGATGACTATATTGCCAAGCCTTTTGGAGTAATGGAGCTTGCAGCAAGAGTTAGAGCACTACTTCGAAGAACAAACCTTAACAGCCAAACTGAGGTCTTAACATTTCAGGACCTAGTCCTTAATCCACTTACGAGAGAGTGTGTTAAAGGCAGTACTTTTGTTGATCTAACTTTCAAAGAATTTGAACTCCTCTACCTTTTGATGAGTGAAAGCGAAAGGGTAATTCCACGTGAAGAGATCATAACTACAATTTGGGGTGAGAACTACGTCGGTGAAACGCGGACATTAGATATGCATATTAGATCCCTACGGCAAAAGCTTGATGATGATGCTGAAAATCCAACCTACATTAAGACAGTCCGTGGGGTTGGTTATAGGTTTTGCAAGTAAAAAAAGCTTGGTGAGTTGTATGAAAAACAAAATTTTTCTTCGATTTATAGGGATAATAGCAGTTACGCTACTTAGCTGTGGCTTAATAACGGCAGTTATCTTTGGCATTAAGGCAGAAACAGAGACCACTGATTACCTTACAAATCTAGCATTAGATGCTGCTTCTAGTTACGTAAATACTGGTGATATGTCTTTGATTTATTCACTGATTGATGTGGATAGGGTAACACTCATCGACGAAAGTGGCGCTGTTATATGGGACTCAGATGCAAGGCCTAATGAAATGGAAAACCACAGTCAAAGAGAAGAGGTAAAAAACGCTGAAGAAGGTAAAGTTTTTATCAGTAAAAGACAGTCACAAACGCTTTCTATGCCGTTTCTCTATGCAGCTACAAGGCTTCCTGACGGATCAGTATTACGTTTAGCTAAATATTACCAAGGACTTCTACAAAGTATACAGCTAGTTACTCCAGCTATTGTAGTTTCTGTCCTAATAACACTAGTACTTGCAGTTTTACTTGCGCGGAGCTTTGCAGATGATGTCGTTAAACCATTAGAGTATACAGCTGAAAAGATAGCTATTGGAGATTTCAGTCAGTTACCTCAGACCTCTATAGGTTACTATGAAATCGATAGAATCATCCTAAACATTAAAAGATTACTTCAAGAGATCACAAAATCGAAAGAAGAATTGCAACTAGAAAGGGATAAGATTCAGTTTATTCTAGCCAATATGGCTGAGGGTTTTGTCCTTTTAGATGCGAATAAAAATATCGTCTTGATTAATGACAGTGCAAAAAACATATTTAAATGGGATAAAGAAGAGACTCCCGAGAAGGTGTACCTGCTAACTAGAAACATTAAAATTAATGATGCCCTTGAAAAAGCTGGTATCCAAAATATCTCAAGCATCTTTGATCTTGAGATAGAGTCTAAGACGTTTTCTGTCCATATTTCGCCAGTTATTCAAGAGGCTTATCTTGCAAATACAGGTAAAGGCATTACCATGCTCTTAATCGATGTAACTACAGAAAGGGATACGCAAAAGATGCGTAGCCAATTTTTCTCAAATGCATCTCACGAGCTTAAAACGCCCATAACTTCCATTCTCGGATTTACAGAGATGCTTGATAATGACATGCTAACAGAGGAAAAACGTAAGGAAACCTATAAGCGGATTCAAAATGAAACTAGGCGGATAGCTAACTTGATTAACGATATCTTAACAATCTCTAGATTAGAATCTAATGAAGTTCCTAAAGAAGATGAAACCGTTTCGTTTAATGAGGTTGTTTCAGAAGTTATAAGCGCCTTAACGCCACAGGCTATAACAAACAATATTACAGTCAATGTCAACTGTGGCACTATCCGCTATAAAGCAAGTAGAAGACAGATCTATGAACTCATCAAGAACCTTGTGGAAAATGCTTTAAAATATAATAGGGCAGGCGGAGTCGTTGATATTTCCGTATTTTCTACAGCGAACAATGTGGTAATAGAGGTTGCTGATACTGGCATAGGTATTCCGATGAAAGCCCAGAGTAGGATCTTTGAGAGATTCTACAGAGTCGATAGTGGGAGAACCAAAACTATCGGGGGAACCGGGCTTGGTCTTGCAATTGTTAAACATATTACCCTTAACCTGCGAGGCGAAATTTTACTCGAGAGCAAAGAAAACGTTGGCACAAAGATCACCGTAAAGTTGCCGTATACGAAATTTAGTTAGTAAGCTATCCAAATACTTGAAGAAATTGACAGAACTTCCACTGAGCAAGCAGAGTGTGCAAAACTTTGGTTGCTCCCTTTTTAATTGCAGTTAGGTTCTAATACTATTAGGATCGAATCTAGTCAACCTAGATAATCATATATATTTCGGTAATCAAAGGAATTTCGGTAAGCGTAGGTAATATAGCCATTAATGTTAATCTTTGTATTATTAAGTGAAAGGGTGGTATAGTAGT
>JAQVYS010000103.1 GCA_028708605.1 Bacillota bacterium
TTCTTTAAGTTTTTGAGTATTATTAATCATGAGAGGTCCTCCTTCGGGGTTTGGTTTTTTTGTCACAAAACTTATACCCGAACTAAAGGACTTCTCCTTTTATTTACACAAAATATTTTACACTATCCAAAGGAATTTCGGTAAGCGTAGGTAATATAGACATTAATGTTAATCTTAGTATTATTAAGTGAAAGGGTGGTATAGTAGTGAAAACAAAACGTATCTTCTTAATAGTTTTAATCTTAAGCTTTGTTAGTGCCGTATTACAGGCAAATCAAATCGAGGTGTGGCTGCCTGGTCATTCTAATGAGGAAATGGCAATTATTAAGCAGTTAACAGAAGAAACCTTTACGAAAGATACAGGAATTAGCGTATCATATACAACTCTTGGCTGGGCCGATATAGAAAATCGTTTTCTTATGGCCGCAGTTTCTGGGGAGGCACCGGATGTAGGTGGCGCTGGTGCTTTGTTTATTCCTGAACTTGGTCTAAGAGGAGCATTAGTTGACCTAACTAGCATGGCTGATTTTAGTGAGGTTCAAAGTCAAAGCTTTCCAGGCTTTTATCGCTCTCTCCAGTACAAAGGTATTACCTTTGGTATTCCTTATACTGCTACTGTTACAACAGCATTCCAGAGAGATGATGTACTCAGAAATCTTGGTATAGAAAAAATTGACACATGGGATGAGCTAATGCAGATACTCCCTAAGATGCAGGCCAATGGGACTAACTTTGCTTTGCAGTGGTTTATGAGCGAGACCCTTTATGCTGATGTAAACATGTTTATGTGGCAAAGGGGAGCAGACGACTACAACGAGGATCTAACCAAATCTGGCTACGACGACCCAGAGTGCATTAAGGCCTTTACAGACTATACTGATCTTTATACAAAGTATAAGATTCCCCAAGAGATACCGGTTTTTCAAGCCTTCTTAAGTGGGGAACTAGCACTGTGTCTTGGATATCCTCCTTTTTATCAAAACCTAACTTTTTCTGCGCCTCAAATAGCAGGCAAATGGAGTATGGTTCAGGCTCCAGGTTATGTAATGGATGGGACTCTAAACCGTACTACCACAGGTGGAGGTCAAGCTTTAGGCATCTTTAGTACTTCCAAAAGGAAGGTAGAAAGTTGGGAGTTTATTAAATGGATTACTTCAGAAAAAACTCAGTTAGAGATCTCCAAACGCATTATGGAGCAGATTAAAGGATCCCTATTCTTGCCATCTAATAGAGGAGCTGTCGCTAAAACTGCAATTGCAAAGGAGGCAGCACTTACCTTTGAAAAAGCACTAACTGTTTGTACTTCTTCAGTCTACGGCTTAGTCGCTCCAAAACATCGCAGACGTTACCTACAAATGGCTGCCCAAAAGACAATTCTACTAGGTATAGACCCTAAAACAGCAATAACTGAGGCTGCAGATGAGCATAATTCAGAGATTTCTAGAAAGCAAGTAGAATACGATAGATTCATTAAGAGACTAATGGAAGAACAGATTAGAAGATAATTTGCCCAAATCCTTATGTAATGACAGCTTAACTAAACGCAAAAACGGTGAGCCAAAAAAGGTTGGCTCACCGTTGATTAATTGATATAGAACTTTTTTATAGCCAGGATGTTGAGACATAAACAAAAGGTTTCGCAGTATATAGTAGAGGTTCAAGTAAGTTACTTACTTTACTTAATTCAACCATAATGCGTTCTCCTGTTAAAAAAGTGATAACTCCTTTGTTAACATCCGCTTTAACTTTATTACTTAGATTTTGTAGCGAACTTATTATTGGTTCTAATTGGGCTATTTCGCTTTCAGAAGACTCTCGTAAATCCTTAGTATCCCAGTCTCTAATATCAAGGTTTTCTACAGCTAGCCTGATTTGACCGAGTGTTGTTAGATAGCTGTCCAAGAGCTTATTGTTTACTTTTAAATCGGGTCTAAATTCAGTTATGCGATCGATCAAATCAATTAGCATGGCGTAGGCTGCGT
The DNA here is from genome assembly GCA_028708605.1 of Bacillota bacterium. GTDB lineage: Bacteria > Bacillota > DTU065 > DTU065 > DTU065 > DTU065. The sequence continues at coordinate 1,983 of JAQVYS010000103.1, forward strand.
ATTCAGGATCTCTTAAAGTAGGAATTGCAGGTTCACTCCAAATACCAGCTTGTAGAACTGGATAGTCTGCAGCTTTCATATTCGCACTAGAAAATACTACCTGCCCACCTATGGCAGTTGTTCTTGCAGCAGAGATTTGGTCCTGCAGTCCATACTCATCGCAAAGCCAGACACCGAGACCTGTGAAAATATAGCCAGTTCCTTTGAGCGAATTTAGGTCGCTAACTGCCATTCTTCGGTAAGCGTCTGTGTCTCTCGTGTAGGACATAGGACAGATAAAGCTTATGTTGCGGTTTTGAGTCCAAGTTGCCCAGTCCTGACCTAAATCAAGTTTGTACCAGATATAAGGCGCGCCTACTGAGGCAGAAAGGAGTAGGTCTGGTTTAAGTGCTTTTAACTCGTAGAAGGCTCGCTCGACGAATTTATTGACAAATTGAGTCTTAAAAACTGTAAAGCTATCTATATCGTTTTTCAATGTTATATCGAAAGGATCGATTCCAAATAAACTCTTATAGAGTTCTCTTGCATATTCGTTGTAACCAAATTCCGGATCGTAACGAACATAGTCAAGCTGGATTCCGTCAATATCATATTCTAAAACCAGTTCTTTAAGGATAGCCATTACATATTCTCTAGCTTCAGGTATGATTGGGGAGATCCAATAGTGTCCACTAGTTCCTGTGAATTTATCATACTTGGTCTTATCTAGCCAAGCCATCTTCTCGTCCATAAAGTAATTGATGCCCGTTCCTACACCAAATGTATTGATTAAAGTGTGCACTTCCATATTTTTTGAGTGGGCGACTTCAATAATGTCTTTTAGTACATCGCCATCATAGATCTGGCTTTCATCATGCTCAGCAGCCACTTTGCTTGGGTAGGTTGCAGCGCCGTTATTATAAGCGTCGACAATCACAAAATTGATATTGATATAGGCCATTTCATCAAAAAATCTCTCTACGTCGCTTCTTGTGTGTATATTTCTCATGGTTACATTGTCGACCCAGATGCCTCTCGTTTCAACAGGAAGAGATTCATCAGTTAGAGGTTTAATGGCCTTAATGTCTTTGTTAACATCGATAAGAATCATCAAAGCAGCAGTGGAGTCAGATGGGGCAACTTTAGAGGCTTCTTTTAGCTTTTTGGAGATAGCTAACATCGCATCTTTAATTGCCTTGTAGTCGAGGCGCCTCATCTGCAGTGTATAAGCTTCTAGGTCAGCTTCTATTTTTTTAAGCTCCTCGTGTAATTCAGCGATTCTAGTTGTTACGTATTCATCTGCGGACACAAAGGTAGATAAGATAAAAAATGTTAACAGCAAAAAAAGTATCGTAGAGCTTAATGTTTTTGTTTTCAAAAGTAAAACCTCCTCTAAAATTAAGCAAAGACACCTGACTTAAACATACAAAATTCTTCCTTTTAAAGAGAGCTTACATAGGTTATAGGGTTTTAATATATCTGTCGAACTCTTTTAATTTTCGTTGGATCTCATCAGTTGTCTCTTTAGCAGCCTGACGAATCGCTGCTTCAGGGTTATCTCCTTGGATGACAACTTTATTAAAAGCAAAATCGATGTAGCGGTTTGCTACGTGTCCACCGATAACAGCTGTTTGCATGCGGCAAGTAGCGAGCGCTTCTTTAGCAAGGTGAAGTTTTTCCTCTGGAAAAGGTGCATATTCAATAGAACTTTTGTTTGAGAAAAAGATGCGGTTGCCATGAATTCTATTGGATGTTTGCATAAACTCTGTCGTAAATTCAGTAGAGCCTAACCATTTCATTAGTTCCCACGCATCATCTTTGTTATTAGAAGAAGACACAATAGACCACGTGAGCATTTTTCCTGTATTGGTACGATTTAGAGAACCATCTGCTTGTTTTGTGCCAGGGAAAAGCACGATATCCCACTTTCCAGACAATTGAGGATTAGTCATCTCTAGACCTGCGTAGTACCAGTTTTGGAGTATCTGCAAAGGTGTTTGACCACCAGCAAATGTGCCAAAGACAGGGTCTTCAAGCACTAGGTGATAATCCGTGTGTAACGCGGTGAGTTCCTTAAATGCTGCAATGGCTTCAGGTGAGTCTAGGTTAGAAGCGGTACCCTCGGCGTTAAAGATATCAGCTCCTCGTTGGAAAACAAGTGGAAGTAGTTTGCCTACATTGACTCCATCGCCTTGATAAAAGTAATAAGTATCCATATTTCTCGCTTTTAGTTTTATGGAAAGCTCGCGGATATCATCCCAAGTTTGAGGGGGTTCTAAACCCATCTCATTAAAGATATCAGTACGATAATAAGTCCACTCCCAATTGATTTCGCCAGGGAGGGCAAAAAGTGCAGACTTATACTGAATAGCTGGAAGTAACATTGGATTTAAGTCATCAGTAATTGATTTAATGTCATCAAATTCACTGAGATTAAGTAATGCGCCACGAATACCAAGCTCTACAACCTGATTAGAATACAACTCAACAATATCTGGTGCGTCTCCACCGATAAAGGAGAGTAATAGTTTGTTCATGATATCGTCGATAGGAACTACTTGAATGTCTACCTCGATACCGGTTTTTGCCGTAAAGTCAGTTTTAACAAGCTCTTGTAAAACCTGTCCCAATTCAGCCCCATACCAAGTCCAGACAACTAGTTCTTTGGTAAAGGCAATACTTGCCACACACAATAAAACTAGAAAGACAAGAATCAGTTTCTTTGAATTCATTTTCAAAACTCCCTTCAACTTGAGAAAACCCAAGTACTGAATAAATTTCGAATAGAAGAGTAATAATCCTCCAATAAACGCCAAATAGTGCGAAAAGTGATTAAAAACCTGAGAAACTACCAGAATAAGGCAAGTATAAACAGTAGACTGAAAAAGAGTATAGAACGGTAACTGAATAATAAAAGAAGTGGCTTAGTTTGAACTGAGACCCAGTATGTAGACAAGTAAAAAAGGCCTTTGTGTTTAGCATGCCACTAGAAGATGGTTTCTGTATTCTACAGGAGCCATCTTGTTTTTTGTCCATTGATAGCGGCAATTATTATA
>JAQVYS010000104.1 GCA_028708605.1 Bacillota bacterium
CCAAGACTTGAGAGCCATCTAAGTGTCTGGTAATGACTATCTGGAGGAAGCGCATCAGAAAAGCCTAGTTGATATAAGAACACATTTAGTTTTCTTGAGCTTGTGATCTTAGGATCTAACTGTCGAAGGCTTCCGGCTGCAGCATTTCTTGGATTTGCAAATAATTTCTCTTTTTTTGCCTCCTGGGCTTCGTTGAGCTTTTTGAAAGCATTTTTATCCATATAGCACTCCCCGCGGACTTCAAGATCACCTTCTAGAGGCTCTCTTAGTCTAAGGGGGATAGAAGGTATAGTTCTTAGATTACTTGTGATATCCTCTCCGGTCTGTCCATCTCCTCTTGTGGCACCTCTTACTAAAACACCATTTTGGTACAAAAGAGAGATTGCCAGCCCGTCTATCTTTAACTCAGCTGTGTACTTAGGCGCATTTAAAGTTAGTTCTTTAACACGCCTATCAAAGCTGTCTAATTCTTCTAGAGAAAATGCATTACTTAAGCTTAAAAGAGGTATTGTATGTGTAACAGTTTGAAAACCACCTAACACAGCGCCTCCAACCCTTTGGGTTGGAGAATCGGCAGTCAAAAACTCTGGATGAGCTTTCTCTAAAGCCTCCAGCTTCCTTATAAGACTATCATATTCAGCATCCGAAATCTCAGGGGAATCTAAAACGTAATACTTGTAGTTATGATGATTAATCAAGTTACGTAATTTTTCTATCTCCAACTTAGCTACTTGACTTTGGTCCATGTTATCACCGCCAAGATAAACTTCACTACTTATTTTAGGCAAAAATTTCCCATATCCTGCCACTTCAAATTACAGAAAAGAAACGCCCTCATCGCATGGGGCGTTTCATGCTTATTTTTAGAATGCTGCAACAATTGATCCTTTATACTCGCTTTCTAGAAACTCCTTCACTTCGCTTGAGGTAAGCAACTCTTTAAGAAGATTGAGTTCTGGTTTTTCTAGATCAGCAGTCCTTACAGCTACAATGTTTGCGTATGGAGATTCTTCACCTTCAATAACCAGTGCATCAGTAGTTGGCACTAAGCCACCTTCTAAAGCGTAATTAGTATTGATTACTGCCATATCTAGATCTACAAGAGACCTCGGTAACATAGCAGCTTCTAACTCTCTAAACTTTAAGTTCTTGGGGTTTTTGACAATATCAAATACAGTTGGAGTAATACCAGCGTCTTTATCTACTTCAATTAGTCCTGCAGTTTGCAAAAGTAAAAGTGCACGACCTCCGTTTGTCGGATCATTTGGGATACCAACTAAAGCGCCCTTTTTAAGTTCTGACAAGCTACTTATTTTTTTAGAGTAAGCTCCCATTGGCTCTATGTGTACCGCTACAAGGACTGCAAGATCCAAACCACGGTCACTCTTAAATGTATCTAGGTAAGGAGCATGCTGGAAAAAGTTTGCGTCTAACTCGCCATCTGCAAGAGCTAGATTTGGTAGGACATAATCAGTAAATACCACAACTTCAAGATCTAGACCTTTTTCTTTGGCAAGTGGCTTAATTACCTCCAAAATCTCAGCATGAGGCCTTGGGGTTGCACCAATTTTTAAACTGGCACCAAACGAAATGACAGTTATAGACAAAGCAAGAAACAAGATAATAAAGGCTTTTTTCAAAATGATTACCTCCTCTATTTATGACTAAGACGTCTTGCAATAAAATTACCGATTGTCTGTACGCCTTGGACTAAGATAACTAAAACAATAACAGTAATCAACATAATGTCGCCTCTAAAGCGCTGGTAGCCGTAGCGAATAGCTAAATCGCCTAATCCTCCGCCACCAATTGCTCCGGCCATAGCTGAATAACCGATTAGATTTACAGCAGTAATTGTCATAGCCAAGACTAAAGAAGAAAAAGCTTCGGGAAGCAATACCTTAATGATGATCTGCATTGTTGTAGCTCCCATGGCCTGTGCCGCTTCTATTATGCCCTTATCTACTTCTCTTAAAGACTGCTCAGTTACTCTAGCAAAAAAAGGTATAGCAGATATAGTCAGTGGCACAATAGCAGCTGTCGTACCAATAGAGGTTCCTACAAGCCATCTTGTAAAATTAATGATGGCTACCATCAAAATAATAAATGGTACCGATCTGCCAACATTGACGATCCAGCCTAAAATTGTGTTAAACCACTTATTTGGTTTGATGTGACCTTCGGATGTAATAACAAGCAATATACCTAAAGGCAGACCTAAAACAACTGCAAATACGGTAGAAACTCCTACCATATATAAAGTTTCTAACAGCGCAGTTTTTAGCATTGTCCAGATCATAGGATTAAACATCACTTATCACCTTTACCTTGAGGCCTTTGTCTTCTAGGAAAGCTTTAGCTAGCTTTTGCTCAGGCCCTGTCAACTTTAGTACTAGCATGCCAAAGGTTATATCTTGAACCTGATCGATATTGCCATATAAGATATTAACCAGCACATCGAACTTCGAGACCATTTCATTAATAATGGGCTCACCGGTTTCCCCACCTAAAAAAGTAATCTGGATCAGTTCGCCACCGTTACTTAACTTAAGTCTAGCAGCAACTTCTGGTGGTACCTCTGTTTTAATTACTCCCTTTAGGAATGTTTTAGCTGTATCAGTTGTTGGGTTAAGCAAAACCTCTTCGACAACCCCTGATTCGATAATTCTACCATCTTCGATTACAGCTACTTTATCACAGATCTCCTTGATTACATTCATCTCGTGAGTGATTATAACTATTGTAATGCCTCGTTCTTTATTAATTTTTTTGAGGAGGTCTAGGATACTCCTAGTGGTTTGAGGATCTAAGGCCGAAGTTGCTTCATCACAAAGAAGAATTTCCTGATCATTTGCGAGAGCTCTGGCAATACCTACTCTTTGTTTTTGTCCACCAGAAAGCTGAGAGGGGTAAGCCCTAGCTTTGTCAGTTAGACCTACAAGCTCTAAAAGCTCAGCAACTTTTTCCTTTCTCACTTTTTTGGGAACTTTACTTAACTCTAAAGGAAAGGCAATATTATCTTCTACTGTTCTTGAAGAAAGAAGGTTAAAATGTTGAAAGATCATACCTATCTTTTTGCGTTCTTCACGTAGCCGTCTAGAGGTAAGGCTAAGCATGTCAACTCCATTAACGCTTACTCTGCCCTTATCTGGAGTCTCTAGTAAATTAATGCAGCGCACAAGGGTAGACTTGCCTGCCCCTGATAGGCCTATAATGCCAAATATCTCGCCATCTTTAATGGTAAGATCCACGTCACTTAGAGCAACTACTTCATTCTCGCCTTTGTATACCTTTGTAACGTTTTCAAACTGTATCAAAAAAACCACCTCCATAAAAAAACCTCTTCGACAAGAAGAGGCGAAACTTACTTTCACCTTTCTCATCTCTCAGACCTAAGTCTGCTGGAATTAGCACCCTTGCATTTTGCCGGTTGCTGGGCTTCTTCGGGCCAGTCCCTCCGCCACTCTTGATAAGAAAGAAACAACAGTATTTATTTATAGTTGGTTATCCCAAATTAAAAATCTATATTGATTAAGAGTATAACATTAGAAAAACACTGTTGCAAGTGTTTCTTTTGTGATTTATAGTTATTCTGTGATAATGTCATGTTGAACGTATTCTGATAAAATGTCGCCTATAAAAGAGAGGGAGAAACCTTAGTTACAGTTCTATTCTCTATTAAGAATACATCACCTACATACAATATATTCCCTTCTGTACATATAATAGCACTGTCATCTAATATCCCATATAATGGATACTCTTTGGAAACTTCAAGCAACTCCTCAGTTATATTAGTGTTATCAAAATGGGGTTCTACTGAGAAATCGACTAAGCCAAGAGCTTCATATATTTTTAATTCCTTATGACCACAGGTTACTGTACACACAGCTTTTTTTGCCATATTGATCGCGCCTGCACTCATGCCAAGCACCACACCTTTTTGTTCTCTGATAGAAGATATAAGCTCATAAGACTTTAAACAAGCAAACTGTGTAGGTGTATCTCCTCCTGCAAGCCAGATAACATCCGCATTTCTGACTAATTTTTGTGCGGTTTCTTTTGGCATTCTACCATCTATGACGTTTACACTACTAAAAGTTATCTTGCAATCAGCAAACATCCTTAAAAAGTGATTGCAATACCAATCTGTTTTCTCATGTATGTTTTCAAATTCAGAAGCAATAAAAGCAAAGGTCATTCCTGTCTTGATGTATGTCTTTAGTAGTTTTTTAAAACCAGGGGGAAATCCATTGGAAAACCCACTTGTTAGAATGTTAATCATATATGCTCCTTTCAAAACATCGATTAATATTTTGAAATTCTCGCTACTACTTACATTCTATTACATAGGTATTCCATTTACTATTAAAAAGAAAAAAACCAACCCAGACAGTTATGTCCAAGTTGGCCTTCCTGATTGCTAGTTTGCTTTACATTCTGTCTCTTCCATCAAGAAAATCACTACCTGTATCATTCTTCATTACCCTGTTTTAATATCATCCGAAAATTACATATAAGTTATAAGTGCTGAGCTCAAACCAACTAAAATACCGACAATGATACCTGCAAAGGCTATTGACCACTTTCTAAGCTGAATCCTTTCAGAAGGAGTAATGATTTGTTGCTCTTTCTTTTTCTTTTTGATCTCATAGTGTAAAATGGCGAATTTTGCTGAAATAAATGCTGTACAGACCAAAATTACGATTAATACAAAAACCACTACAACCCCCCCTTATAATTATCATGGTGTTATTTAAAATATACCAAAAAGACGGGTATTAGATAAATAGGTATATATAACTGTTTTATTGATATAAGGGCAACAAAGTGTCGCAAAACTAGGTGTTTTTTCTAAGCACCACCTAATTTGCGACACTTC
>JAQVYS010000034.1 GCA_028708605.1 Bacillota bacterium
TCTCTACTTAGAGAAGCCTCCGGCATCAACAATGATTCTTCTCTTTCTTCTAAAGCTATACGAATATCCATTTAGTTCTCACCACCTGATTTAAAGTTCATCAGAGTAGTAGAAACTTCCTTCTTAAACAAGAAAGGGCAAAGACATATGTCTCTGCCCCAAAGAATCTAAATTACCGTGGGTTTTTCACAGCAGCTTGAGCAGCAGCTAGCTTAGCAATTGGCACACGGAAAGGTGAGCAGCTTACATAAGTTAAACCAACTTTATGGCAGAACTCAACTGTTGCTGGGTCGCCACCATGTTCGCCACAGATTCCAAGTTTAATACCTGGATTGGTGCTCTTTCCTTTCTCAACAGCTACTTCAACCAAAGCGCCTACACCGGTTTGATCTAATGTTGCAAATACGTCACTGGTAAGGATCTTCTTATCAATGTAATCTTTAATGAATGAACCAGCATCGTCACGGCTAAAGCCATAGGTCATCTGAGTTAGGTCATTAGTACCAAAAGAGAAGAAATCAGCTTCTTTAGCAATCTCATTAGCTGTTAGACAAGCACGAGGAATCTCGATCATGGTACCGATCTGATAGCCAAATGAAACGCCGTAGTCACTAAGGGTATCTTTGACAACCTTCTCAACCCTGTCTTTGACATAACTGAGCTCTTTGACATCACCTACAAGAGGAATCATGATCTCAGGGACGATGTCATAACCTTCTTTATTTAGTTCACAAGCTGCTTCCATAATGGCTCTAGCTTGCATTTCGTAGATTTCAGGGTAAGTTACGGCTAAGCGGCAACCACGGTGACCAAGCATCGGGTTGAACTCTTCAAGACTATCAACTTTAGCCTTAACTTCTTCTTTGGTTCGTCCCATCTTTTTGGCCATTTGAGCTTGCTCTTGATCTGTGTGAGGCACAAACTCATGGAGAGGAGGATCAAGGAGACGAATGGTTACAGGTAGACCCTTCATCGCTTTGAAAAGTTCTGTAAAGTCGTCCTTTTGATATGGGAGCAGCTCATCTAATGCGCTGCGACGTTCTGCTTCAGTGTTAGACAAAATCATCTTGCGGATAGAGATGATACGGTCGCCCTTAAAGAACATATGCTCTGTACGGCAAAGACCAATACCCTCTGCACCAAACTCTCTTGCTCTTAATGCATCCTCAGGTGTATCAGCGTTAGTTCTAACGCCTACCTGACGATATTTGTCTGCCCAACCCATCAAAGTTGCAAAGTCGCCAGCAACTTGAGGTTCAATTAGATCTGCTTGACCTTTGAATACTTCACCTGTTGTACCGTTTAAAGAAATCCAGTCGCCTTCTTTAACTTCGGTGCCACCAACATTAAAGGTTCTCTTAGCAAAATCTACTTTGACGTCTCCGGCACCTGAAACGCAACACTTACCCATACCACGGGCGACAACTGCTGCGTGAGAGGTCATACCGCCTCTGGCTGTTAAGATACCTTGAGCAGAAGCCATACCGCCAATATCCTCTGGTGAAGTCTCTACTCTAACAAGAACTACCTTTTCACCTTTGTTGTTCCATTCTTCAGCTTCTTGGGCAGTAAATACAACGCGCCCTACTGCAGCTCCAGGTGATGCTGGAAGACCTTTCGTCAAAACATCTCCCTTAAAGTTTGGATCGATCATTGGATGCAATAATTGATCTAACTGTTCTGGACCAACTCTAAGAACTGCTGTTTTTTCGTCGATTAGACCTTCGTCAACCATCTCTACAGCGATACGAACAGCTGCTGCTGCGGTTCTCTTACCATTTCTTGTTTGAAGCATATAGAGCTTGTTGTCTTCAATTGTAAATTCAATGTCCTGCATATCCTTATAGTGCTGTTCTAGCTTGTGGTAGATTGCTTCAAGTTCAGCATAGATTACAGGCATTTCTTCTTTAAGATCAGCAATCTCATGAGGTGTACGAATACCAGCAACAACGTCTTCACCTTGTGCTTTCATGAGATATTCACCATAGAATACATTTTCACCAGTGGCTGGGTTACGGGTAAAGGCAACACCTGTACCTGAACTATCATTCAAGTTACCGTAAACCATGGTTTGAACGTTAACAGCAGTACCCCAATTTCCTGGGATATTGTTTAGTTGACGATACTTGATTGCCCGATCTGTATCCCATGAGTTGAAAACTGCATTAACAGCACCCTCTAATTGAGTCCAAGGATCCTGTGGGAAATCTTCACCTGTAGCTTTTTTATAGATTGCTTTGTATTCAGCAACTAAAACGTTTAGTTGCTCTGGAGTTAGCTCACTATCATTATTAACTCCTGCTTCATTTTTAGCCTTTTCAATTGCTTCTTCAAAAAGATCATGATCTACGCCACGAACAACGTCACCGTACATCTGAATGAAACGTCTGTAGCTATCATAAGCAAAACGAGCGTTTTGCTTTTCTAGACCCTTAATCGTAGTATCGGTTAGACCAAGGTTTAAAACAGTATCCATCATACCAGGCATAGATACTCTAGCACCTGAGCGTACTGAAAATAATAGTGGGTTTTCTGGGTCACCAAATTTTTTACCTGTTGTAGCTTCAACTTTTGCTACTGCTTCTTTAACTTGCTCTTTTAAGCCTTCTGGCCACTTCTTCTCATTAGCATAATAGATAGTACAGACATCAGTAGTAATTGTAAATCCAGGTGGCACAGGAATTCCGATGTTACTCATTTCAGCAAGGTTTGCACCTTTACCACCAAGCAAATTTCTCATATCTGCTTTGCCTTCGGAATGCCCATCTCCGAAGAAATAGACGAATTTCGACATTTATTTACCTCCTTAAGAGCTTATGGCTCTGAATTAACTAAAAGTAAGTGAAATCTTTAACATATTTGCTCTCTAAAAAAGCGCCTTCCCTAAAATACAAGGTGCTAGGCGCTGCCTTTGTAGACTTTTGGGAGCATTTGTCTAGTTTAAACAATTAGGTATGATTGTTTAAATGAACTAATTTAAGATATTCGTGCTTAAGCTTGTAAATCCTTCCCAGAATTTGAATTTTCTAGGGAACTAACTTCCTTCCAAAAGAGATAAGTCTTAGGTTTTTTTTCTATTCTTGCATCCCAAGCATTTCTTAGAATCTTCTCTAGTTCATCTTTATCTTTTTTATCTAGCTTTAATTTTATTAATGCCTTAGGTTGGAGGCGATCAAAGCTAAGTAACACTGCTCTAGTTTTTACGCTCAACGAAATTTCATCGCCAAAACGACATTCTACGCAGGTAAGACCTCCTTGGACCGGAGAAAACTTAAGGTCATCTTCTTTCATTAAGTCCTTGCCACAGGATGTGCAGTTTTGCATCTGCAGATTCCATCCTAAAACAGAAAGCAATCGGTACTCTAGATATCTTAAAGATAATTCCAAATCTGTTGCTAACTTGATTAATTTTAAACCCAGTAGCAGACTCTGATAGACCTCTAGATCCGGATCTTCAGTCTCTACACTGCTATCTACTAACTCTAAAAAATAGTTGGTAGCTGCCAGTTTTAACAGGTCTTCTCTCAAGTCTTGATTACTCTCTATAATAATACCCTGACTGATGTCTTTCAAACCTGAAGTGGGATCTGATAGTAAAAAACGACCTTTAGTAAAGGGCTGGACTAAAGATGCCAGTCTGTTGTTAGGGCGTCTACTTCCTTTTGCTACTGTACCAAGTTTGCCCCTTTCTTTAGTATATAAAACAACAATCCTGTCTGCCTCTTTCATCGGCTTTGTCTTTATTACAATTCCTTGACACCAGAACAATTATTCCACCTCTTCTTCATTAAAAAGGCTTTCTTGGCGCTCTGGTTCTTTAAGCCCTAGGTATTTAAATGCACTAGAGGTAGCTACTCTGCCTCTAGGGGTTCTCTTAATAAAACCTAACTGCAGAAGGTAGGGTTCATAGACATCCTCGATATTACCGGATTCTTCGCCAAGACTTGCAGCGATTGTATCTATACCAACAGGTCCTCCATCAAACTTATTGACAATCGCTCTTAAGATTGTCCGGTCAAGCTCATCTAATCCAAGGTCATCTACTTCCAAAAGCTCTAACGCACTTATTGCTGTTGCAAGATCGATTACACCATCGCTTTTAACTTCAGCGTAGTCTCTTACCCTTTTTAAGAGACGATTTCCGATTCTAGGAGTCCCTCTAGAACGCCTAGCTATCTCAAACGCACCCTCCTCGCTTGTTTCAATGCCAAATACTTTGCTAGCTCTAAGAATAATGCTTAAAAGCTCACTGTTATTATAAAACTCTAAGCGATGAATTAAACCAAAACGATCCCTAAGAGGAGATGAGAGAAGTCCAACTCTAGTTGTGGCACCTATTAGAGTAAAGTGAGGAAGCGATAAACGAACTGATCTTGCTCCAGGGCCCTTGCCAATAACGATATCTAAGGCATAGTCCTCCATTGCAGGATATAAGATCTCTTCAACAGCTCTATTTAGTCTATGGATCTCATCTATAAACAAAATCTGTCCCTCTTCAAGATTAGTGAGGATTGCTGCTAAATCGCCTGGACGTTCAAGCGCTGGACCTGTTGTAATCTTGATATTTGTCTCCATCTCATTAGCGATTATGCTAGCAAGCGTAGTCTTGCCAAGACCTGGAGGGCCGTACAAAAGCACATGATCAAGACTATCCCCCCTTGCTTTTGCTGCTTGAATAGCAATCGCAAGGCTTTCTTTGATCTTCTCCTGACCTGTATAGTCGCTTAAACTTTGGGGTCTTAAGGTGTCAAAGTTATCTTCTTTTCTCTTTTCAGGTGAAATCACTCTTTCTTGCATAGCCTACCCTCCAAACTTCTAAAGCCCACGTCCCCTACCAATCTCTTTTAAGGTCAAGCGGATAATATCATTATTCGAGTGACCTGCACTTCGCAGTCTGTTCGCAACCTCTAGGTATTCTTGAGGTTCAAAGCCTAGACTCTGCAATGCAGCATTAACTTCATCGAAGTCACTGAGTTTTACCTCTTGAGGCGCTATATCACCACTTATTGACGAGACCTTGTCTTTTAGCTCTAAAACAAGTCTTTGAGCTGTTTTCTTTCCTACACCACTAACTTGAGTAAGTACGGTTGTATCAGCTAAGACTATCGCTTGATAAAAAGAGTGAACAGATAAGACAGAAAGTATTTTCAGCGCAAGCTTTGGTCCCATACCACTTACTGAAGATATTAGCTTAAAGCACTCCTTTTCACTTCTTTCTAAAAAGCCATATAGAGTAACGTCATCTTCGCGTAAAATCATCTCTATCAGCAGGGTGGTCTTTTTACCTATATCAAGCTGAAGTTTCGTTGCAAGACGATCAGATACCAAAACAACAAATCCAACCCCACTAACATCGATAAGAAGTCTGTTATCTTCAATTTCTAACAAAACACCACTAATTCTACCAATCATTAAGTACCCTCCCTATCTCCGTTTAGAAACGCGAGATTTCATCATATATAGGGTTGCAATGAAAATAATGGCAAAGGGCCATTGCCAAGGCATCTGAGGTATCATCTGGTTTTGGAACCTCCTCTAACTTTAAAAGAGAACTTACCATAAAACCTACTTGCCTTTTTACCGCTTTGCCACTACCTGTTAAAGAGAGCTTAACTTCAGCAGGGGTATATTCAAAAACTTCAAGCTGATTTTGAGCTGCAACTAGAAGACAAACCCCTCTAGCTTGCCCAACAGAAATCGCAGTCGTTACGTTTTTATTAAAAAACAACCTTTCAATAGACATTGCACTAGGTTTGTATAATTTTACCAGTTCTGTAAGCGTCTGGAAAATGGTATCAAGCCTATTTGGCATGGGCTCTTCTTTTGAAGTCTCAATACATCCATAGGATAAAGCTCTAAACCCATTTTGATCTTCCTCTACTATCCCATAACCACACAGAGCTGTACCTGGGTCAATACCGAGTACGATTTTATTTTTAAGTATATTTTTCACCATCACTTTACCTCTCTGTTTCTTTCTACGAACATATATTCGTTTTTCTGCGATTAAAGTCCTGCTTTAAGAAGGTCTATTGGCTAAGTCCGTCTAAAATCTTTTCCAATTCGAAGACATCTTTAACTTTCACGCCAAGTGCTAAATCTTGTTGTTCTTTTAAAGGGAGTCTAGAAACACTAATATCAGTTATTTCGTAGAGAAGTCCAGAAGGATCATAAACAACCACATAACCGTCTAGATTTATAATTTTCCATTCAGTATTTTCTCTAAGCGGTATGCTTAAGCCAAAGACAACTAATACCAATACCACAACCATTATTACAATTCTCTTAAGCAAAGCAAAACCACCTCTATAGATAGGGTGGTTCATACTTGCCTATGATATTCTAAAGATTAGCATTATGAAAAACGTTTTGTACGTCATCATTGTCCTCTAAAGATTCTAAAAGTTTCTCCAGCTTTTCTTGATCCTCGCCAGATAAGTCAATGGTATTTTGAGGCTGCAGTACAATCTCTGCATGGGTAACTTTAAGTCCCATCTCTGACAATGTTTTTTCTACAGCTTCTAAATCATCTGGCTGTACTAAAACTTCTACATCGTCTTCAATCTCAACGTCAATTGCTCCGCCTTCAAGTGCAGCCATCAAGATATCGTCTTCTGGGATATTTTTTGGATTGTCAGCTAGAATAACTCCTTGACGATCGAACATCCAAGCTACACAACCATCTGTACCCAAGTTTCCACCACTTTTAGAAAAGATAAAACGGACTTCACCTGCTGTACGGTTACGGTTATCTGTAAGAGCATTAATCATAATTGCAACTCCACTTGGACCATAGCCCTCATAGACAACCTCTTCAATGTTATCTCCACCTAAAGCACCGATACCCCTTTTAATAGCTTTATCGATCGTATCGTTTGGCATATTATTATCTTTAGCCTCATTAACAGCAAGTCGTAGCCTAAAGTTAAGGTCGGGATCCCCTCCACCATGCCGCGCGGCCATGGTTATTTCTTTAGAAAGCCTAGTAAAGATTCTACCTCTTGCTTGATCTTGTTTAGCTTTTTTATGTTTAATATTCGCCCATTTTGAATGACCAGCCATCCTTGATTCACCTCTAATATAGAACTGCATCTTATTGTATCATACTTCCAACTCTGTAAAAAGGTGGTTTAGCTGATATTTCTTTGCCTGCGAAAAACTCCACTTACTCTTGAGAAAGCAACAACCAGTAAGACAATTGACCATACTGGGCTTATCAAGCCTGAAATAAGGATGAAATTATAAGTGCCATGTAAAAGGATAGCCCACAGAATTCCTTTCCAGAACTCTTTTTTTCGATCCCAAAGCAGTGAATGTGCATAGTAATAGCCCATAACCCCGGTAAAAAGTGCATGAGCAAGATTTGAAAAGATAGCTCTTACAGGAGCTACCTGTACGCCGAAGCTATTGATGTATAATATATTCTCTAGCATCGCAAAACCAAGACCTGCAGAAACGCCATAGACAAGGCCATCAACGCCAGAATCTATAGCCTTAGACTTACCTACGCCAATAATGAGGCCCACGAGCTTAGAAAGTTCTTCAGCTACAGCAATTACACCATAGTTTAGTAGTAAACTAGAGACAACTGGGGTGTGTCTTCCTAGGTTTGAGATAAAGCGAGATTCAATTATAGCTGCTGGAATAACCGCAAGTGCGCCAAAGACAAAAACTCTAAAAACTATCCTAGGTGGTTCTGGAAGCCTATCTTGTTTATAAAAGTACAAAAGCCAGAGCAGGGCTGGCAATATCGCCCACACGAATTCTGTTATACGCAAATCTATTTACCCCCTTTAACCTAGTATGACATTTCGGGGTTTTTTGCTGTGCTATTCTTCAGATAAACATTTGGCTTTCTAACCTGTAATCGCTAAATAAAGATAATGTAATCCTGCAATTACTGATAAAGCAACTCCGCTATAGATAAATATTCCATATAAGGACTCAATTCCAAAGAGGAGACTTAAAACACCAATGTATAAAAGAACAGTGGCACCTTTCCCAAGCCAACTTGCAGGAATCGCTCTTTTTACCTTTTTCCAGAGCATTAGTCCACCTAAAAGCAGAGCTAGTTCTTTGACGATCAATAGCTCAATTATAATACGATTAACCTGTTCTCTCGCTGCAAGAACAATTAAGACTCCCATCATAAGTAACTTATCTGCTACAGGATCTAGCATTGTGCCTAGAGTAGATACTTGCCCACTAGCTCTTGCTAAATGACCGTCTAACACATCGCTTATTCCTGCAATTATTAAAATGATACCAGCTATCCAATAGGAGTCAGGATAAACTATCATTATATAGATTGCTACTGGTGCAAGAATCAATCTAAAAAGAGTTATTAAATTAGGTACCGTAAAATTGTCGTGCAGAGCTTTTCTTATTTTTCCCATATTAAGCCGACTCCTTCTTCTTTATCTAGTAGCGGAGATGAGATTTAACTCTAGCTCTCCTGCATTGGTTTCTAAAACGATTTTTAAAGGAATACGATATTTGTCGTTACTTAACCAAACTTTTCCAATCTCGGGAGAGATCAAAACTACCTCAGCTTTAAAGGTTCCTGCACCAACAGTCACCTCCTCAAAGCCCCCAGGAAGCAGTTGCAAATACTGAATACCCGACCCACTAAAGACCTCGATTAGAGGCTTTTTAGTTGCATCAGCAAAACGGGAAAAAAGGATAAGAGTAGTTTCACCTTGAAACGGTTCAGTCACTTGAGATGTAAATCCACGCGTCTCATTCTCAGTAACCTCTACTTCGATTTCGTTTCTCCCCTCTAAAAAAAACGTTTCCATGAAACCAGAACTAAAACCTGCGCTATATGTTCTAGATGTATACAAAGGCAAAAAAGTTTCGGTATCAAGATAATAGACTTCATCGTTAGTGTAGTTGATTGCTCTTAACATTAAATTCGGAAAACCCTTAAAAGTTACTACATAAACAGTCCTTTCTTGGTAATCCTTTGTAGACTCAAACTCTAAAACCTGGCGTCCTACTGGCAAGCCTCGAAGATGCGTAGAAAACTCTAATCTTTCGCCTACCAGATCAAAGGCAGGACGTACGAAAATAGCTTCGGATTTTGTAAAAGGCGAAGCAGATACTACCTGGGACAGCACAGTGATTATTAAAAAAATAAATAAAACCAAATTTGAGTCTTCCCTTCTACTTCAATCTTTGTCTACACTTAAAAGAGTTTTGCTTTGTATTAACTTCGATTTTTCTAGCTCGACTCCTTTTTGCAAACGCTTAAAGCTAGAGCTTATGAAAAAAATCAGAGCAGAATGCTAAAAATTTCTGCTCTGATTTTGCTTTTGATTAAAATTAGCGTTGCCTTACATTGGGAATATGCCATACTCTATCGTTATATTCAAAGACTGTACGATCACTGGAAAACACACCAGAGTTTGCGATATTAATGATGGCCTTTTCCCACCAGATCTCAGGTTTTCTGTAGAGTTCGTCAATTTGTTCGTGAGCTCTTATATAGTCTCTAAAATCTGCTAGGACAAAATAAGGATCCCCAGGAGCCCCATAGCCAAGCAAAAGCCCAGTATAGATCTCTCTAAAAATCTCTGGATGTTCTGAGTCTAAAAAGCCACCAACTAAACTATCCAAAACCTCTTTAATCTCTTTGTCGGTGTTATAGATATCTAAAGGATTGTAGGTGCCAGTTTGTCTTTTTTCTTCGATCTCCTTGCTAGTTAAGCCAAAGACAAACATGCTGTCTTTACCTATAGCTTCCATAATCTCGATATTGGCACCATCTTGTGTACCTATGGTTAATGCGCCATTTAACATTAATTTCATATTCCCTGTTCCAGAGGCCTCCTTCCCAGCGGTAGAGATCTGCTCTGAGACATCAGCTGCGCAGATAATCTTTTCTGCTAGAGAGACCCTGTAGTTCTCAAGAAATGCAACTTTAATCAAATCACGCACTCGTGGATCGTTGTTTACCTTCTCTCCGATACTATGGATCAGCTTAATAATGAGTTTTGCCATCCGGTATCCTGGAGCTGCCTTAGCAGCAAAGATAAATGTTCTAGGCACCATGGAAAAATTTGGATCCGTAATAATCCTCCTATACAAATAGAGAATATGAAGTGCGTTTAGCAGCTGTCTCTTATATTCATGAAGCCTTTTAATATGAACATCATAAATCGATTCTGGGTTTACAATAATACCAGTAGAAGCCTTAATATACTCTGCTAAATGTTCTTTATTTGAATGTCTAATATTCTTGATCTTTAGCTGAATCTTTTCATCGTCTTTATACTCTTCTAGTTTTTCTAAGTGCCTTGAATCTAGTATCCAATCGTCTCCGATTAGATCAGTTATACAATCTGCCAGTTTAGGGTTGGCTTTTAGAAGAAAACGCCTAAAAGTTACTCCATTGGTAATCCCTATAAACTTCTCTGGAAAAATCTCATAAAAGTTGCGGAAAACCTGGTCTTTTAAGATCTGAGTGTGGAGTTGTGCTACTCCATTTACAGAATGGGAGCCCACAATACATAGGTTTGCCATATGCACCTGTTGGTCTTTAATAATAGCCATTTTAGCTATGTGGTCCCAATCTCCAGGATAGATATCCCACAAGCTCCTAGTAAATCTCTCATTAATCTCGTTAACGATGTCCCAAATTCGTGGAAGAAGCGATGCAAAAAGATCCGCAGGCCATTTTTCAAGAGCTTCTTCCATAACAGTATGGTTGGTGTAAGCAAAAGTCCTTCTGGTTATATCCCATGCCTCATCCCAGTTCATCTGCTCTTCATCTATTAAGATTCGCATCAGTTCTGGAATAGCTAAAGCAGGATGGGTGTCGTTTATATGAATAACTCGTTTTTTAGCAAAGTCGCGAATATTATTACCTTGCCTTTTAAAATCATGTAGAATACTTTGAATACTTGCTGAAACAAAGAAATACTGTTGTTTTAGCCTTAAAGCTTTACCTTCAAGATGGTTGTCTTCAGGATACAAAACCTTAGATAAGACCTCTGCAAGTTCTTTTTCTTCCAAAGCATCAAGATAGCGTCCTTGGCCAAAGAGATTCATGTCTAGATGTTTTATTGATCTAGCCGCCCAGAGCCTCAAGGTGTTTACAAGTGAAGACTGAAAGCCTAAAACAGGCATATCATAAGGTATAGCTTTTACAGTCTGATAGCCTTTGTGCTCAAAGATCATCCTGCCATCTACCATTCTGCTTTCTACCCAACCACCAAATTTAACGATCTCAGATTCCTCTGGAACTGGTACCTCCCAGATATGGCCATCCTCAAGCCAAGAGTCTGGTAATTCTACCTGGTATCCATCGATAATTTTTTGCTTAAAAAGGCCGTATTCATATCTGATGCCGCAGCCATGAGCAGGCAGTCCTTCTGTAGACAGCGAGTCCAAAAAACATGCTGCAAGTCGCCCTAAGCCACCGTTGCCAAGGCCTGCGTCTGACTCATGCTCTCTAATCTCTTCTAACTCATAACCTAATTCCTCGACAGTGGTTTTTACTACATCATCAATTTCGAGATTGATTAGATTATTGCCTAAGGCCCTGCCCATCAAAAATTCCATGGAAAGATAATAGAGCTCTCGCTCTGGATTTGCGTGATATACTTCTCTAGAATAAACCCATTTCTCCATGATCAGATCCCTGATCACCATAGCGATTGCCTTATAGAGCTTACTCTTTGAGGCATTTTTCAAGGTGTTACCAAACATTCGTTCTAATTTATCTTCTAAAGCCGCACGAAACTGATCTTTACTGATAGCTTCCATGCTGCACCTCCCTAAAACCTATTTCATGTCCGGGATTGATTTATGCATCTTTGGGGTACGTTTAGTCTTTAGTTTTAGATAGAGTGTTGCAAGTGGTGGTATCTTTAAGGTAATGCTATAAGGCTGGTTTTGCCACGGTAAATCTTCAGCATATAAGACGGTGTTGGTTTGCCCAGAACCGTTATAGATTTCATTGTCACTATTAAATACTTCAACATACTCGCCATATTCTGGAACACCAATCGAATAATTGTACCTAACTATAGGTGTAAAATTACTCACAATTATCACAAAATCCTGCTTGTTTGTGGCGTAGCGGATAAAACTGACAGTAGATTGTGTATTATCATTACATTCTATCCAATCAAAACCATGCCAATGGTGATCTTCTTGCCAGAGCGCCTTTTCATTTAAATAAAAGTGGTTTAAGTCTCTAACATAACTCCTTAATGCATCATGGATCGGATACCCTAAAAGATGCCAGTCTAGAGCCTCGTAGTATCGCCATTCAATAAACTGACCAAACTCACCGCCCATAAACAGTAGCTTCTTACCAGGATGGGCCATCATGAAGCCGTAAAAGGCGCGAAGATTAGCAAATTTTTGCCAGTAGTCGCCTGGCATCTTGTCTAAAAGCGACTTTTTACCGTGAACTACCTCGTCATGAGATAGTGGTAATATGAAGTTTTCAGAGAAGGCATAAACAAGAGAAAACGTCACTAAATTGTGGTGGTATTTTTTAAACACCGGATCTAGTTCCATATATGTTAACATATCGTTCATCCAGCCCATATTCCATTTATAATTAAAACCTAAACCACCAAGATATGTGGGTTTTGTAACCATAGGCCAAGCACTTGACTCTTCTGCAACCATCAAGACCCCTTTAAACTTTTCAAAGACTGCTTCATTTAGTCTTCTAAGAAAGGCTATTGCTTCAAGGTTTTCTCTGCCCCCATAGATGTTAGGAGTCCATGAACCTGGTTGTCTACCATAATCTAGATAGAGCATATTTGCTACAGCATCTACTCTAATACCGTCGATATGATATACATCAAACCAGAACACTGCATTTGAGATCAGAAAGCTTCTTACCTCATTACGCCCTAAATCAAAGTTAGAGGTTCCCCAACCAAGGTTTTCGCTTCTCCAAGGCTCATTATATTCAAAGGTTGGTGTCCCATCAAAGAGCCTAAGTCCATGATCGTCTTTGCAGAAGTGACCAGGTACCCAGTCCATGATAATACCAATATCATAACTGTGTGCTTTGTCGATAAAATACATTAAATCCTCTGGAAGGCCGTAGCGGCTTGTAGCAGAGAAATAGCCTGTTGCCTGATATCCCCAAGATCCATCAAAAGGATGTTCCGCTAAAGGTAAAAGTTCTATATGGGTATAGCCCATCGCCTTTACATAAGGGATTAGATCATCAGCTAGCTCTGCATAGGAATAAAAATCCTCTATTGCCCTTTGTTTCCAAGAAGCTAGATGCACCTCGTAGATAACCATGGGTTCATTATATACTGATCTTTTTTTTCTCTTTTTAAGATACTCACTATCATTCCATTCATACTTTTCTAAATTCCAAACAACGGAAGCTGTCTTAGGTCTAAGTTCTGCAAAAAAACCATACGGGTCTGCTTTGGCTTGCTTTTTGCCATCCTGAGCTGTAATTAAGTATTTGTACATAGTCCCTTCTCTAAGGCCTGCCACAAAAGTGCACCAAAGCCCGGATTCTTTAATAAACTCCATAGGGTGAGCATATTCATCCCAGCCGTTAAAATCGCCAATTAGATGAACCTCTGCTGCCCGAGGTGCCCACACAACAAAACGCACACCTAAGACACCATCTATCTCCTTAATCTGAGCACCCATAAACTTATAGCTTTCAAAATGGTTACCTTCGCAAAAAAGATAACGATCGTATTCATTAGGATATTTCAGTCTAATGTTTTTTTTCAACTGTCTCACCTCACCTAAAGATACTTAATTGCTTTGGTCATAACTTTTCCTATCTACAAGAACCATGCAGCAAATTCGAGGTAACAAAACTGTGTCACCTGCAACTTGCCCAATTCTTTTTGTGCCTGCCATACTTGCATCAACTACTACAACCCAGTCATGGCCTGGAAGACTAATATCTTTTGCAGTCCTTGCCCCATTAAAAAGCACAACAATCTTGTTCCACAAGTCTCCTCCTGCATGATCTTTAAGCAAGTATTTGACTACTAAAGGTCCGTGAGCTGGCAAGAACTGAAGCGATTTTACAATCTCCTCGCTGTTTTCAAGTCTAAAGGCCTTGTGGGCTTTTCTTAACTCAATTAGACCCTTGTAATATCTGAAAACATCATAATAGCGCTGCTTGTTTGCCCAGACAATCTGGTTAATATGATCCCCTGATTTGTAGCTATTGTAGTCGCCAAATTTGGTTCTACAAAACTCTTGCCCAGCATGGATGAAGGGAATACCCTGAGCTAAAAGAACTATGGCTCCAGCAAGCTTTTGCCTAGCTATAATCAGAGGTTCATCGTCTCTTGGATTAGAGCGAGTCAGCTTATCAAATAGCGTTAGATTATCATGAGCTGCAGCATAGTTAATCGACTGAGATGGCTGCTTACAAAAAGGCTTTCTCGAATACAAAACTCTCCGATAATCTACTCCTGGATGATCTAACGCTGCTGTGATACCACATTTTATACTTTCTTCCATACCATAAGCTCCTGAGACAAAACCTTTGTTCTCATCGCGAAACACATTGCCTTTAATAGCATCTCTAAAATCATCATTAAAGACGCCAACACCAGGAAAATTCTTAGCTTTACCTTTAAGTGCCTTTCTCTCTTCACTTAGCAAAGAAGGACCTCCGTTCCAACCTTCTCCATAAATAATAATCGTAGGATCTATATCATCTAAGCGTTTTCTCAAAATGTTGATGGTTTCAATATCAAAAACAGCCATTAGATCAATTCTAAAGCCTTTAATCTGATACTCCTTTGCCCAGTAACACATAGAGTCAATGATAAATTTTCTGACCATTTTCCTTTCAGTTGCTAGCTCGTTTCCTACACCTGAACCATTAGAGTACACTCCGTTTTCATCAACACGGTAGTAATAGTAGGGAACAATTTTGTTAAATGCTGAGGTTTCAGTAAAATAAGTGTGGTTATAGACTACATCCATTATAACCCTAATGCCGTTTTCTCTTAGACAAAGGATTAGCTTTTTTAATTCTTTAATCCTAGCTAAAGGTTTACTTGGATCTGTAGCATAAGATCCTTCTGGAGCGTTAAAGTTTAAAGGATCATAGCCCCAGTTATAAGAGCTACTAGGGTTTTTCTCATCAACTGTTACATAATCGTAAATTGGCAAAAGCTGAACATGGGTTATCCCAAGCTCCTTTAGATGCGAAAGTCCTGTATAAACAGATCCAGGTCCTTTGGTAAAAGGCTCTGTAAATCCCAAATAAAGCCCCTTGTTTTGTATTCCTGAATCAGGCGAAATAGAAAAGTCTCTAACATGGACCTCGTAACAAATTGTATCAAGAGGTGATTCTAGTCTAGGACTATCTATATCAGACCAGCCTTCTGGGTTGGTCTTAGTTAGGTCTACGACAACACTCTTAGAGCCATTAATAGTTACTGCTTTAGCGTACGGATCTACAACTTCATATTCCATGCTTTGGTGTCTCACGACGTAATTATAGACCTGACCACTTAAATCTCCAGAGATGTTTATCTTCCAGGTGCCACCTTCAGCTTTTTCTAGAGGTAAAACTTCGCTTCTCTCATCATCTATCAGTTTTAACTCTACACTAGAAGCAGTTGGAGCCCAAACTCTAAATTCAGTCTTTTCACGTGACCATAAAGCCCCTAGCTCACCGTCGTATGTGTAGTTTGTGATAAACTTTTCACTGTCGTAGTTTCGTATATTTGTTTCCACCATGAATAGACACCTTTCTATAGGTATTAACTCATCAACGAGTCGTACAAGTCGCTATAGGCTTTTGCAGATAGAGTCCAGCTGTTGTCTTCTTTAATTGCTCGTTGACGAAGAGTAGTCCAAACAGGCTCCTTGTTATAAAAGCTTAAAGCTCTAGTTATTGTATTTAACATATCGTGAGCGTTATAGTTTAAAAAACTAAAACCATTACCCTCGCCTGTGTATTCATTAAAGGAAAGAACAGTATCTTTGAGCCCACCTGTCTCGCGCACAATTGGCAAGGTCGCGTATCTTAAAGCGATTAGCTGTGTTAGCCCACATGGCTCAAACATTGATGGCATCAATATAAAGTCAGAGCCGGCGTAGATTTGATGAGCAAGACTGTTGTCAAACAAGATATTTGCAGATACCTTTTCCGGACTTTCCTTAGCCTTTTGGATAAACATATCCTCATATTTACTCTCACCAGTACCTAAAACAACAAACTGGAGATTATGAGCTAGTATTTGATCTAACACATGTCCTACTAAGTCGAGACCTTTTTGAGAAACGAGCCTTGAGACAATACCGATTAGCGGGATATCAGGATCCTCTTTAAGCCCAAGCTTCTTTTGCAAAGCAAGTTTATTTATGCTTTTCTTCTTGACTGATCTCGGACCGTATTTCTCAAAAATATATTTATCTGTAGAAGGGTTCCACTCTTTATAATCTATACCGTTTATTATTCCCCGTAATTTGTGGGCGGTAGTCCTTAACAGCCCATCTAACCCCTCACCGTAGAAAGGATCCTGGATCTCCAAAGCATAGGTTGGACTTACAGTAGTTAGAACATCGCAGGAGACAATGCCTCCTTTTAAAAGAGAGATACCTCCATTAAATTCCAGCTGGTCACCATTAAAATACTCCCAGCCTAAATCGAGCATGTCTGTAAGTAGTTCCTTGGCAAAGGTCCCTTGATACTTTAGGTTATGGATAGTTAGTACAGTCTTAATACCTGAGTAGAAAAACTCACCGCCGTAGTGTGCATCTAAAAGAGTCGGGATTATCGCTGTTTGCCAGTCATGGACATGAATTATGTCAGGCCTATATTCCATATAAGGTAACGCTTTTAAAACAGCTCGGGAAAAATAGATAAATCGCTCAGCTTCATCTAGGTAGCCATATAAAGAGTCTCTCTTAAAGTAATACTCATTATCTATAAAATAATAGTGTATTCCATCAAACTCCAACTCTTCAATCCGGCAGTATTGATTTCTCCAGCCAACTTTAACTGACAAAGTAGCTTTGGTCTTTAGCCTGTTTTGATACTCTTCTTTGAGATTTTGGTATTTTGGTAAAACTACCCTGACCTCAATGCCTAATTCTTGTAGAGCTTTTGGCAGTGATCCAATAACATCAGCTAGACCACCTGACTTAAAAAATGGTACGCATTCACTAGCTACAAACAGGATTTTCATTTGTTTTCCTCCTTTTTCGAGAAAAAGCCATGACCAAACATGGCCACGGCATTATAAAACAGTAGCTTTACCAATTACTAGTGGATAGGTTGCAGCGCCCATCAGGCGTTTATTAGGCGAGATTACGCAATCCTTATCAATTATGACATTCTCTAAGGCTGAACCATTACCAATACTGGACTTCTGCATGATTATACTATTTTTGACTTGCGCGCCTTTTTCAATCTTTACCCCGCGAAAGAGGATACTGTTTTCAACAGTACCTTCTATTCTGCAGCCATTTGCCACAAGGCTATTTTTGACGTCTGCATCCTTGGTGTAAATAACAGGTGGCTCATTCTTAACCTTTGTAAAGATAGGTCCATGAGCAAAAAAGAGCTCCTCGGAAACTTTTGGATCCAAAAGCTCCATGCTAGTCTTAAAATAACACTCTAGGGAATTGATCTTTCTTGCATAACCACTAAATTCACAGCCATAAATCCTAAGACTTTTTAGGTTTTTAATTAGAATATCCCGAACAAGATCGAATCCACCTTCTGCAACGGCGCTATCTACAAGCTCAATAAGAAGAGTTCTTTTCATAATAAAAGTATCTAAGAGCATCTTCAAAGAGCTGTTTACAAAAGGATTAATCTTAATAGAAGTGACTCTTGAATCCTGATCTGTTAAAATCTCTGTATTTGAGGTTCTTTGGCGTTCTGAGCTATCTACTTGATATAAAAGACTGATATCAGCATTACTTGCTAGATGCTTTTCGAACATCCTCTTTAGATCAATATTCATAACTATCGGGCCATTAAAGATAACTACATATTCTTGTTTGCTACGTATCAAATAGTCTAAATGTCTTCTTAGAAGTAAAATATCACCATTTAGAACTAGTGAATTGGATCCATCGTTATATTTTTCTGGAGGCAAAATAAACAAGCCGTCTCTTTGCCTGTTTAAATCCCACTCCTTACCAATACCAAGATGATCCATTAGTGATCTATATTTTTCTTGTACAAAGACTCCTACATTACGAATTCCAGCATTTACTAGGTTAGAGAGGGCAAAGTCGATAATGCGGTATCTTGCTCCAAAGGGGATTGCTGCAAGCTGTCTGCGCATGGTCAGTTCCTTAAGGATATTTTGGTTTTCTGCTAAGATAAGAACACCCATAAGATCATTAACATTTATCGCCATCTCACACCCTCCTTGCTTCTAGCACAGTTGAGTTAGGTGAAATATGTTCTCCGTCGCCAATTACCGTAAGAGGAATCTCTTCTAAAGTTTTAGCTGAATCTAAAACACCAATTTGAGAATTTTCACCGATGACAGCATTTGAGCCAACGATTGATTTGTAAACTCTAGCTCCAGGTTGAATCTTCGCACCTGGCATAATCACAGAATGCTTTACCTCTGCTCCTTCTCCAACATAAACACCTGGGAAAATTACACTTCTACTTAACTCTCCGTAGATCACACAACCTTCGTTTACTAATGTGTCTACTACCTTAGAATTATTAGCTATATATTGAGGAGGTTGGTTAGGATTAACTGTATAAACCCTCCAGGAACGATCAAAAAGATCGAACTTAGGATTATCGCCTAAAAGATCCATGTTAGCCTCCCAAAGGCTTTCTAAGGTTCCTACATCCTTCCAGTAACCTTCAAAAGCATACGCATAGAGTTTTTGTTTTGCAGCTAGCATTTTTGGGATAATGTTTTTGCCAAAATCATTTGCCGAACTCTGGTCCTTGGCATCCTCTGTCAAATATTGTTTTAAGATCGAGTAGTTGAAGACATAAACACCCATAGAAGCCAGATTGTTCTTTGGCTCCTTTGGTTTTTCCTCAAACTCAATAATCCTACTTGTTTTATCAGTATTCATAATACCGAATCGGCTTGCCTCAGAGATAGGTACTTCAATAACTGCAATAGTTGCATCAGCATCATTTTGTTTGTGGAATGCAAGCATCTTAGAATAGTCCATCTTATAAACGTGATCTCCAGAAAGCACTACTACATACTCTGGTTGATAGTTCTCTAGATACTCAAGATTTTGATAAACAGCGTTGGCGGTACCTTTATACCACTCTCCGCCATTGGTTTTTACATAAGGCGGTAAAACCATTACTCCCCCTCTTTCTCTATCTAAGTCCCAAGCACTGCCGATACCGATGTAAGAGTGCAACTCAAGTGGCCTATATTGTGTCAAAACCCCTACTGTATCAATACCTGAGTTTGCACAATTACTTAAAGTAAAATCGATGATCCTGTATTTACCACCAAAAGGTACTGCAGGCTTTGCGAGCTTTTGAGTTAAGACGCCAAGCCTAGTTCCCTGCCCACCTGCAAGGAGCATTGCCACACATTCTTTTTTCTTCATTTTTGCCCCCCTAACCAGAAATTATTAAATACTTCGACAGGTATATGCTCACTATTGTAGTTTTATGTATTTTTTTACAATTTTTTCCAGATGCTTAGACAGAAATACACTCTAAGGAAGTTGCTATTTTACCTTAATAATTAGCCAACAACATATTTTAACCTTCCATATGTAGCGCTTTAGCTTTAAATATGCCCTCTTGAAGAGTTATGAAACTAACATTTTTCTCTTTTCCCTCTAAAAGCCCTACTACCAGCCTAGTATTAGGTTAATAAAAAATCCCTAAGCTATGCTCTTTTAGTTAAGCTAAGCTTAGGGATAAAATAAATCCGGCAACGACCTACTCTCCCACAGCGTCTCCACTGCAGTACCATCGGCTCTGAAACGTTTCACTTCTGTGTTCGGTATGGGAACAGGTGGGTCCGCTTCGACATAGTCACCGGAAAAATCAATCTATAAAGTTTTGGTTGCGGGGGCAGGACTTGAACCTACAACCTCCGGGTTATGAGCCCGACGAGCTGCCAATTGCTCCACCCCGCGATGGTTAGAACCTTCAAAAGTACATAGTGGAATTAGGGATGGTTAAACCCTCGACCAATTAGTACCGATCAGCTAAAGACATTGCTGTCCTTACACCTTCGGCCTATCAACCTCATCTTCTCTGAGGGGTCT
>JAQVYS010000105.1 GCA_028708605.1 Bacillota bacterium
CATCTTCTCACCTCTTTAAAATACGAGACTTAGATTTTTTAGTAGGTTTTGGTTTCAGAAAGAAGCTTCTAACTAGGCTGATAATGGGAAATAGGAAACTGAAGACTAAAGTAAAGTATCTTAAATAGTGTTGCCTAAACCAAGCAATCAAACCAATATTCAGGGGCATTTTATTAGCGACAAAAATTACGGTAAAAAAAAGCGGTATAAGTAGACTTCGGTAGGATCTTAGATTAAACACTTGGGCGACTGTCAAGATGATGACATAGAGAAACAGGGTGGTTCCTGTAAAGCCTATCAAGTTTAAGGTAAGGGACATTATTATTTCTACGTGGGTTATACTGGTCCCAATACTAATATTTCTAGCAACAGAAAGAAAAGGAAATAGCTCATTTTTTACCCCATCTCCATAAACAAGAACATTTCGCAACGATGTTAAGAAGACCACACTAGACCCTAATATTACACCTCGAAAAAAGCCTTTTTTTGCTTGTTTTTGATCAGGAACTAGTGGAAGAAGCCACAAAATAAGGACTGACTGAGCATAGGGGTAGCTAAGCACTGTAAACAGGGTTTGCCAAAATTCCTTGGGTTTATCAGTTGCTAGTGGTAAAAGCAGGATTAAGTCCATCTCTTTGATTGCAAGTAGAAAGCTTAGAACAAAGGAAAACAGACTAAAGCTAATGATAACAAAGGTGGTTCTAGCAAAAGACTCTAAGCCAAGATATAGAGCACAGACTACAACGAGCATTTGACCCAGAATAAAAACGGTCTTAGGCGTTTCCGGAAGATTTACACTGCTATACGCAACATAGTCAATAAAATAGGTCATTGAAATGACAAAAAACATTATAACATGACCGATAGTCAAGACTTTTCCGAGAAACTTACCGTAAAGGATCTGGCTATATTCCGAAGGACTTAAGTTGGGGAATCTGTTTCCAAGAGAGATGTAAAGCCAATATAAAAGGATGGCAAAAAGACCGCCAATTAGCGAAACAACCCAGCCAAGGTGTCCTGCATAGCTTGCTGGGTCAATAAGAAGAGTATTACCCATTAGCTGTGCACTAACTAGAAAGGTAAGCTGTGGTCCGCTAATCTTCTGCTTTTCAACTAACATAGTCTTTTCCACCACCCCTGCAAGTCTCTTATAGCTTTTGCAAAAATTGGTTCAACTATGTAGCCAGGTAGTCAAAGAGGAGTAGGGGGTGAGTATTAAAAAAGGCCTTAATTCTTTTTAGAATTAAGGCCAAACAAACTATTCTTCGGTTACAAATTGTGCAAGGAGTTTCCCAAACTCATAGTTTTTAAGCTCTTTTGGGATCCTATCCGCTCCTTTTCCAACTGCAAAGAGCTGTACTCTTTGACTTGAATGTCCAGTGGTTGAGTATTTTGCGCCACCAACATATTTGGTAATTGCTTTTCCAACTAAAGCAGCCCGACCTGAAGTCGCTTTAACTATGGTTTGAAGGTCAGCTTCTTTTACTTCAATACCAGAGTCTTCAAAGACGTATCTAGCCCACTGAAGGGTTGGACTCGAGCCCAACATACTCTCTATCTGAGGTGTAATCCTTGTTACTTCAGAGAGTCTTTCTAAAAGCAGAGGAAATGTATTTGGATCTAAAGTCATGCCACCTGTTTCGTGATCTGCAGTCACGATAATAAGAGTCTCAGGATGCTTCTCTCTAAACAAAAGTGCTTCCTTAACAGCCTCTTCTAAGGCCCAGACATCGTAAATTGTACCAACGACATCGTTATTGTGCCCACTGCCATCTATGACAGCAGCCTCGACCATTAGGAAAAAGCCATTCTCGTTTTGAGATAGTATCTCAAGTGACTTTTTTGTCATCTCTTTTAGATTGGGCTGGGTGCGAAATGGGCCCCTTTGAGTAAACGCGTAGCTGATGTTATTAAAAAAACCAGCTAATTTGGGAGAAGTACTTTGCTCCATACTACTTCGGTCATAGACTACTTGGTAGCTTAAGTCTTGTAGTTCCTTAATTAAGTCTCTGTTATCCCAGCCTTTTTGACTACGCCCACTTAGAGTAAAACTAGACAGCCCCATACCCATAAACACATCAGGTTGTAGGTCTAAAAATGCAGCTGATATCACATCTGAGTTGCGTCTAGAATTAGTGTGAGCGACAAAAGCTGCAGGGGTGGCGTCAGTTATAGATGTGTCAGTAACAATCCCTACTGATTTACCGAGCGATTTAGCCTTTTCCGAGACGTTTTCTTGCACTTTTTCTCTTTGGTCAAGACCAACTATGCCGTTATTTGTTCTAAGTCCTATGGCGAAGGACGTAGCTGCCGCAGCTGAGTCTGTGACTTGGTTAGAGGCGTTGTTGGTATCAACAAACGATAGAAAAGGAAAATCAAAAAAGATAAGATTTTCTCCAGTGTTTTTGTAGTAGACATAGTTTGCTATACTGACCTGATTTGGTCCCATGCCATCTCCAATAAACAAAATGACGTTTCTTGCACCAGATACTAAGCTTAACAAAACAACTAAAAGCAGAATCAAATAGCGAAATCTTCGCATTAGTATACCCCCTCATTTTCTAATTCCATTCAGAGTTTAGTTCAGTGGTATCTTTAGAATGTATATCTACACTAAAAAGTTCTCCTTTAGTCTATAATTGCCTTTATACTTTCTAGAGCGAATCCAAAACATGGTGTTTTTCCGCTGAGTTTTTTCTGAAGTTAATGAAGGGAAACAAAAACCTAAAACAGAAGACTTAAGTAGAACAAGGAGGTGCAAAGGTGGACACTAAAGTTAAACCTGCACTGATTTTAGGTGTAGCTATTTTATTATCAGCTTTGACTTTAGGGCTGTTTTTTTTCAACGCTCAAAAACAAAGTGGTACAATCAGCGTAGTAGGGCAGGCTATACAAGGCTTTGAAGCAGATACTGTAAAGTGGGTTGTGACAATTGAAGAAGAGACAGGACCAAACGATTTGATAAGTGGTTACAGACAATTAGAAGACGGAGTAAGAAACCTGAGAGAATACCTTGCAACGCAAGGTATTACAGCAAGTGAAATTAGTGTCAAGACCCCCAATATTTATAAGGATTTTAACTATGATCTAGGTGTGGTAACTCGAATTAGATATCAGCAGACAGTGTTTGTGATCACAGAACAGCTTGATATAGTTGAGGATTTAGCCTATAATCCAGTAGAGCTTCTAGAGGCAAATGTCAATATTATTAACTCTAACGTAGAATTCTATTATTCCCATATAGATGAATTAAAGAAAACTTTGGTTTCCGAGGCAACTGCAAATGCGAAAGAAAGAGCAAAAATGATGCTTGAGCAGACTGATGTAAACTTAGGAAAGCTTATTTCTGTTCGCTCAGGAGTCTTCCAGATTACAGAGCCTTATTCTACTGAAGTTTCTAGTTTAGGTATCTATGATACATCGACTAGGAAAAAACAGATAAGCGTTACTGCAAGCACCGTTTTTCAAATAAAATAACTAGAAAGCCTTAGGCCTTCTAGTTAACGTATCAGCTGGCCTTGCTCCAAAAGGGCAAAAGCCAGCTATTTTTTATTGCTGTTATTTTTTGTGCCATTTATACCGACATTGCCATTTTTTATAGTGACAGGGATGGGGATATTATTAACTTCGTTTGTTTTCTCGTCGAGAGTTATTACTACGTCTTTTACTTCAGTGTTAGGAGGTAGGCTTTGCGGATCTACTGAAAGTGTTATTGTACCAAGACTAATGCGATCAAACAAGAATTCACCAGATTGACTTGTAAGCGTCTTTTTATCGCCATTTAAGACAACAGTTACAAAAGGGAGGGGAGTGTTTCCTTTGTCATAGATACCGTTGTTATTATGATCTAAAAAGACTAGACCATGAATACTGCCTCTAACAATCAAAGGAAGATCAATGCTAGTAGAACTCATCTCTTCTACGATAAGTAGTCTTGGCTCAACTAAAGGGGTATACTCTGCAGGTAGTGTGTAGGGATCAAAACTTAGAATAAACTCGCCAAGGCTGATGTTTTCAAATACATATAAACCATTCTCATCTGTTACAACAATTCTGTTATCTAACCTTACAGGGATGTCTGATATAAGTGGTTCGTTTTTATCGTAGACTCCATTTTCATTCAGATCCAAAAACACTCTGCCTGTAACGTAGGCTTTTGGTTCATCATCAGAGTAGGGCATAAAGCTTGGTACTCCTGTAGCAAAGCTTACAGAATGACTTAGATCCAGACCTATATAGTAAGAGATCCTGTTTGTAGGGAAAGCTCCACTAATATTAAACTTAGGCTTTAGCGTTAAACCATTTTTTAACACAGTCTGGATTTCGCTTGTGAAAGAGATGGTTGTTTGGTTACTCCCAGAGACATTTGTGTTTGCACCTAAACTGCTTTTAAACACAGTTGTATTACGGTTGTAGGACAGAGCTAAGTTTAAATCTAAGGTGTCTCTTACGCCTGATATTTGCTCATGTCTTGTTACATTAGCAGAAAGGTAAAGATCTTTTCTAAGAAGATAATCATAGATCAAGCGCACATTATAGTCTTTTAACTCAAAAGAACTCTTATCATCTGTAATTGTTGATCCACTAGTAAGCGATAGAGTTAAATACCCAGTGTGTTTTCGTTGT
>JAQVYS010000106.1 GCA_028708605.1 Bacillota bacterium
TCATTCACTTTGTACGGAAATTGACGGAAAGAAAGTATACATAGGTTCGGGATAGGGGATATAAACTTTGTGATCGGTACATTTATCAAAAAATCTTAAAAGAAAGCGATTCTTTTTATTCTTTAATAAATGCAGAAAGTATTGGTCTTGCTGGGCATCCCCTCGGTGGCTCTGCCTTACTTGGCGTTGCAAGATAACGAAACGATATTAAGGCAGTGATTGCGCTAGAGTCCCCTTACATGTGTGATATTACAGGTTTTAACGGAAATGGATTTACATGGAATACAGAGCCATATCCATGTGCTGTTATGAACATCTACAGCGACAGTGGTTACCCTTTGATTGAAGATGACAACAAATACATTCAAAACAAAAATTATTTATACAATAACGGAAATGTGGAATACTATTATATTGAACGAAGTAATCATTATTCATTGACTGATTTAGTTAGAAAATCTCCAATTTTATGCGTGTTGCTTGGCGGCGGATACAAAAGATCCAGACACGATACATAGAAGTATATACAAAAAGAGTCTTGCTTTTTATGAAAAATATTTATGCAGATAGATATTAATGATGGATAAAGCTTTATTTGAAGGAGGAACTGTTTATGAAGATTACTGTTGTTTACGGACAAGTGCATAAAAAGAATACGTACAAAGTAACACAGTTATTATTAAATCATTTGGAATGTTCCAAGGAAGATATTATTGAATTAAATATAAATGATATTCCTCCGTGTTGCGGTTGCACTCAATGTATTAATAAAGCTGAATACCTTTGCCCGCATTATGAACAGATTACGAGCATAATTACAGCTATTGACGATGCCGATGTTATCGTATTAGCCTCGCCGAACTATTGTATGGGCATGACAGGGCAAATGAAATCCTTCTGCGATCATATGGCTTATAGGTGGATGAGCCATCGCCCTGTTGATATGCGTTCTAAAATCGGTGTAGCAATATCAACCACTGCAGGCATAGGAGCTTCAAAAACTACTAAACAAATTGCAGAGCAAATGATATGGTGGTCTATAGGCAGGGTTTATCAGATACCATTTACAGTTGGTGCTTTTTCTATGGAAAACGTCAAACCAAAACGTATGGGTAAGCTTAATAACAAAATTAGTAAATTAGCAAAAACTATTAATAGAAAAGTAGGTCGTAGTAAACCTTGTTTCAAAACGAAATTCTACTTTGGAATTATGTCTATGATGCATAAAGGAATGCCTTGGAATCAAATTGAAACAGATTACTGGAAAGAAAAAGGCTGGATAAAGTAATTCTTAAACACTAAGTCGGGGCAATATCTTTTTTGTCTCGACTATTTATTTATAAAAGAAGAGTATCTGCTAATATTAATGCAACCAATTATTTTAAATTCCTACTTTATAGATGGAAGCCTTACAAAGCGTGAAAGGAGATGGGAATATGGATGGTGATATGATTGTTGATTTGTACTGAGAGCACTCCGAATCAACTATCTCTGAGACATCGAGGAAGTACGGAACATACTGCCGTGCGATTGCATATAACATACTTGCTGATTTTCAAGATACTGAGGAATGTGAAAATGATACATGTGTAGCTGCATGGAATGCTATTCTACCTACCCGTCCAAGAATACTAAAATCCTTTTTAGGAAGGCTGATGCGTGCTATCGCTTGTGACCTCTTAAGCCCCATAAGTAGTTCGGAATAAGTTAGACATTAGTGTATAATGAGTAAAACAGCATCTGGATCGGAAGACCGTCTACGAATACCCTTGACAGCAGCCTTTGTAGTTAGTGCCTTGTTAAAGGAAGTGGTGCCAGGCTACGCGAGGGCTGTTTTTTGTGTCAAAAGGCAGAAGGTTTTTAGTCTTTTGAAGGATTTATGCTTGATTTTGCTGAAATTATAGTGAGATAAAGAGGTCCCCATGATCTTGCTTTGTCTTATTGAGACGATTGGAATATTGTGGTTGCAGTTTTTTTGTTTAAAGATTTTTTCCCAGCCAAGTAAACCAACGATTACTTGGTGATAAACAGGGATTTTACTCTCGAGTAATATAACCATCAAATTGTTACTACCAGTTTTGGGCATGAAATCGTTCATGAATGGGAACTAAGAATGTAGACTACTAAAATGACAGATCGGGAAGTCTTTTATCAATCTTTAGAATCTTAAGGGAGGAATTTCATGGAATACATCACCACCGTTGTCGCACCCTACCTCGTCCGGATAGTAATGGCTATTCTTATCTGGTTTGTGGGTAAGAGGCTAATTAAGTCGTTAACAGATTTTATGGAGAGAAGGGTGCAGAAATCGAATCTTGATGATTCACTGCACTCGTTTTTATCTCCTTTAGTGAGAATAGTGTTGCATGTCCTGCTTATATTGACTGCTGCAGCTACCCTTGGCATTGAGATAACTACCTTTGCGGCCGTCATTGGCGCAGCAAGCTTTGCAGTAGGTTTGGCTTTTCAGGGAAGTCTGGCTAATTTTGCCGGTGGCGTTTTAATTCTACTGCTTAAGCCTTTTAAAGTAGGTGACTTCATTGAAGCGGTTGGGTTTTCCGGAACGGTTAGAGAGATTCAGGTGTTTTATACCGTGCTGCAGACAACGGACAATCAAAAGGTAATTATTCCTAACGCCGATTTATCAAACTCCAGTGCCATCAACTACTCAGCATATGAGACCCGCAGAGCTAACATTAAAATAGCAGTATCTTTCGACTCTGATCTTAGTTTGGCTAAGCAAGTCGTTCGTGAAGTGGCTGACAACCATCCACTGGTCTTGAAAGATCCAGCACCCATGATTGTCATGGGAGAGTTAGGTGATGATGGGGTAATTCTCTATGTCCGTGTTTGGGCTAATCGTACAGATTATTGGAGCATGTACTTTGATTTCCTTGAGCAGGTAAAAGAAGCTTTCGAGCGAGTTGGCGTAGAGATCCCATATCGAAAAATGGATGTTCATATCACGAAGAACGACTAGGTGTCCAGAATTTTGCTTTTTGCCAGTTCCGCAAATGATGTATTCTTTGACGTTGGCCTAATTGATTTGCAGGCGCTTAGATCTTCACTCGTATCACAGTAAAAGGGTATTAGCTTTACAGTACACATAATTAAAGGTAGTAGCTTTTGTTTAAGGTCAACTGTGTTATTAAATATTTAAGCGATTTCTCTGCTTAAAAACGCTCGAGGGATTGCTAGTCTATTAAAAGTTGCTATGCTTTTGATCATGGCAATTTGGAAATTGATCTAAGAATTGCCCAAGAATACCACATTTGGTTCGGTGAAGCAAATACAAGCCTTGATGTAATTATGTAGACCTAAACTCAGGCACAAAACGCAGTGGGTTACGCAATTTATAAAGTGCGACAGTTAAGTGCGTTCTAAGGAATACTATTAAAAGTCTAGGGACAAACTGGCGGATGACAAGATTTAATGACTGGAAAGCAGTTTGAACACAGGAAGATTACTCGTTAAAAATATCACCATCTGAGAAGCTTGCAGTGGAAGCTACTAATTCTGATTGTTTTAGCTTCTGACATTGGTTTTTAGTTGCACATGCGAGAACGTCTTCCGAAAAGAATTAATATATGATTAGTAAGACATAAAAACTAAGTCAGTGTTTTGTAATTTGACGATCCTGAGAATATCAGGGTCGTTTTTCTATGTTACGGGATAAAGTTAAGTGAGCTACTTGTATGTATAAAAAGTAAAGCCTCGATACGTTCTGTAGCTTTATTTAATTGGTGTTGTCTTTAATTTTGAGGTTCTCATTAATACTGTACCAACCAGGATTGAAAAACCTTATTCGGTACTCTTAGAACTAGCTTGGTATGGCCAAGAAAAAGCATACTTTCTCTTGTCTTTAGATGGTTTTTCAAACGTAATTAAAAATACATATAATGTTTTAGCGAGTAGTAGTTTTAAAATGGCGTTGGTTGCTTATTATTCAAGTGAGACCTTTAAAAATTATATTAGTCGATCTTTTGTTGAGGCGTCATTGCCAAATCTAGAGATTTTGGTCACGCAATGCGATTTGTATTGCTTGCATCTCTTTTTACTTAAAGGATAATTACTAGTTTTCTAGAACCGTTATTTGGTAAATTTACGTAACTAGCTTTGAAAATAAGTATAAGATACATACTCCGTTTAGATCGTTGGTGATTGCAAAAAAACAGGACTGTATATGCTGAAAGAGGTGAGAAATCATGAACAGAAAGAAATTGGCGATTGCTGTAATTATTGTTTTACTTCTCCTAGTCATAGTAGGGTTAGGTATTTCTAAGGTTTCTAACGCAAGACGTAGCCTAATACCGTCTATGTCGTTTGATGAAATGCTACGATTCACTACTCGAGGAAATGTAGAGGCAGTAATAACAGTAGGTGTTATCAGAAAGGGAGAGGCTAGCTTTACTGTCTATGGTAAAGATGCGACTATTTTGCCAAATGAGGAATACAAATATGAGATTGGTTCGGTCACCAAAACCTTTACTTCGTCGCTACTTTGCAAAGCAATTTATGAAGGTAGAATAGCACTTTCTGATCATATTGATCAGTACGTT
>JAQVYS010000035.1 GCA_028708605.1 Bacillota bacterium
TGCGATAGGTTTAATTGCCGGCCCAGACAGACCACCGGTGATATTACCAAGTAATGGTTTTTTAGTCTTCGTATCTATAACCATACCTGTTAGGGTATTAATCAAAGTCAGAGTATCTGCACCAGCTTCCTCTACGGCAACGGCAATTTCCACTATATCTGTTACATTAGGCGAAAGCTTTACCCAAAGAGGTAATTTAGTCTCCGATCTTATGGTTTTAACCACTTCAGAGGCGATGTCAGGAGAGGTTCCCATACTGATTCCACCGGCTTTTACATTGGGGCAAGAGATGTTAATCTCTAAAGCACAAACGCCAGAATCTGTTAGTTTCTTGGCTACTTCACCATACTCATCTTTGGTATGCCCTATTACGTTAACAACTACAGATAGATCCTTTGTCTGCAAAAATGGTAGGTAGTTCTCTAGAAAATAGTCTACTCCTGGGTTTTCTAAGCCAATACAATTTAGCATGCCTGCAGGAGTTTCTGCAATTCTCACCCCCGAATTGCCTGGCCAAGGTTTAGAGGATATTCCCTTTACCACAATTGCTCCTAATTTTTCTAAATCCATAATCTTGTTAAACTCTACACCATAACCAAAACATCCTGAAGCATTCATAAAACGGTTTTTGATCTTAGCTCTGCCTACTTCAATCAAGTCTCTCACCCCAAATCACACTGCCAATTGGAAACACAGGTCCATCATGACAGACTCTTCTTCTTGCCGTTTTACCATCCTTTGTAACATTGATATTACAACCCAGGCAAACACCAACCCCGCAGGCCATGCGGCGTTCTAAGGAGTAATAACCTTTTAGATTGTACTTTTCAAGAGTATGATAGAGCGGCTCTGGTCCGCAGGCAAAAATGGTCTTGCCTTGATCTTTAATTAAATCAGTAACTAAGCCTCTATGGCCTAGACTGCCGTCTAGGGTAGCGATGTGGACTCTGCCGTACTTTTTAAACTCATCTACCAGGATCGCTTGGCTTTCTGTATTAAAACCAAGCAAAATTTCAACCTTGGTACCTTGCTGATACATTGCTTTTGCTAACCCTAATAGTGGTGGAACACCGATTCCTCCTCCTACAATAGTAGCTTCCTTTATATCACTATAAACAAAGCCTTGACCGAGGGGGCCAAAAATTCTCAGCTTATCTCCAACTTTATTTTGACTCAAAAGCTTTGTACCTTTCCCTACAACCTTATAGATAAGCTTCAACGCATTCTGATTGGCATCACAAATGGAAATTGGCCTTCTTAGAAAAGGTTCCAGAGTTTCACTAACTTCTACCTGTACAAATTGACCAGGTTGAAAATTCTGATAACCTTTAGAAACAAGTAACTGGTAAATATCTGGAGCAATCTTTTTTTGCTCTAGTATCTCGAATCTCACATCCGTAGTATTCATGAGATACCTCCTTTTATAATAGAGGTGTTGCTTGAAGACTTATCTGTTTTACTGCTTCATGCAAAGCTTTTGCTGTATCAATCGATGTCAGACATGGGATACCTTTTTCTGCAGCATGACGTCTAATTTCGAAGCCCTCTTTTCTTGAGGTGTTACCTCTAGAAATCGTATTAACTATCAGATCGATGTCACCCTTAAGCAATAGATCAACAATGCTTGGTGAACCTTCGAAAAGCTTATTAACTCTTTTAGCCTTCACACCATGGACATTTAAATAGGCAGCTGTTCCAGTTGTAGCTAAAATGTCATAGCCAAGATCAAAGAAGCCTTTAGCTAGAGGCAATATTTCTTCTTTGTCTTTATCGGCTATAGTAAAGAGAATTGTACCCTCTAATGCGACATTTAGACCCGAGGCCACAAGCGCCTTATAAAGTGCTTGATGGAACGAGTGGGCTCTGCCTAGAACCTCACCAGTTGACTTCATCTCTGGTCCTAAAACTATATCCACATCAGTTAGCTTTGCAAAGGAAAAGACTGGAGCCTTCACAGCAATGTCACCTTGATGCTTTCTTAAACCTGACTCTGTAAGTTTTTCTCCTAGCATAATCTGGGTAGCTAGATCTGCCATTTTTATTTGAGTGACTTTACTCATAAAAGGAATTGTCCTTGATGCTCTAGGATTGACTTCAATAATAAAGACCTCATCACCCTTAACTACAAACTGAATGTTTAAGACTCCTACAGTATCTAAGCCCATTGCAATCTTTTGGGTATACTCAACTATCTTATCTTGAGCTTTTTTAGAGAGGCTAATTGGTGGGTAGACTGCAATAGAATCCCCTGAATGCACACCTGCTCTTTCAATGTGCTCCATGATCCCTGGAATTAGAACGGCTTTGCCATCTGAAATGGCATCTACTTCCGCCTCTACTCCCTGAACGTAGCGATCAACTAAGACTGGGTGATTCTCCGACATTCTGACTGCTTCGTTAAGATAGCCTTCCAACTCACTGTCGTTGTAGACGATCTCCATTGCTCTTCCCCCTAGAACATACGACGGCCGCACTAATACTGGATAACTGATTTTAGTTGCAGCAGCAAATGCCTCCTCTTTGGTGCGAACTGCGTAGCCCTCTGGCCTTTTAATATTTAGGTCCTTTAGGAGTGCTTCAAATCTTTCTCTGTCTTCTGCTCTGTCTATAGAATCAACTGGTGTACCTAAAATTTTGTATCCTGCATTAGAGATTCCCTCTGCAAGCTTAATAGATGTTTGTCCTCCAAACTGCACAATAACCCCTATGGGGTTCTCTCTTCTTAAGATAGGCAGTACATCTTCTAAGGTTAACGGTTCAAAGTAAAGAGCATCTGAGATATCAAAATCAGTGGAAACTGTTTCGGGATTGTTGTTAATAATGACTGCCCTATATCCTAATTTTTTAATCGCAAAAATGGCATGAACTGTAGCGTAGTCAAATTCTAGACCTTGCCCGATACGAATAGGGCCTGAGCCGATTACCACCACAGACTCTGCATTCTTACTAAACTTTTCATCTTTACCAAGATACGTTGAGTAAAAGTAGGGCGTTGATACCTGTATCTGACCAGCACAGGTGTCAACCATTTTATAGGCTGGAGTTATTTTTTTATCTTCTCGCATCTTAAGGACCTCATGTTCTAAAACTCCCCATTGTTTAGCTATATCTCTATCGCTAAATCCTAGTTCCTTTAGCTCTAAAAGATCCTCTTTTTTGCTTGATTGGAGCTTTTTGATTGCGAATTCAATCTCCTCAATAAATGGTCTGCTAATCCCAGTTAGTTGAGCTAGACTTTCTACGCTATAGCCTGCCTTTAGAGACTCAATGAGAACATATATCCTCCTATCATCTGGCCGTTTTAAGATAGTCTCCCACTCAGATTTAGATGGAAGTTCTGGGTCGTATTCTAGTCCCCTAAGTGCCTTATTTAAAGCTTCAATAAAGGAGCGCCCTATAGCCATTACTTCTCCTGTAGACTTCATTTGCGTTCCTAGCCTACGGTTTCCGCTTTGAAATTTATCAAAGGGAAAACGAGGCATCTTACATACCACGTAATCTATAGTAGGCTCTAAAGCTGCCGATGTCTTCTTAGTTAGAGAATTAGTTATCTCTAACAGATTATAGCCTAAAGCAAGTTTTGCAGTAACTCTAGCTATTGGGTATCCGGTTGCTTTCGATGCCAAGGCACTAGAGCGGCTAACCCTAGGGTTTACTTCAATAATAAAGTAGTTTTTATCGGTAGGATGGAGCGCAAACTGCACATTACAACCACCTTCAATTTGCAGAGATTTAATGATTTTTAAAGCTGAAGATCTCAGAATCTCTAGCTCATCTCTTGTTAGTGTTAATGCCGGAGCAACTACTACGCTATCTCCAGTGTGGATTCCCACAGGATCAAAGTTCTCCATACTACATACGCTAATTGCATTGTCATTTCTATCCCTGATTACCTCAAACTCAATCTCTTTGTAGCCTGCTACAGACTTTTCTATTAGCACCTGACCGATCGGACTTGCTTCTAGCCCTTTCTTGACAATTCTTTTTAACTCATCGTGATTTTTTGCCATTCCCCCACCTGTTCCGCCTAGGGTAAAGGCTGGTCTAATAATTACGGGGTAACCGATTATCTCTACCGCCTCTAGAGCATCTTCCAAAGTTGTTACTGTCTGGCTAGGACAGATTGGCTCCCCGATTTCGTTCATTAACCTTTTAAATTGTTCTCTGTCTTCAGCCTTCTTAATGGCTTCTAGATTAGTTCCTAAGAGTCTTACTTCGTATTTTTCTAACACTCCTGATTTTGCAAGTGTCAAAGCCATATTTAGTCCAGTTTGCCCTCCAAGACTAGCAATAAAACCATCTGGCCTTTCTTTGCGAATGATCTGTTCGCAGATCTCTGGTGTAATGGGCTCTAGGTAGACTTTATCAGCCATTTCCTTATCAGTCATGATAGTTGCTGGGTTAGAGTTAAGGAGAATAACTTCGACACCTTCTTCTTTCAAAGCGTGGCATGCTTGAGTTCCGGCATAATCAAACTCTGCTGCCTGTCCGATTACAATAGGACCAGAACCTACTACTAATACTTTTTTAATAGTGTTATCTATAATGTGGTCCACCCTCTTTCACATAGGTCATCAAGTATAGTTTTACCGGGTAAAAACTCTAAGCAGAGAACGTTATCTTTTGTAAAACCGACTGGTCTTTTGGTATAGTGTTCTACAAAAAGAACCCTTCCCGGGGCCTTTTTAATAGTCTTTGAGAGACGGAACTCTGCAATCAAAGTTTTGCTTTGTGCAAGTGTAAGATCCTCAAGCACTAAGTTTTGACTAAAAAGTGCCTTCTCTTCTAGCTCGCCTCCATAAAAGTTTGTAAAGCTCTGGGCTGCTAGAGTTAAAGCGATAATAGGGATTTCTGTTGCAATTAACTTTTCCATCTCTATTTTTTCAAGATTTCTTATAACCAGAATCCCATCAATTTGGTTAAAAGCCTCAGGGAGTCTGTCCTGATACTGCACTAATTCGTAGCCAAGCCCAACTAAATCCTTGAGGAGACTGTTTGGTAGCTCGCCTAATACCGCAAGAGTTTTCCCACTGTTTGGCAGGCGGCTGTTTTCCATCTCACACGTATCGACTCCAAAATTATTACCTGAATAAAGCTCTCCTAACAGAGGTTTAGCTGATAAATGAAGTGCTAATTCTCTAGTGTCTACACCCTCAATAAGAGCTATTTGGTGATCTTTATAAAATTCCCTTAAAGCCTTGCCTCTACTTGTTTGAGCTATGTGTGCGATAATCACGCCCGATGCTTTATGGCTTAGAGACTCCATCTCTTTTAGCATAACCGGTGCAAATCCCGCTTGAGGAAAGCTAAAGCAGAGTATTAAACCCTCTGCAGAGCCATCGGTTGGAGTCTCAATAAAATTGTTAGAATTAACAACAACCACCGTGCCTGTTGTGTTGCCAAAACCAGCTTTGGCTTTAAAAAAACTGCCATCTTCCAAATATAATCCGGTTGTTCTGTAGGTTGTGTTATTTTTTTTCATAGACGATTTTGCCTCCTCGGATAGTAAGACAAACTTCTCCTTGTAGCGTTTTGCCAAAATATGGGCTGTTTGTCCCTTTTGAAACCCAATTGTCAGCACTTACCGTATACTTCCTATTAGGATCAAAGACTGCAACGTCAGCTAGAT
Organism: Bacillota bacterium; assembly: GCA_028708605.1. Lineage (GTDB taxonomy): Bacteria > Bacillota > DTU065 > DTU065 > DTU065 > DTU065. Next base: position 5,630 of record JAQVYS010000035.1, read on the forward strand.
CGCCAGGTTCTAAATCGTTTTTTTCTCCTAGTATCTGATAGGGCTTGTAGCACAAAGCTTCATAAAGAAGATGAGTATCTAAAAAGCAGGTGTTTACAATGCTAGCTGCAATCTCGATCGAGCTTATTCCAAATGGGGCTTCCGATAGAGTCTTAGCTTTCTCCTCTTTGGTGTGAGGCGCATGATCTGTAGCCACTACATCTATCACTCCACTTAATAGAGCTGCTTTTAAAGTTTTTCTATCTTCGGTCTCTCTAAGCGGAGGGTTTACTTTATAGACTGTTTCAAACGGTATAACATCCAGGTCGCTAAAGTAAAGGTGGTGAGGGGTTACCTCTGCAGAGACCTTTATTCCCATCTCTTTTCCTAACTTAATCAACGAAACGCTTTCTTTAGTAGATAGATGACAAAAATGAATTCTAGCGTCAACCTCTTTTGCTAGTAGAAGATTTCTTGCTACAGCTATCGACTCTGACGAAGAGCTTATTCCTTTAATACCGTATTCAGTAGTTAAATAACCTTCGTGAATGAATCCCTGAGCTAAGCTTTCCACCTCTGAGTGAGAAAGAACGGTCATCTCATGGTCTGACGCATATGAAAGGGCACTGCGCATCAAAAACGCATCTTGGATATCATTGCCGTCGTCACTAGCAAACCTTACGCCTAAACTCCTCAAAGATCCCAAATCTGCAAGTTCCTTGCCTTGCCGTCCTTTAGTTAATGGAGCTACCGGTAAGACTCTCACTGTAGCTTTGTCTTCAAGATATTTTAAGTAGCTTTCCATCTCCCAAGGATTATCTAACACAGGAGATGTGTTTGGCATAGCAACTACTGTAGTAAAACCACCTTTTGCCGCAGCTTTAGTCCCTGATTCTACTGTCTCCTTTTTAGAAAAGCCTGGCTCTCTTAGATGGCAGTGTAAGTCTACAAAGCCTGGAAAAATTTCCAAACCAGTTAAGTCGATAATTCTATCAGCTTCATTGGTACTAAATCCTCCAACTATTCTATCTCCATCTATATAAAGATCTTTAATAATCCGATTTCTTTTTGTCCATACCGCTCCGTTTTTAAGCAGATATTTCAACTATACCCCTCCCCTCAAGAGCTAGTGCAATCAGTGCCATGCGAACATATACACCGTTTGTAACCTGTTCTTGCACCTTGCAACGATGGTCTTCTAAAACGCTTTCGGCTAACTCCACGCCCCTATTTACAGGACCTGGGTGAAGAATTAAGCTCTCTTCAGGAAGCAGCTCTAGATTTTTCTCAGTTAAGCCGTACATTAAGTGGTAATCATCTAAAGAAGCGATAAGCCCTTGGGTTTGCCTTTCTTTTTGCAACCTCAAGAGTATTAAGACATCTGTTCTAGTCAAACTCTCCGGCCATAGAGCTTTTTGCGTGTTAGGGGGCATTAAGATCTTTGGACCGGTAAATTCTACTTTTGCCCCTAATTTTTCTAAAGCTATCTTATTTGAGCGTGCTACCCTGCTATGCAAAATGTCACCAGCTATTAAAACTCGAAGACCGTTAAATCTTTTGTACTCTCTAATTGTCATTAGATCTAGCAAACACTGGCTTGGATGCTCTGCCCATCCATCTCCGGCGTTAATTATGGGTACAGTAACATATTTTTGCAAATACTGAGTTATACCGCTTTGATTATGTCGTACCACTACACAATCTGCACCCATTGCTTGCAAGGTCATTACCGTATCTGCCAAGGACTCTCCTTTTGAGATGCTAGATGTGTCTTGATTTAAATCTAACACCTGAGCTCCTAGCTTGGTTGCAGCAAGTTGGAAGGAAAGTTTTGTTCTGGTACTGTTTTCCGAAAAAAAGAGCGCCACCGTCTTATTAGAGAGTTTATTAATAGCCTTACCGGCTTTAAAATCTCTAGCAAGATCAAGTATGCGCTCAATATCGTTTGTTGACATCTCTCGTATAGAATGGATGCCTCTTTTGGGGGCTGTAATAGCTTGGGTTACCATAGGTCCCACTCCTTTGCCTTTTAGTCAAAACTTCTTCTATAAGGAAGCTATTAGACTTTGTGCCTTGCTCCCTTACAGGTTCACAGTAGGAACTTCAAGGGTTTTAGGCGAAAAAAAATCGCACGAGGCGAAAAGGGCAAAGGGTACCAACAAAGGTACTACACTTATATTCTTTGCTAATTCGCCTTATTGGCCTCTCTGGACCAACTTAAAGGTGTTTTTGTTATCTAAAGTATATGTAAAACTATGTGGTTTGTCAAGAAAAAAAGTTCTGTTTGTAGTTATTCTGTGATAATGTCATATTGAACTTATTCTGAAATTTTACCTTTATTTCACAACTTTTTTTGAACCTGACAGGGAAATATGCATTATCCAATGAAACAAAAGACTGGAGGGATGTAAATGTGGATTGATATTTCTATAAGTATGAGTGAAGCCATGCCCATATATCCTGGGGATCCAAGATTTTCTGCAAAACCAGTTAAAATCTCTGAGATAAACTCCAGGGTAAACTTAACAGAAATCTCTCTTGGGACCCACACTGGAACTCATATTGACGCCCCAAAGCACGTCTTTAGTGAAAAAAAAACTGTAACGGATCTAGACCTAAACGTGTTTATTGGTCCTTGCTACGTTTTAGAGATCTCTGAGTTCTCAAAAGATGTTCTAAAAAAGTTACCTAAAAAAGCCAAGAGAATTCTCTTGAAGGCAAATTCTGACCTGCCTGGAAAAGAAACTTGGTTAGAAGGGTATAAAGGTGTACCACCTAAGTTTGCTGAGCTTCTTTTAAATCATTTAGATGAAAAGCCACTTTTAATTGGTATTGATGCCCTCTCTATTGAGGAAAAAGGGCATAAAGTTTTAGAAACCCATGGGCTCTTTCTTAGTCAGGAAATTATCATCCTAGAAGGTATTAACCTGTCCCACATAAATGAAGGCAACTATCAATTAGCTGCGCTACCTCTTAAGCTAGAGTCTTTAGACGGATCTCCAGTTAGAGCTGCACTTAAAAGGATATAAAGAAAGGGAGGCTAGTCTTAGCCTCCCTCGTTATTTTACTGCTTTGCAGCTTTCAAAATCATATTAAGTAGTGTTCTGTATAGTGAGAAGAAGGTATTGCTTGTGCCAGTTGCGCCAGCAACTGCGTCAATGGCCATGATATTACCGTTTTCTTTTACAGTAGCATCGCTAAAATATTCGATGGCTTCAAAGTATTTGGGCCATGCATATTCGTCTTCGTGCTTTGGCTTACCAGTTTTCTCATCATAATCGAAATACTCAACTTTACTTATTTTACCGCCAGCTACAGTAATGGTTAGTTTAGGAATGTATCCATGGCTTGCAGTTCCTTCGAGTGATGGATAAACAGCATTTTTTAAACTAACTGCTTGAAGCTGGACTGCAAGTAGCATATCTTTGAGCTTTACACTACTGCTAGTAGCACTGGCAACAGCATCAAGTTTTGAAACGTCACCATTTTCCTCTACAGCTTTCTTTTCTAAAGTTTCAACAGCTGTAAAATAAGGTTCCCAGCTGTAATTATCTTTGGTTTTTGGAGAATTCGTAGATGATATTATCTCCTTGTAATCCACGGAAGCGAGCTTTCCATCCTTAACAACAATAGTAATTGTTGGGTAGTTTCCGTGACTATCAACTTTACCTTCTAGTGAGTAAGTACCGTCAATCATTTTTGCTGCTACACCAAACGAAAGAACGACAATCAATGATAGAACCAAAACAAACAATAGTTTTCTATTCATTTTTACTCCTCCTAGTCTGACTTGTTCGTAATAAACTGTCATTATACTTAATTCTAGGGTAGTATGAAGATTCCTTCCGATCTCGCAAAATTTTCAACTATCTGTTATTAATAGGCTCTTCCCCAAACTATGACCATTTCTGCCTTAGCATTGCAGATAGCACATTTATCTCCAATAGACGATTCATCAAAGGGCATACAACGGCTTGAAGCCTTTGCAACTTCCTTAACTTTCTCCTCACATTCTCTTTTACCACACCACATGGTCTTAATAAACCCAGGTTTTTTATCTAAACTCTCTTTAATCTCATCTAATGATGTGGCAATTGATGTATGCTCCTCACGATGTTTTAAGGCTTTAGTAAATAAAGCATCTTGAATATCGTCCAAAAGTTCTGGGACTTTAGTGGTAAGTTCATTAAGATCAATAAAAATCTTCTCCCGAGAATCTCTGCGCACTAATACTGCATGGCCCTCTTCAATATCTTTAGGCCCAATCTCAAGGCGAAGTGGTACACCTCTCATCTCGTGTTCTGAAAACTTCCAGCCGGGATTCTTATCGGAATCATCAAGCTTTACTCGAACTAAAGGTTTTAACTGATTAAAGATTTCTTCTGCCTTTTCCATGACTCCTCCCTTGTGACTTGCTATAGGAATTATAACTAGCTGAGTCGGTGCTACTCTAGGAGGTAAAACTAAACCGCTATCATCTCCATGGACCATAATTAGAGCACCGATTAGCCTTGTAGTAACTCCCCATGAGGTCTGGTAAACATACTGGTGACGATTCTCCTTGTCAAGGTAGCGGATATTAAAGGCTTTTGCAAACTTGTCCCCAAAGTTGTGGCTTGTACCACTTTGTAGTGCTTGACCATCATGCATTAAACTTTCGATGGTATAGGTTTCAGTAGCTCCAGCAAATTTCTCTTTTTCAGTCTTTTTACCCTTAATAACAGGTATCGCTAAAAAGTCTTCACAAAAATCTGCGTAGACATTAAGCATCCTTAGTGTTTCTTCCTCGGCTTGCTCTTTGGTTGCATGAGCAGTATGACCTTCTTGCCACAAAAACTCAGTAGTTCTTAGGAAAGGTCTAGTAGTTTTTTCCCAGCGCACGACGTTTGCCCACTGGTTATAAAGCTTTGGCAGGTCTCTATATGAACCAATGATATTAGCATAGTGCTGACAAAAAAGCGTCTCTGAAGTAGGACGAATGCAGAGCTTTTCTGCAAGCTCTTCGCTACCACCGTGGGTAACCCATGCTACTTCTGGCGCAAAACCTTCTACGTGATCTTTCTCTTTTTGGAGTAGGGTTTCTGGGATAAAAAGCGGCATGTAAACGTTCTCGTGTCCTGTCTCTTTAAAACGTCTATCTAGTTCCTTTTGGATATTCTCCCAGATTGCATATCCATACGGTCTGATAATCATGCAACCTTTTACTGAAGAATAATCTGCAAGATCGGCCTTTCTCACGACGTCTGTATACCATTTAGCAAAATCCTCATCCATGGCTGTAATCTCTTCAACTAATTTTTTGTCTTGGGCCAAATTACTCTCTCCTTTCTGGCAAAAAAAGACCGCTCCCAATTAAGGGACCGGCTTGCGGTGGTACCACCCTTATTGTGTTTGGTAAAACCTCACACCTCTTACAGCTTGTAACGTAGCAACACGCTGTTTTTTATCAAACAGAGGCTCAAAGATTAGGTTTCAATAGTTCGGTTGCTTGGAGTTCTCAGCATTTCTCCTTCTCTGTAAGCCTCAAAACTACCTACTGGATCTTATCCATGCCAATATCTACAAGTTATTAATTGTATACGTGTCACTTCATTTATTTATATTAGAATAGACTCTCGATTCTGTCAACTACTCCCAGGCTTGCCTCTTTGGCTATTTATAGAAAAAACCACACTTAATCTAGTTCTCCCTTTAAGCTTGCTATGTTTAATCTCTCCGTCTAAAGCTCTTTCAAGAAAATAATGAACTCTCAACTTATACTCTTCGTAGGTTTCAAAGTTTCTCTTAATACATCTTTTTATCTGACTGCTACGGATTTTTGTCATGTTACCACCCTCAAAATATGATCTTGTTAGTTATATTACCCACTTTTTATAGTTTTTAAAATATTTTAAAACAAAAAAAAGGACCAGGTCTTGCCTGATCCTTAAGAAGCTGCAGTCGGTCTATTGTCGTTTGCAATTTTTTCTTTATTTGCTTCTGTATTTAGATGCTTATTTAGAATCTGACGGAACTTTTCTCCTTCAATGCGCTCTTTGTCTTTAAGGTATTCAGCAATTTTTACGATAAACTCTTTCAATGATGCTAACTCTTTTTTAACATAAACGCCTTCTTGATTAATGATCCTCATAATCTCTTTATTTAGTACATCCTGGCCAAGTTCCTCTGCGACTATTCCAAGACTAGATAAACCAGCTAACACCATTGTCTTTGCCAATCTTGATGCCTGAGAAAAGTCATTTTGGCTTCCAGTACTCATTGAACCAAAGACAAGATCCTCTGAATAAGCACCTGCTAGTGCTACCCGAATCTGGCCTAGTAGTTCATCTTTAGTATACAGGTATTTGTCTTCTACCGGGGCTTGCCTTACAAACCCTAGTGCTTGCCCTCTTGGAACAATTGTTACACTAGACACCGACCGAGGCTTTTCAAACTCTCCAAAAATTGCATGACCAACCTCATGAACAGCCACTCTGTTTAATTCTTCCTCAGGAGGTTTTCGGTCTAGTTTCTCACCCAGCATAACTTTTTCCTGGGCATCACTAAAGTCTCGCCAGCTAATCTGTAACTCGTTTCTTCTGTGAGCATTAATGGCAGCTTCGTTTACTAGAGACTCGATATGAGCTCCCGAAAAGCCATAACACTCCCTTGCAAGTTCTGTAAGATCCACATCACTTGCAAGAGGCTTTTCTTTTGTATGGATTTTAAGAATATGGAGTCTGCCTGCTTTATCTGGCAAGTCTACCCGTACAATACGGTCAAAACGACCTGGTCTTAAAATTGCTGGATCTAAGATATCGATACGGTTTGTTGCACCGATAATTAGAATCTGTTCCTGTGAGCTTATACCATCCATCTCAACTAGAAGTTGATTCAGTGTTTGATCATATTCAAGGTGAGAAGCATGCCTGCCTCTTGCACCACAGAGAACTTCGATCTCATCGATAAAGATAACTGCACCTTTTTTGTTTTCTCTAGCAAGACTTCTTGCCTTATCAAAAAGATCACGAATTCTTTTTGCACCTACACCTGCATACATCTCAACAAATTCTGAACCTGAAGCATGTAAAAAAGCAGAACCTGTATAGTTAGCTGCAGCTTTTGCAAGTAAAGTCTTTCCTGTTCCTGGAGGTCCAGAAAGCAGTATGCCTTTTAAAGGTCTAATACCTAAAACCTCTGTGCGTTCTTTATCTAGCGCAAAATCCAAAGCTTCCTTTAACTCACGCTTAGCAACCTCTTGGCCGCCAATATCGAGAAAAGTTATCTTTGATGTAGCAGGCTTACCGATACCAATTTTCGAACCGATAAGATCTTTACCTGGCATGAAATAATAAAAGAAGATGATTCCTCCAACAACAACGATAACTGGCCAGATATTAATCCCTGCTTGCGATAGAAAAAATAAGGCTGCAACTGCGCCTCCTAAAAGGACTTCTTTCCATATTTTACTCATTGTCCGCAACCACCTTGCTTATAAACCGAATAGGACTATATTGAACATCCTCTAATGCATAAAGTTGGCCTTGATCTAAAAAACTAACATAAAGGTAATTATCTTCAAAGATCACAACCTCCGCCTGATTATCTAAATGCCTTAGTCTTTCTAAAGCCGTATAATATTGACTTTTTTTAATACCCTCTCTTATGATAAGCTCTTCTTCTTGCCATAAGTTTAGGTGTTTGTCTATTTTCAATAATAAAAAGACCTCATCAAAGCGTTTGTGTACAGGTTTTTTTTCAATAAAATCAACAATTTGCTCGGGATTTTTCCCATCCCAAATTAAAGTCAATTTTCCATCTTCAATTTCGTAATCTAATAAGCTCATTTCGCTTAACATTCTGTCGAGAGGTCTATTGACTAAATAATGATTAAGCAACAATTGGCCAGCGAAGATGACCAAAAAAACTATTGCAAAGGATATCAAGACTACTTCTATCTTCAGACCAAAAGGCTTCATGGCCTAGTCTCCCTTCATCATCTTAGTCTGATTATAACATACAAAAGCCGGTTAACCGTAGTTTGGTAACCGGCAATGTCTACCTACGCTGGTAACATTAGCTTTTATACTATTCTTTTAAAACATGGGCGCCTTTTATAAAATATTCAGCACCTGAAACAACAGTAATAATTGCAGTAAGATACATTAAAATTCCGCCAAACGGCAAATTTAAAAGCAATGCAACAACAGCAACAAATTGACTGGTAGTTTTTAGCTTACCAAATTTTGAAACTTTGATAGTTACACCAGCTGAAGCAGCAATTAACCTAAGTCCCATAACCGCAAATTCTCTAGCCAGAATGACCATAGCAAGGATAGCATTGACCCGACCTAATTGAACTAAGCTAAGCAAAGCTCCTGCAATCAAAAGTTTATCTGCAACAGGGTCAATAAGTGCCCCAAGCTTAGTAACTAACTTATTTTTGCGAGCTATATGTCCATCGAAAAAATCAGTTATCGCGGCTAACGAAAAAACAACAGCAGCAATAAAGTCCCCGTTTGGTACATCGAATATTGCAAAGACCATAAATACCGGGACCAAAATAATACGTATTGTAGTCAATAAATTGGGTAAATTCACATCCGTGGCCTAATTAAGGCCGCACCTCCCAAATTCAAGTCATCCCAAAATAGTCAGTTAAAAAAACACCTCGCCCGCTAAATCATACTCTAAAGCCTGAGTAATTTTAACTTGGAAAATTTGGCCCGGCTTTACTGGTTGATCAGGTATACCAAAGTAAGTTACACCGTCAATCTCTGGAGCTTGAAATCTTGTTCTGCCTTTAAGAACTAACTCACTTTCTTCACTTGGTCCAAGGTAAAGAACATCATAGACCTGACCAATTTTAGCTAGGTTCTTTTCTCTAGAGATCTGTTGCTGTACTTCCATTATTTTATTAACTCTCTCGTTTGCAATCTTTTTTGAAACAACTGGTCTTAGATTATAAGCTTTAGTACCCTCCTCTGGTGAAAAAGCAAAAACACCAACATGATCAAATCTTATATCTTTAACAAAATCCAGTAGTTCCTGAAAATCATCCTCTGTTTCGCCTGGAAATCCTACTAAGAAGGTTGTCCTAAGAGCGATATCAGGCATCTTTTCTCTTAGAGTTTCTATTAAATGGTAGGTTTTTTTCTTATCGAAAGGTCTTCTCATATTCTTAAGGACATTTTCTGAGATGTGTTGCAAAGGCAGATCGACATACCTGCAAAACTGTTTAACAGAGGAAAAAGCTTCGATAATCTCTGGAGTAAGCCTTGTTGGATAAAGATAAAGCGCCCTAAGCCAGATATTCTCTGGCAACTTCTGTCCTAACCTTTTTAAAAGAACATCTAACCCTTCTTTACTAGGCAGATCTAATCCGTAGCCTGTAGTATCCTGTGCTATTAGAGTAAGTTCTTTAACGCCATCTTTAACAAGTTCGTTTGCTTCATCTACGATATCTTCTAATACTCGGCTTCGCTGTTTGCCACGAATCAACGGAATAGCACAGAAAGCACATTGATTGAGACAGCCCTCAGCTATTTTAATATATGAAGTGTAGCTTGCAGTTGATCTTTTTCGAGGCGTAGATGAAACTATATAGCCTGTCCGATCTATACACAGAGGTTTCTGGCCTGAAAGCGCATTATGGACTACTTCGTTAATCTGAGGAAGTTCCTCAACACCTAAGATACCATCTATTTCAGGTATTTCTTCTAGAAGTACTTTCCCATAGCGCTGAGCCAGACACCCCGTTACAATTAAGGCTCTGCAACGATCTTCTTTGTACTGTGATGCTTCAAAAATAGTATTTATTGCTTCTTCCTTGGCACTTTCAATAAAGCCACAGGTATTGATAACGATTACATCGGCATTATCTAAAGAATTGGTAAGCATAAATTCCTCATTTAAAAAACCCAGTAGAACTTCTGAGTCTACCAAGTTTTTAGGGCATCCTAAATGAATTAAGGCTACAGCCACTTTGTGCAAAAATAACACTCCTCATACTCTAACTAACTAGATTATAACACATAGATAGATCAGTGGCTGAACCAATTCCGTATTTTTAGGTTACCCTAATACACTCCTTGCTGCCAAAACTAGTTTCGCTCTTTCTTTAAAACCTGTTTTACGATAGATACTGCTTACATGGTTCTTTACAGTTTTGATGCTGATGTACAGCTTATCAGCGATCTCTTCGTTGCTGAGTCCTTCTGAAAGATTTACTAATATTTCCTGTTCTCTGCTGGTCAAGTCCTTAAAAGGCTCACTTAAAAATAACAGAAGCTGATCAAGAGCGTAGTCAACACGTTTTAGGCATTGTCTAACACAGATGCCTTTTCGTATCTTTTCTGTATCAACACCTGCTTTTACTGTATCCAAAAACACAGTTAAGCAGGCAATATTCTCTTCAAGTTCACTTAGAGCATAATTACCTGAAGTTTTTAAGGAATTTCTTAGTTCAGGGCTGGTTTGAAAAATCGTTGCAACTTTTAAGTCGATGTTACTAGAGAGAACGTTAAGTTCGTGCTCTAGTTCACCATCCATCTCTTTTAACTCTATTTTTAATTGATCTAAAATTGGTTTCTGTTTTTTGTATAGATCAATTAGAGTCTCTAGGTTTTTACTCCACTTTAGCCCCGGAAATTGACTTTCTAAAAACATTCTAAAACGCCCTCCTTGTTAAGAGGTCTATAAAGAAAGCTATTACTTGCTTATTTCTTACAAGAACTGCTCTGTTTGATTGGCGCTTGCTATAGAATATGAGTTGGCTCGTTATAAAGCTACAATTTGCACATCCTAGGTTAAATTTAGTACTAGAGAAGGACATTTCAAGTTAAAAAGCCATTCCGTTTTAAACTAAAAAAGGCAAGTGGTGATACAGACGATAAATACTACGAACTTTAATTTCGCTGTGTCTTTTTAAGGTAATGAAAGCGTCTTTAGAGTTAGCTACTCTGATCCATAAAAATAGGGATGCAACCACAGCTGCATCCCAGGTCTGTCTTTTTAATTATTGTCGTCAGGCAAAATGTAATATAAAATAAGCCGACCAATACCTAAAAACAGTGGTATTAATCCTCCAAGCAACCATGGACCTAATCCAATAAAGCTTAAGCCCATGGTAAGTGCCCCACCTACTGCAATTAAAGTTACTCCTGAACGAAGGTTAGCAAATTTTGATCTAGGTTCCAAGTTATCATCTTTGTCAATCATCTTTTGGACTACTTCTGGTGCTGCGCCTTGCTTTACCATCATCTCTTTTTCTTTATAAGAAAAATAACCTTGAATTGCAACGATGGCGACTATAAAACCAAAGAGAATTAAGAGAATCCAAATTGGAAGCATCACTACCAGATCACCGCCCTTTTAATATCTATGGAGCCTAAGTCAGCCTTGATGGTTAAATTCCCACTAGGCACTCCTAAGGATTGATCTCCCATTATCCCTATAACGTCACTACCTAAACTCCGTTTTGAATAAGTGGTTAAAGGGAAATCGCAGTCTAAGCTACCTAAATCGACTGAAGCATCGATATTTGTTAAGGTGTCTTCAGGTAATGTAAGTTTTATGCTACCTAAAGATGCCCTTATCACTGAATTAAGTGCAAGCGATCCTCGGTAATTAATCTCGCCCAAATCAGCGGTGATCTTTAGAACATCGGTTGCTTTGATATTACTTAGTCTTACAGCTCCTAAATCTGCATCAATAACAACAGATCCTGTATGATCGTCTACTCTTACATCGCCTAAGTCAGCAGAGATATTAAGATTATTTGTACCACCAGTTGAAGAAACCTTGCCTAAAGTGACTTCAACATCTAAAGACTCCACCGATCTAGGAATGGTAACTTGCCCTGTAAAACCGACTGTCCCTCTATAGCCTTGAGGTTTTCTCCATACAAGTGTAAGAATGTCACCTTGGCGTCTTTCTTCAATATAACTATTATTAAAGGCATCCATATCAACACTAGAATGCGAGAGAGTCTTTTGTCCATCAAAGGTTATCTCAGATACATCACCATAGACTATATCCATATCACCGACAAAGCCTTCTATACGAACATTCCTTGCCCCCATAAAATTAGTTACAAGGGGTTCTTTGTGTTTAATGTTAGTAAAGCTTATGTCTTCCCAGTTACCACGAAAAAGCGTCGACCAATTGATACTATCAAACTCTACAAATCTAACTGAATCATATATTCCCCAGGCAATCAGAATCTGCAAAAGAACAAACACAACTATCCACAGTTTCCTCATATTAACTACTCTCCTTTCCTAGGAGGTAGAAAAGAACGTACATATTACCAATAAAAAGCGGGATTAATCCCCCCAAAAGCCATGGCCCTTTTCCAATCGTATACAGTCCCAAATAAAGAGCCAAACCAACGGAAATGTTGTTAACGCCCTTTACTAAAAAGATGTTGTAGGCATTTTGAGTTGTATGATAGAGTTTGCGTTTTTTGAATTCCATCGATGTTGTAAGCATACCAATTACTAAAAAAAACAAAACCACAAGCGCCGTAATCAGCACTAAATTCACAGTCTTACCTCCCTTTCTTCTCGTTTTAAAAGAAGCTTAAGCCAATTTTGCCTGTGACTGGTATTGCAATTGATAAAGTTTATAGTAAAGTCCACCACGATCAAGCAGCTCTTGGTGGCTTCCCATCTCAGCGATCTCACCTCTGTGAAGGACAATAATTCGGTCGGCGTGTTGGATTGTTGAGAGCCTGTGCGCAATAACTAAAGTGGTCCTATCTTTAGTTACTTTACTTAGCGCTTCTTGAATGAGTAGTTCTGTTTCAGTATCTATATTGGAAGTTGCCTCATCCAAGATTAAGATATTGGGATCAAAAGCTAGAGCTCTAGCGAATGCCAATAATTGTCTTTGCCCTTGGGATAAAGTTGAGCCTCTTTCAGTTACCTTCTCATCGTAACCTTTAGGAAGCTTCATAATGAATTTATCTGCATTAACAGCCTTACATGCTTCATAGATATCTGACTGACTGATATTTTCATTATTTAATCTGATATTACTTTTAATATCCCCTGAAAAGAGGAAAACGTCCTGAAGCACAATACCTATTCTTTTTCTGAGCTCAGTAAGGTCCCAATCCCTGATTTCAACGCCATCAATTAAAACCTCACCTTTTTGTATATCGTAGAATCGGTTTACTAGATTGATGATTGAGGTTTTACCTGCTCCCGTATGACCTACGAAGGCTATAGTTTC
>JAQVYS010000107.1 GCA_028708605.1 Bacillota bacterium
AGGAATGATACCACTAAGTAGTTTTAACTTTTGCTTCAGGTTAGATTTTGCTTAAGTTTCATGTATCAGCGTTTTTAGAAAAAGCGCCTCCACGTTAGTATCAAGTGGAGGCGTTTGTGTGTAAATTGGTTTCTAGTTTTCAGTACTTAGAACTTGTTTTGTTCCTCTGATGGCTTTGTTCAATAGAAGCTGCCAGCCTTTTACGTAGTAGACTTCATTGTCTTTGCCGAGAGCAAAACGATCGCTTCGAGCTATAGTTTTAAAGTTTAAGGTTTCAGGGTCAATTGCGGTTATATATCCACCAACGCTAGAATATAAGAGACCATCTGTGCCTAAGATATTATAGGTAGGTCTCCATCTGCCAAACTGTTTTACCGCAGGATAAAGATTGCGGTATTTTACAGTTCTTTCTTTTACAGGATCGTAGACAAAGATAAAGCCGTTAAAGTTTCCATAGATTAAGCCATTTATTTCACACAGGCCACTAATCATTGGTGCTTCTTTTGCTTCATTTAGAGGCATAAAGGTCTTTTCGAGCTTTTTGGTCTGTAAATTCCATTTAAACATCAAAGCATGCTCTTGTGTCGGTGAAATACCTAGACCTCCATGGATACTAGTTCCGCCATACAAGAAACCGTTAAGACATAAAAGGCTAGTTACGCTATGATCTGGGATAACAGGTGCATAAGTTTCACCTGAGTTCCCTTTGGGATCATAGATTGAAATCCCGCCTCCTAAAACTCCATAGGTAGGGATAGTGCCAATGATAAGCAAATCGTTTCCGCTTGTAACAACAAACGGACGATCTTGTTTGTCTTCGATCTGCCAGATCATCTCTGGATGTGTTTTTTGATCTAAAGGCAATGTAGTATCGATTTTATAGATACGAGCATGGGGATATACACCAAAGTATATGTCGCTTCCTATAGAGCCCATTCCTTCAGCTTGTTCTAGAGGAAATCTAGTGAATCTATCAGTTTTTGGATTATACATAGCCCCAGTTCCACTAGGGTAGGCAGAAAAGTACAGGTTATTATCTGGGCCTTTAAAAATGCTTTGGATCAGAGTGTTTGCGCCTTCTGCTGGCGATTTTGTGATTTTTGCAGTTTGGTTATTTAGGTTAAAGCTAAAGATGGAACCGTTGAAAAACATCGAATATAATTCATCCTCTAAAATGCCTCCTCCATGAAGAGCTGCAGTTACTTTACTACTTACAAGCTTTGGAGTTCCCTCGGCACCATTAAAGCGAAATAGACCGTCTTTTGTAGTGTAGTAGACATCTCCTAAATCTGATGTAATCATTGTGCCTTTGTAGCCGGCAGTCAAATGTTTCCATGTATCAGTTTGTGTGTTATAGCAGAAAAGATCTCTGGTGTCAGTGCTAAAAAAAGCTAAAACATATGGGAAAGATGAGGCTAATTCGTAACAAAATGGTAGGCTTTGGAGATTCAATAGATTTTTTACGGGATCCTCTAAATGGTCTATTTCGAGACTTCCACTTTGAGGGTCAAAGGAGCTTGGATCGATTTTTACTAAGCTACCCATAGGACCAATCCCGGCATATAGATGCCCATCTAAATAAGTAAGAGCTCTCAAATAGTTTTGGCCAGAGACAATGGTGCCAAAGTCAACAAACTTTTTAAGGTTAGTGTCAAACTGAATGATTTTGCCGTTTGGCCAGGTGCCAATATAGACATAGCGACTGTCGTCAGTAGCAAGAGACCAAAGAAACTTCTCTCCCTCATAAACAACTCCGTATTCTTCAAAGTCTTTTGTCTCTAGGTTATAAGAGAAAAGATGACCAGATCGTCCTGAATCCCCTGTTCCTGCAATATAGACAGTATGTTGGTGTTTTAAAAGGCGCCAAGAACTCTCTGCACCAATAATAGTCTTTTTGAAAACAATATTGTTAGTTTCGAGATCTACGACATTAAATGTAGCAGGATGGCCGTTAACAACGTGGCATAAAAGCTTTTTGCCTTTAAAGCTTATCGCTAAAGAATGAAATGAAGAAACCTGTTTAATAGGTATGCCAATAAGTTCAGGTGAGCTAAACTCAGGTAGATTCATAGACTATGACTCCTTTTTCTGCATTATCGTTTTAATGTTTGTTATTCTGTGGATGAAAGTTTTGACCTGCAAACAGATTGAAAACCTGTAGATTATAAACAAAAACAAATCGTTAGCTCTAGCCAAAAAAAGAAATTAAAAAGTAAGCCTTCTACTAAAGGTCTGCTTTTTGAGTATTTATAATTTTTATAGAAATACTAGAAAAGAGATCGGAGAATAGAGGCAAAAAAAGATGCCAAAGCATGTTAATTTTCAAGATAAAAGTATGGTAAAACCAGATAAACGAAGTAAAAACTCTGAAGTGGTAAGTAGTAGTTTGTGTAACCTTGATAAAGAAAGTAAAAACAGCGGACTGCAAGTAGAAAAAAAGACTATAACCTCCAAGAGAGGTTATGGAAAGAACCAAAGTGTAAGTTATTACATATTTGGGATATCATGGTTATATTTAATAATAAGTAGCTTTTTTTTAAGTTTCAGTTCTTCTCTTAGCTTTAACATCTTGACTTTTGGTTTAGGTCTGGTCAGTTTTACGCTGGCACTCTATAGCTTTGAGGTAACTGTTACAACTAAAAAAGGAAAGTGGGAAAAGCTTGAACAGACTTGGCTTTTATTTATATCTCTTTGTATTTTTGTAGTTTGCTTTCCCCATAAAGACTTTCTAAACTCTAAAACTCCTGGGTTTAGCTTTGTTTCGATAGCCACTTCAGCGATGCTTTTTAAAAACTGTCTCCCAAAGGGTGTAAAAGATACTTACTTAAAATACCTGCATTCATGGACTTTAGCTTTATTAGTTGCAAGTATCGTTTTAAGTGGGACAGAAATCTGGCAAAATACAAACCTACAAGCAGAAAGATTCCCACAAAGGCTCCAACTTATTTGTCAGCAAAACGCAGTTTTAGTGGAAGCAAAACTCCCTAAACCTGAGATAGAAAGCCCTGCAGTTAGAGGCCAATTAATCGAAAACAAAATTGAAGTTTTTATAGTACCCTATAGCTTTTATAAAGAAGTCAGAAGCAAAAGTCGATTTATTGCTATGTCAGATCGATACGAAGCAGTCTTGATCCCACAGACAACGGAGGAAAGATTAGAAACTTATTATTCTGAAGATACACTAAGACTTGTAGGGCAGAATGTAAATTTAAAACTAATAAAAGACATCTATGGACCACTGTTAAATTACGATAAAGAAACTTTGCCCGTACTGGTCTTGCAGGATGTTACCTTTCAGTCTATTACAAGCAAAGCTCTAGATACTGAGTTTGCCATTTTTCTATGGGAGACTAAAAAGGCTGCAGCCGTTGCCATGGTGGCCTACAGCTTTATCGGTTTTGAAGATAACTTAAGTAGTAATATTCTGTTAAAAGAAAAGCTAGCATGGACGATAAAGGTAGCTATAAGTGTGGTTTGCATTCTTTTAGGAGCACTTGTGCTATTGTCTAATAGATGCCTTAAGCAAAAAGGTAGTTTAGTAGGTAGTGAGTTATGGTTTATTTTTGGTATAAGCGTCTTAGAAGCAGTGATACTTATTAGGCTAAATAGCATTATTGATTTGGGTTTACCTCTACCACTTATAGGTTTATGTCTTGGAGGTATTTTCAGTTTCTTTGGTTTATCAAGATTAAAAAGCTTTGAGGAGAAAAGTTCGAACTAAGGCAAACTCTAAAAATTGGCTGAAATCTTTAGGAGAAAGTGTCTTAACTAGAGACTCTTTGTAGTGAAGCTAAGAGAGTATATACAAAGGGTAGTTAATTTAGATAGGTTAGCATAAAAGTATTGTCTGAAAACAAGAAAGAGAATAGTTCCCCATGTTATGATTAAGGTGCAAATAATAATCGACAGAAGGGAACTACTCTCATGAACATTATATCGCAACTTCAAGAATTTATCAGCAATAACATCAGCAGCATTTTCGAACAGTGCTTAGAAGGTACTAGCTTTACTGAACTAGTAGGTACAACAGAGAAATTTGTATATCAGTTAGGGCGCCTTGTGATAGAAAGTGGCATGAAAATAGTTGAAGATGAGTATAGATAAGCATCCAGCTCGAAAGCAGAATTGGCATATAGAACGAAGAAATGATAAAAAAACTCAGATAGCTTAGTGTAAAATTATTGTAGGAAAAAAAAGAAAGAGAATAGTTCCCCGTGTTATGATTAAGGTGCAAATAATAATCGACAGAAGGGAACTACTCTCATGAACATTATATCGCAACTTCAAGAATTTATCAGCAATAACATCAGCAACATTTTCGAACAGTGCTTAGAAGGTACTAGCTTTACTGAACTAGTCGGTACAACAGAGAAATTTGTATATCAATTAGGCCGCCTTGTGATAGAAAGTGGCATGAAAATAGTTGAAGATGAGATAGATAAGCA
>JAQVYS010000036.1 GCA_028708605.1 Bacillota bacterium
CCTTGCTTGTGAAACGCTTCTCTGCCATAATTTTCCACCTCTTCTCTAAAAAGTAATTACTTTTCTAAAATAGAAAACCCTCTTAGTAGACTCTTTTTAGATGTCTACTAAGAAGGTTACAGTTCATAACCCCTCAGCTTTTTCTATGAAGGATAAGATTGGATCTTCAATGAGATCGTCTAAATAGGGATAAAACTAAAAGAGTGTTTTTTCTGGAGCACCTGTTTTTGTTAATTAGAGAGTTGTTTTTTAATAAAAAAGTTGTGTGTTGATTTAGGCAAAATGCTTATTTGATTGTTTTCAGTTTTTGCCAATGTAACAATCTGGTTTTTTAACTGAAACAGCAAGAACAGTTTGCTCTTACCAAATTAGTTTACATTTCAGGTTTTGCATTTTGTCTGTCAAATTCAATCAAGAAGCGCTGATATTCAGCTCTTCTTCTAGCCATATCATCATTCATCGCTTCAGCAGCTTGTAAAATCGCTTCTTTTGGATTTACATTCTGTAAAACAGCGTATTGAATAGCAAATACTACATAACGGTATTGCACCATAGAATTGACCCCATACGGGATAGGTATTGAGGCTTCGATTTGATCGAAGTAGACTTTTTTTACTGCCTCAGGGAGGTTAACGTTTTGCATGGCTTTTTTATTCGCTGGCAGCCACATATACCCAGAGCCTTTGGCTAGTACCTAGTTGGCTACCTCGGATAAGACTTCGCTTCCGAGAAACCATTGGAGAAATTCCCAAGCTTCATCTTTGCGTTTAGAAAAGGCGGATATGCCAAGGAGGACACTTCCAGGAGAAGAACCGTTATAGAGTTTTCCGTTTCGTTCTACTCCAGGAATTAATCCGACCATCCACTTGCCATCTAATTGCGGTGCAGTTAAGGAGATTTTAGGATAGATCCACAAGCCGTCAACATAACAAATCTGTTCTCCAGTAATAAATGGCGTCGGTCCTGCCAATTCTTTTGGAAAACGGTGTTTAGTAAAGAGTTCAATATAGTTTAAGAATCCTTCTACAGATTCTGGTCTATCTAGGGCACTAGAAAACCCGTCGTTACTGAAAAATTGTCCACCATACTGAGTGATAATTGAATAGGCAGCCCAAATTTCATCGAAATTCATGAAGGCAAAGGTTTTACCTTGTGCTAAAGCTTTTGGCTGTGCTGCGATTATCTCGGTCCATGTTGTAGGAATGCTCATACCCATGTCCTGTAAAATGTCAGTTCGATAAGCGCCAACAAGGCAAGAAACATCACTAGGCAAAGCAAAGCGGCGAGCCTCAAACGAAAAAGGACCCATCACCGAGGTGAATAGCTGTTTTTCAATCTGTGCATATTCCCCTGGTCTAAAAGCTGCCATATCGATTAACCCGCCTCTTAAAGCTAAATCAGCAACAATGCCACCACAGGAGATAATATCAGGAGTGTCCCTGCTTGCCATGGCAAACATAACTTTGTTGCCAGAGTCAGTGTAAGCGAGTGGCTCTAATGATACTGTAATACCTGCTTGTGGTGTAAACTGTTTATCTGCAATATTTTGGGCAACCTGAGTCATCTCATTGGTCCAACCTAGCAACCAGACACTGATGTCATGCTGTGACTGCGCAAATATCACGATGCTCAGCATAACTAGTAACAAAACACCTGTCAGTCTTAGTTTCATAAAAACCGTCCTTTCAGTATAATTATCTATTAAAGCCTGTTCCGTTACAAAATGCAGTATTCGTGCGGTTACGAATTTTACAAAAACTATTGTAAAGTCAAGATTTAGGAGCACTTTTAACCGTTGAAATTCCATCTATTACTGTAGATAGCGGAGAAATACATGAATTAGGTGTGAATTACGTTAAAAAACCAAAAAATTTCCAAGAGCTTATTGGAATACCAGAAGAAACCTTAGAGGCTGTACATAAAAAAGTCAAACTCTGTAGTTAAACTAAAAAGACAAATCAAGCTTCACTTGTCTGGTTTATCTTTACTACTAAAGGAAAACAGAAGACAGCTGGAAAGGATGTATTAATATTTTGATAGCCTTAAAGTGTTTTAATGATGCTAGGCTTTTTTAACTTAAAGGGGCGATTTGATGATTATTAGTGCAAGCCGAAGAACTGATATTCCAGCATTTTATAGCGACTGGTTTTTTAGAAGGCTTGAAGAAGGTTATGTCTATGTAAGAAACCCTATGAACTTTAGGAGAATTTACTCAGTCTCCTTAACAAGGGATGTAGTTGATGGTATCGTTTTTTGGACTAAAAACCCTAAAGCCATGCTTCCAAGGCTCGATCTCTTAGATGCTTTCCCTTATTATTTTCAATTTACTCTAACCCCTTATGACAAATCTATAGAGCCAAATCTTGAAAAAACAGAGGTTATCGAAACCTTTAAGAGGCTGTCAGATGAGATTGGCAAAGACCGGGTGATTTGGAGATACGATCCGCTGATAGTAACACTTGAGTTTGATGAAAGGTATCATTATAGTCAGTTTGAAAGACTTGCCTCGGAGCTTTGCAGTTTCACCAATAAGTGTGTAATTAGTTTTATCGACTTTTATCCAAAAACTAAAAAACAGCTAAATAAAATCCAAGCAAATGAGATAGATGATGCCAAAAAACAGACTATTTTACGAGAGCTAAGTAATATTGCAACGGCCTTTAACCTGAAGTTAGAGACCTGTGCAGAAGCTATTGATTTAAGCGGTCTTGGCATAGACCCTTCAAGGTGCGTAAACGCGGATTTAGTCTCCAAGATTTCAGGGATAAAGCTCGACACAAAAAAAGATCGAAATCAAAGAAAAGCCTGTAGATGTCATACTAGCATCGATATTGGAGCATACAACACCTGCCCACATGGTTGCATCTATTGCTACGCAACATTTAGTAGAAAAGCTTGTATGAAAAACATCAAACTTTATGATATTTCCTCGCCACTTCTGTGCGGTGTGTTAACAGATGAGGATATACTGACCGAAAGAAAGATAAGCTCTTTTGCAATTGGTGGTTACACCGTCGGGTAATAAAGTTTACTATAACATTTTTATAAAAAATGGCGAGCTAACCATAATGAAATGCCCCCTTGTAATCACTAGTTTTGTTATTTCTAGTATCTGCAAATCAAGAATTCAGTTATTGCGCCATTATATTCAAAAGCTTCTTCACTCTAATCTATTACATCAATGATCTTAGTATACTTTGTGTGGTTTTGATGTCTTAATCGACGCGAATGTAATTATCCGTTAAGAAGACAAGAAATTCATGTTTTTGTATAGTTGGAAATGTACCATAGACAGAATGCCCATCAGTTAGGAGATCCCAGTTGTCATAGTTGCCATAAACTTTTTCAAAAAAGGATGTATCATTGGGAGAAAGGGCAGCAGAAAAGGTAAAACCGTTCTAGCTAGGTTCACTGCGTCTTAATTAGAGTGTAGGTAGAACTTTAGACCAGAAACCTCTTCAGTAAAGATGGTCCTAACTACATTATTATCAAGGGCTTCGTCTATAATTAATAGTGTTTCGCATCCAAAGCCCCTAGAGCTGTCATTGAAATCTTTGTTACTATCCAAACGTCACGTGTTCAGAGCAAAAAGTCGGATTTTGCCACAAAAGAGTTCTAAAACGTCATATTCGTCTGCTGTAAAGACTGAGTCCTTACTCTTAGTTTTGTAAAACGGGCTCTGTTTGCATCAGGGAGTAGGTATTAAATGTCTAGACTTTTAGCGTCAACTCAAAAGGAGGAAACAAGATTTTTTCATTACCCGAACACATCACTTAATCTGTAGCAAATAATACTTGTCAGCTCAAAAAAAGAGTCTTGACTCACGTTTATAGTATTAAGAATACTCACCCTTTTTAAGCTTAAAAATGAGACTTTTATAAAGTAGACTAAAAGAATGTGGGTTTCCCCCTTGTATCTTTTAGTCAAATTGTATAAAATAATAGTAACTTTATATTCTAGAGACGTTAATAAAGGAATAGTAAAGACCGAACTTAAGTTAAAGAGAACTGATATTTGGTGAAAGTCAGTACAGTAAGGTCTTGAACTCGCCTTTTAGTCGCTAGCATGAAACAAACTAGTGTTAGCCGTTTTCCGCGTTAAGGATAAATGAGTGAGTGGCAAATCGCCATTAATTTGGGTGGTACCGCGGGAGGCATACAAATTTCTCGTCCCTTATAGGGCGGGAATTTTTTATGCCCATTTTTATAATACAATATGGAGGTAGAGATGATGAGCTACAATCATAAATCTATTGAGAAAAAGTGGCAAAACTATTGGGAAAAGAACAAGACTTTCAAAACGACTGATGATAGTTCAAAAACTAAATTTTACGCACTCGATATGTTTCCTTATCCATCAGGATCAGGTCTTCATGTTGGCCATCCAGAAGGTTATACTGCAACAGATATAGTTTCAAGAATGAAGAGAATGCAAGGATACAATGTACTCCATCCTATGGGCTGGGATGCATTTGGTCTTCCAGCTGAACAGTATGCAATAGAAACAGGCAACGATCCTGCAGAGTTTACTCAAAAGAATATAGACACTTTCCGTCGTCAAATCAAGGCTTTAGGTTTTTCTTACGATTGGGACAGAGAGATCGATACCACTGATCCTGATTATTATAAATGGACACAATGGATCTTCATTAAGCTTTATGAAAAAGGCTTAGCCTATATAGATGAAGTGCCAGTCAACTGGTGCCCTGCGCTTGGGACTGTTCTTGCAAATGAAGAGGTCATTGATGGAAAAAGTGAGCGTGGAAGTCATCCCGTAGAACGCAGATACCTAAAACAGTGGATGTTAAAGATTACAGCCTATGCAGAGCGTCTATTAGACGATCTTGAAGAACTAGATTGGCCTGAGAGCATCAAAGAGATGCAGCGCAATTGGATTGGAAAATCTGAAGGTGCTCAGATCACTTTTAAAATTGAGGGAAAAGATAAAGAATTTACCGTCTTTACTACACGCGCAGATACCCTCTTTGGAGCAACCTACGCTGTTTTAGCTCCAGAACATCCACTTGTAGATGAAATCACCACAGAAGATCAAAAAGACTTAGTTAAGGCTTATCTTGAGGAAGTAACCAAAAAAAGCGATTTGGAACGCACTGCTTTTTCAAAAGAAAAGACCGGAGTTTTTACTGGGGCTTATGCTATAAACCCTGTAAGTGGGGAGAAAATGCCTGTCTGGATCGCTGACTATGTTCTGGTTACCTACGGTACAGGCGCCATTATGGCAGTACCTGCTCACGATGAAAGAGATTATGAGTTTGCTAAAACGTTTTCTCTACCAATTAAAGAGGTAGTTGCGGGAGGAAACATTGAAAAAGAGCCTTATGTAGGCGAGGGTATTCATGTAAACTCAGATTTCCTAAATGGATTAAATAAGGAAGATGCTATAGATAAAATGGTAGCATTTCTAGAAGAAAAAGGTGTAGGTACAAAGAAGACTACCTATCACTTGCGCGATTGGCTCTTTAGCCGCCAGAGGTATTGGGGCGAGCCTATTCCTATAATCCACTGGGAAGATGGAACGATGACAACAATTCCAGAAGATGAGTTGCCTCTAAGACTACCAAAAACATCAGAAATCAAGCCTTCAGGAACTGGTGAATCTCCACTTGCAAATATCTCCGAGTGGGTAAATGTCATAGATCCTGTAACTGGGAAAAAAGGACGTAGAGAAACCAATACCATGCCACAATGGGCCGGTAGCTGTTGGTACTATCTTCGTTATATTGATCCAAATAATGGAGAGGTCTTTGCAGATCCTGATAAACTCAAGCACTGGCTTCCTGTGGATCTTTATATTGGCGGTGCAGAGCATGCAGTACTTCATCTTTTATATACCCGCTTTTGGCACAAGTTCCTTTATGATCTTGGTTTAGTTCCAACTAAAGAGCCATTTCAAAAGCTCTTTAATCAAGGCATGATCTTAGGCGAAAACAATGAAAAGATGAGTAAATCAAAAGGAAACGTAGTAAATCCTGATACAGTAGTTGAAAGCCATGGAGCAGATACTCTAAGGCTTTACGAAATGTTTATGGGTCCACTCGAAGCATCAATTTCTTGGTCGACCAACGGTCTTGATGGTTCAAGACGCTTTTTGGACCGTATTTGGCGTCTGTTAGTAGACGAGAATGGTAAATTGAGTAACAACGTCAAAGAGGGTATCGTAGGTGGTCGTCTTGAGAGGATTTACCACCAGACTGTTAAAAAGGTAACTGAAGACTTTGAAAATCTTGGCTTTAACACTGGCATTGCTCAAATGATGGTGTTTATCAATGAGGCATACAAAACACCGGAGCTTCCAAAAGAATATATCGAAGGTTTTGTAAAACTTCTTGCCCCAATTTGTCCCCACCTTGCAGAGGAACTGTGGGAGAAGCTAGGGCATGAAGGAACAATAGCTTATGTGAGCTGGCCAAGTTATGATCAGAGCAAGATTGTTGAAGATAAAATAGAGATTGTGATTCAGATAAACGGAAAGATCAAGGATAAAATGATGGTCTCTTCCGATGCTGATAGAGACAAAATCAAAGAGATGGCTTTAAATAATGGAGTCATTAAGGAACTAACAGAAGGCAAAACCTTGAGGAAAGTAATCGTTGTCCCAGGTAAATTAGTCAATATTGTTATGTAATCTATAGCCCCTGCAATTTTAGCAGGGGCTCATATTTGACGTAATAAGATGGGTTTAGGGACATAGTTGGCTACCACGATTGTGTTATGATTCTAGCAAGTAAGAGGGTAGAAGAGAGACTACCAAGATGAATGACAGTCTTTGCTAATAATGGGATGGTAGTCATATCTCAACCTTTAGCTGCTAAAGCAGGGGGTGAGGTTCTAAAACAAGGCGGAAACGCTATTGATGCCACTATAGCTACTGCTGCAGCTTTGACCGTAGTAGAACCCACTTCAAATGGTATAGGAGCGGCGCTTTTGCACTGGTTTGGAGTCAAGGTAGATTATGCAGCTTTAATTCCAGTGGACCTGCGCCCAAGAAACTTTCGGCCTATGAGGTAAAGCAACGAGGTTTTTCCGAAATGCCAAAATACTGCTGGTTTCCTGTTACTGTGCCAGGCGTCCCAGCAGCTTGGAGGGTTCTTTCGAGAAGATTTGGTTCTCTACCTCTTGAGAAAACGCTTCTTTCTGCGACAGAGTATGCCAAAAAAGGCTACCCAGTTTCACCTGTTACAGGGTTTTACTGGCAGAAAGCATTTGAGGTCTATCAAACAAACTAAAAAGCAAAGAGTTTCTATCAAGGAGAGATTGCAGACAAAGGGGGTAAGATGGTCTTTTACATTCAAAGTAACTATATGGGTTTTGGTTCAGGGCTCGTAGTCTCTGGTACAGGGATTAGCCTGCGAAATAGAGGTCAGACGTTTTCTCTTGACAAAACACATAAAAACTATCTAGAACCAGGTAAACGCACCTACCATACCATCATCCCAGGCTATTTAAGCAAGAAACAGAGTTCAAAGGGCCCTTTTGGTGTTATGGGAGGTTTTATGCAATTACAAGGCCACGTGCAGGTTATAATGAATACTATAGACTTTAGATTAAACCCTCAAGCAGCCTTAGATGCGCCAAGATGGCAGTGGAAAGGTAGCAAGACTGTAGAAGTAGAAACCAGCTTTCCAAACCATCTTGCAGCAAAACTTTTAAGAATAGGCCATGATGTAGAGCTTGAACTAGGTTCTAGGGGCTTTGGTAGAGGCCAGATTATCTGGAAAATGCCAAATGGAGTATTAGTTTGGAGGAACTTAGCCTCGAACAGACGGAACAATTGCCTCCTTTTACGTAAAAGAGCTGTATAATTTATCTGGATTTTGGTTTTTAAAGCTTGAGATCAAAGTGAACTGTATTCCAAAATTAGACACGTTTTATTACTAGTTACATTTTTCAAAGATCAAGTATGGAAGTGAAGATGATGAATAACAAAACCTGTTATATGAAAGGTCTTCAAGATGGAGTGCCGATTTTTCTAGGATATCTTGCAGTATCATTCACTCTTGGAATAGCAGCAAAAAAGGTTGGATTTACGCCCTTTCAAGCAACCATTATGTCTCTTACTAACAATACTTCAGCAGGTCAGTTTGCAGCTCTTGGTCTAATTACAAGTGGAGCTACTTATCTAGAGATGGCAATTACTCAGCTGGTAATTAACCTGCGCTACTTTCTAATGTCGTGTTCGCTTTCGCAAAAGGTCGATGCAAAAGCCTCGTTTTTCCACAGGCTTTTAATCGGTTTTAATGTTACAGATGAAGTGTTTGGCCTTTCAATTGGAGTAGATGGCGACTTAAATCCCGCTTACACATATGGTCTTTCGACTATGTCAATTCCAGGGTGGGCATTAGGTACTTGCCTTGGTACAATATCAGGGAACGTTCTACCTCCAAGAGTTTTAAGTGCAATGGGAGTAGCACTTTATGGTATGTTTATTGCGGTTATTATTCCGCCTGCTAAAAAAAGCAGAGTACTCGCTGGAATTATCGTTGTTTCCATGGTAGCAAGCTTTCTCGTGTCATATGTACCAGGTATAAGAGATATATCTTTAGGGTTTAGAATTATTATATTGACAGTTGTTATAGCAGGTTTGGCAGCTGTTCTCTTTCCTATACCCATTAATGCTACTAAGGAGAATCCATATGCAGCGTAATATCTACATTTATATCTTGATCATGGCCGCAGTAACCTATTTAATAAGAACTTTACCTCTTACGTTAATTAGAAGAGAGATTAAAAACCCTTTAGTTAGATCATTTTTGTACTACGTTCCTTATGTAACACTTGCAGTTATGATATTTCCAGGAGTTTTAACTGACACTAATACCTATGTGTCTGGACTTCTTGGTTTTGGAACTGCTGTTTGGCTTGCTTGGCAAGGTAAGAGCCTGATAAAAGTTGCAATAGGAATGTGCTTTGTGGTTTTTGTTGCAGAGCTTATGCTTGTAGGGTAGAAAAATGAGAAGTTTTGCCTGTACAAAAGTCAAGAATTTGGCTAAAAAGATTAGAGTTTAGGAAACTTATTAACTCAATTAAAATTGCATGATTATCGTTTCATTTGTGGAATAGTTTATATAGAGGTCTACTCCAAAACAGACAGCTTAGACTCTTAATGGAATCTGCTAGAATATAGAGTTTAGCGCTATAAGAAAGGGTTTACATATATGCTTGCACTTAAAAATATAGTCTCAGTAATACAGTTACTTGTGGAGGTATGCTTTTAGAGATGAATATACTAGAACTTGTTAAGGCAGTTTTCCTTGGTGTTGTTGAAGGCATAACTGAGTGGCTACCGATAAGTAGCACAGGACACATGATCTTAGTAGATGAGTTTATTAAACTAAACGCGTCAGAGTCTTTTAAGGAGATGTTTTTTGTTGTCATTCAACTAGGTGCGATACTTGCGGTAGTCATGTTGTATTTTCATAAGCTTAATCCCTTTGCTAAAGATAAGAACAGGCAAGAAAAATTAGATACTTTAAAGATCTGGTATAAAGTGATTATTGCAGTTATTCCAGCAGGCGTTTTTGGTCTACTCTTTGATGATTGGTTAAACATTCATTTTTATAACTATATTACGGTAGCATTAATGCTCATTATTTACGGCTTGTTATTCATTGTTATTGAAAACCGAAATAGAGGTATCGTTCCCAAGATTCAAAGTTTTCAGGAGCTAGATTTAAAGACTGCCTTTTTAATTGGCGTTTTCCAGGTGCTATCGCTCATTCCTGGCACATCTCGCTCTGGAGCTACTATCTTAGGCGGTATTATACTTGGAGCCTCACGCTCTACAGCAGCTGAATTTTCATTCTTTTTGTCTATTCCTGTGATGTTTGGCGCAAGTGCGTTAAAATTAGTTAAGTTTGGTTTTAGCTTTACAGCTGCGGAACTCGTTATTCTTCTTAGCGGGATGGTAGTTGCTTTTATGGTATCGGTAGTTGCCATTAAGTTTTTAATGAGATATATAAAAAACAACGACTTTAAAGCTTTCGGGTGGTATAGAATAGTTTTAGGTTTGCTTGTAGTTGGCTACTTTGTTTTCTTTGGATAAGTCTATAAAGATTTGAGATCTAAAGAGGGAAGCACTAATTTTAACTTTAAAGAGGGGAATTTTTGATGCACGACTTTATTTTGCAGGTTGTAAATCAGTACGGTTACATCGGTATATTCTCACTAATTACCATAGAAAATCTGTTTCCGCCAATTCCCTCGGAGTTAATTCTTACCTTTGGTGGTTTTATGTCTACAGTTACCACTATGAGTCTTTGGGGTGTAGTAATATCAGCTACTTTGGGCTCTCTCTTTGGAGCCATTATTTTATATAGTGTAGGAAGATTGTTTAGCGTAGCAAGAATAGAAAGCTTTTTTGACTCGAAATATGGCAAAATCTTGCATCTACAAAAGAATGATGTAAGAAGAACTGGAAAATGGTTTGTGAAACACGGTAATGTAGCAGTTTTCCTTGGACGGTTTGTCCCTGTTATTAGAAGCTTAGTTTCAATTCCTGCAGGTATGGCTAAGATGAAAATAGGCCCTTTCTTGTTACTTACATCACTTGGTACGCTTATTTGGAATATTGTATTGGCATATTTAGGTAAACTAGCAGGAGATGCCTGGGAGACTGTTGCAGATTATGTCGACCTCTATTCATTGATTCTAATTATTCTCTTAGTTTTACTAGTTGCTTATATCGTTTTCAAATTCATCAAAAAGAGATTTCTAACTACTGAAAACACTAAAGAAACAAAACCAGAGGATAATTAGACGTAAACGTTTCGGGGGTTTTAGATGGACGGTGACCTATTAAAGCGAATGAACCCAACTTTAATAGGCTATCTAACGATCATTGTCTATTTGGTCTTACTCTTTTAGCGATGATCGGTTTTTTTCGTTCTATTCGGAGTTATTGGAGTTTATTGATTTAGAGGCGTAGCTGATCTCTCCTTTTACTTCAGTGCTAACGATAACCGTCTTTAATATCCTACTAGAATTCAGATCGCTTTCTAGTTAACTCGGTAAGCGAAAGATGGGGCTTAGAGTGGAGTCTTTAGGCAGTTGCCTAGGACCGACCAAGTATAGTAAGAAATGTTGTTAAGTTTTAAACGTGGCAATTTACCGATCTAGGTGTAATTAGAGGTGTATATGCTGATTTTGATTTTGCAGTAAATTTTCTATCTTTGTTAGTGATACTACCGGTTTTTTTAATGGTTTTGGCAAAAAAGGTCGTTGTTATCTTGGCGATTTGCTAGCGAAAGATTCTCTAGTTAAAAGGAGTATCGATTTTAATGATTGACAAAGAAACAAGCATTGCTGAAATTAGGCAGAAGATCCAAGAATTTTCTAATGCAAGGGGTTGGACTACTGGGGTAAACCCTAAGGATTTAGCGATGGCACTGTCTGTAGAAACAGCAGAACTACTCGAAATATTTCAGTGGGTTCACTGTGATCATACCGATGAAATCGTAAAAGACGCTAGTAAATTTGAGCACCTCAAAGAAGAGGTTGCAGACGTCTTTTGGTATCTGATTAGAATTTGTGAGTATTACAAGATTGACCTAGCGACTGCAGTGGAAAGCAAAGCTGAGAAAAATGCTAAAAAATATCCTGAGAAGCTTTAAAGATTGGTGGGGTAAGGGCTAAGCTCTTTCTACGCACATGGTTTACTCATACTAAAAGAAGGAAAAAAGCCTTTAAAAATAGTAGTTACCCTTAAGTCTAACTCAATCTGCTTTTTAACAATGTCTACTTACATTGATTATATATTGTTGAAAGGGGGGGAGGATGTGATCAAGGTTACAGCTGATAGCACCTGCGATTTATCCCCTGATATTTTGAAAAGTTTAGGTATCACTCTTGTACCGCTTTCGATTTTAGTAGAAGATAAGGCTTATAAAGACGGAATCGATATTAAGCCTTCTGATATCTTTCACTATGTAGAAAAAGAAAATAAGATATGCAAAACCGCTGCAGTAAATAGCTATGAATACTACAATTTGTTTAAAAAGCTTCGAAAAGATTATGATGCAATTATTCACGTCTCAATTAGTTCAGATTTCTCTTCTTGTTACCAAAATGCAACTATAGCAGCTGCAGAGTTTGAGCATGTTTATGTTATAGATTCTAGGAACCTTTCTACCGGAAGTGGGCACATCGCCTTAGATGCTGCCATAATGGCAAAAGAAGGAGAAAGCGTAGAAAAAATCTGTCAGAAGTTAGAAGAAACTGCTTCTATGGTTGATGCAAGTTTTGTGATTAATACCCTCGATTATCTCCACAAAGGTGGACGCTGCTCTGGGCTTGAGGTTTTTGGAGCAAACTTGTTAAAGATTAAGCCTTCAATCGAGGTTGTTAATGGTAAAATGAAGGTTGGTAAAAAATATCGAGGTAATTTTAACCTCTGCCTAGAAAATTACATTAGGGACAAATTTGCAGTTACTGATGATATTAATACATCAAGGCTTTTTATCACTCATTCTCCAGTTCCAGAGGGAACTGTGGAGTTGGTAAAGGATCTAATAAGCAGTTATGTAACATTTGACGAAATTATCGACACCGATGCTGGCTGCACCGTTTCTAGTCATTGTGGACCAAATACTTTAGGTGTCTTATTTAAACGTCATTCTGTCAAACAAAATGGAGTTTAATGGTTTTTTCTTTAAATAAGAACGATTTAGAGAAAATAAAAAGCGCAATGATTACCATCATTAATTATAGAATCAAACAAAAATGCGGGAAAAGTTAGACTTAAAAGTCAGTGTTTATTTAAAGTGAGGAGGCTTGCCTCCTCATTCTTTTTTTTAAGTATGAAAAAAAGAGCTAACATTAAAACAGCTGTTCTTAGTTTGTTTGACGGTTCTATCTGTTCGCTCCATAGAATATCTCCGAAGTTGTTTCCTTAGCATTGCGAGCAGCTTTTTGACTGGGACAAGCACTAAGAAACAGCTCGAGCTTTTCATGATCTCGCTTACTTAGCTTCTTTGTAGCCTCTCTCAGGGACTTATATTCGTTATTAGTTGAAGCACCTTTTAGTTTGTGAGGTCGGTTTTGTCCTAGAAGAAGTCTAGATAAAGTGTCTCACAACATGGAAATTATTAAATTCACAAACAGCAGTTGTCTCTACGTCATCCACATTTGGCTCTATGGGACAATTAGGAGTAAGATAATTATTTAAAAAATCTCAAATTCATTTCCGACTTTGTCATAATTCTCATGGAAGCCATCCTTTTCGGATTAGTGGCTTTGTTGCACTCATTATTGTAAATCAATATCGGATGTGACCCCGTTTTTATTTCCCACTAACAACAGAAATATTGTAGAGTCTTGTTTTTTGAAAACATAAATTTACTGGTCTCAGTTATGGTAAAATTAAGAGGGTTAAGGTCTAGTTTTTAGAAGTAATATATGAGAGGCAAAATAAGAATTGGCTTTTAGAAGTCTTCTTAATCCTTTAGGTTTTAGTTTATAGAAACAGGGGGGATCTTATGAACTTAAAACTAGTGTCTCAGACGCCTCCAAAAGATGACGTAAGTTCTATTGTTGAAAATGAAGAGATAATAAAGATGTTCCAAGGGTTTTTAGAGGTGCAGCAGGTTTATAATGCAGCCATCAAAGAGGTTAGTACAAAACTGGAGATCTTAAACGACGAGTTTCAAGTAAGGTACAACCACAACCCGATCAGACATATTGAAAGCAGACTTAAGACGGCTAAAAGCATCTATCAGAAGCTTAAGCGCAGAGGATTTGAGATCAACACTCAGTCTGCGAAGAAAAATTTAACAGATATTGCCGGCATTAGGGTTGTATGCTGCTATATCGACGATATTTATACAGTTGCGGATTTATTATTAAAACAGAAGGATGTAGTGTTAGTTACCAAAAAGGATTACATTAAAAACCCCAAAGAAAACGGTTACCGTAGCTTACATTTGGTGATCAAAATCCCGATCTATTTATCAGATAGGACAGAACTGATACCTGTAGAAATACAAATACGTACAGTCGCAATGGATTTTTGGGCAAGCTTAGAGCATCAACTTAGATATAAGAAAGACAACAACATTTCGCAAACTATTAATGCAGAGTTATATGAGTGTGCAGAATCGATTGCTGCTTTAGATTTAAAGATGCAAAGCATCTTTAAGCAGATATAAATATGAAAAATCTTCCCTGCTTTTGAAGCAGGGATTTTTAATTTTATCAAGTAAATGCAAACAGCTACTTATGTGGTTATAAAGATTTTTTAAATAGACAAGACTAAATAATGTGGGTTAGGTTTTCAGGTTAGTGTCAAATAATGTTCGCAAAATCATCTAAGCAACCTCGAAAGATTAATGAGTATTTATTTGTAAGAAAGTAAATAAGAAGGATCATAAGAAAATGATCAGAACACTATGCAACATTTTTTTCACGCTCTTCTTTAGTAAGCTAAATTATTTCTGATCTAATGTAGCATCGACCGGTTGACCATTCTTTAGAGTATCCTATAAGGTAAGTAGTCACTAGACGAACGTAAGAATCCATACTTGAGGAAAAGCATCTATAATTTACCAGATTACTGGAGTTTTATTCCATTTAGACATAATTTAAGACACATCGGTTTTGGCTTTGCTCTATCAAAATACTATTTAACTAAAAAACGTTACGACATCAACTATTACTAATCCATTCACAAGAGTTGCATTTGAACTAGGCTTTTACGATAAAACAGAAGACCCCCCTAGGGAAATGGAAATACTCATACAGCTTTTTAAGAGAAGCAGAGGTTTATGAAACGCATTAGAAATAGACAAGTTTTGCTTAGTCAATGGATTTTAAGTATCGTAATCAGAAAAACTACTAAAAGACAAAGTTAGTTATATTAAACCGTAGAGGTGAAACCATGAATAAGAGGCATCAACTACTTGTCTGGAGTCTTTTAGTAGGCTTCATTCTTGTGGGTTGCAAGTTTCAAGATGACGAAAGCAACTTTCAAGAGATGGAACAAGGGGAAAATTTTGAGGTTATAGAGGATCTTTATCAAATAGAAAGGGTCAGTTATGTAAAAGACTACATCTTAATCGACTATCCACAAATCAGATCGTTTTCTGATCAAGACATACAAAACAAAGCCAATGCAATTTTAAAAGCAGATGCTCTATCAGTCATTGCAACATATGGTGACACAGAAAACTTACACCTTAATATGGATTATTATATAGCTTTGGAAGGCAAAAAACTTCTTAGTGTTAATGCTATTGGTACTGGATATGTACAAGGAGCAGCGCATCCTAATAACCACTTTGTATCTACCAACATTAACTTAAAAACTGGCGGAAGAGTACATCTAAACGAGGTATTTATAATAGATAA
Organism: Bacillota bacterium; assembly: GCA_028708605.1. GTDB lineage: Bacteria > Bacillota > DTU065 > DTU065 > DTU065 > DTU065. The sequence goes on from JAQVYS010000036.1 coordinate 15,360, forward strand.
AGCCTTTTTAGATAAATTCTATGACCGAACTTTTATAGCCGTAAATCCTGAACATAATGATCAGGTAGTACAAAAGATAGTTACAGAAAACCTGAGTCGAAAACTAGAAGAAGCTGACTACAGAAAACCGGATTCGACAGAGATAGAGTGCTACAGCTATTTTAACGAAGATTACCTTGGCCTTGTTTTTCTTGTTCCACATGCTTTAGGCGATTATGTTCAATATCAGGCTCAATACAATAGTCTAATAAGTAACATCATCTATGAAAATGAGATATGGCAGGATTTGTAAGAATATAAGACCAAAAAAACCTACCAGCAAAATAGAATTGCTGGTAGGTTTTTAAACGAGGATAAAATAAGTTTATCGACAAAAAGTATTGGGATTAGAGATGTAAACAGTAACACTCTTACCGGATCTGGCAATAAGCACAGTGACGACAAAAAGACGATTTGTATGGGTTGTACTATTAATACTACAGTGCTAATTAACAGAGGAAGTTAAAAGAGAGTTCTCTAGATGTCGGTATCTAAAGTTAACTTGACCGATATTTTAGAAAAAAGAGCTATCTATTTTTTGAACAAATCCTTAACTAAATACTTTTAATAATAGAAGCAAGCAGAATGTCATTCTACTTGCTTCTGTTATTAAAACTCTATGGCATTAAAAGGAGGAAGATTAGTCCAAAGGCTACGCCAGTCACAGCGCCATATGTTGAAGCATGGCCGGTATCAAGCTTTTGAGATATAGGAAGTAGTTCGTCAAACACAAGATAGAGCATTGCACCTGCAGCAAAACCAAGTAAACCAGATAAAACAGCACCTGATACGCTACCAAGCAAACCGCCAATAAAAGCGCCAATTCCCATGGGAAGCCCAGCAAGGGTTGTAGCTTTGATAACGTTTAGGGTAGAAAAACTAGCGGCTTTCATGGGTCCTCCCATAGCCATTCCCTCTGGAATGTTGTGAAAAGCTATAACAATTGCCAATCTTAGACCTAAATTTTCTGAGGCAATGTAGCTTGCCCCAATAGCTAATCCTTCAGGAAAGTTATGCATGGCAATACCTATACCAAGAAGGATACTAGAGCGGACAAAGGCAGACTTTCTTGAGCCCGGATCCTGTTCTGAGGAAACGTGTTGATGAGGAATGAAGTAATCTATAATCACCAAAAAGACAATTCCAGTTAATATACCTATCAGCATTGTAGTTATGTTACCGTAATCTAAAGATTCAGGAATTAGGTCGTTGAAAATTACAGCTAGCATCACACCGCCAGAAAAGGCTAGGACAAAACTTAGGACTTTGGAGCTTGGCTTGCCAAGCATATTGGTGATTAAACCGCCAAAGCCTGTTCCAAGTACCCCGGCTACAGTACCTATTAGAGTAATTGCAAGAAGTGGTGACATATAAAGCTCCTTTCGTTAATTGAGAAACATTGTCATTTAACAGATTATATTGTATCACTAAGCATAAAAAAGTGAAAGTATTTTATGAAAATAACCGTATAATTGTTTAATAATTTGTTTTTCCAAAGACTTTTTCAACCTGTTGAAACAAGCTATCCAAAAGTGTGTAAAGATCGACGTTGATAAGCATAGAAAAGCTAGGACTTAAAAATAGGGAATGAAAGCCTAGTGGCGAAAATTGTATTTATAGAAAAAAGCGAAAGGGATTCTAATGAGATATCAGTTAATTTGTAAAGATCAAGTAATTGAGTTTGATGCAGTATTTAGAAAGCGCAAAACGCTTGAGATTCAAATCAATTCTCTGGGAAAGATGAATGTTATTATACCTACAGGAACTAAAACAGAAACAGTTATGAGAGTTGTGGAGGATAAAATTGATTGGATCTTAAAAAAACTAGAGCCTTATCAAGACCACTCGAGTTTGCGATGCCATACTTATTCAAGAGGAGACAGATTTTTGTATCAAGGCAAAGAGTATGAACTCATGACGTTGCTAATAGACGAAAACAGTACCCCGTCAGTCTGCTTAGAAAACGATGTTCTTTGTCTTAAAACAGACAGTACCGAGAGGAGCAGGGTCAAGCTCCTATTAGAGGATTGGTATAAGAAAGAGGCTAAAGCGCTAGCTCATACAAGAGTTTTGTATTATGAGCCATCTCTAAGGAACTTACCTTCAAAAATAAAGATCTCTTCTGCAAAAAAGCGATGGGGAAGCTGTACTGCAAAAGGCACTGTTTTAATAAACTGGCGTTTAATAATGGCACCTAAGTGGGTTTTTGACTATGTGGTTGTCCATGAGATGTGTCACTTAATCGAAATGAATCATTCAAATCAATTTTGGGACTTAGTGGCTTCTGTTTTGCCAGATTATAAAAAGAGTCATAATTGGCTAAAACAAAACGGATGGAGATTAATGTTATAAAAGTATTTAAGCTTTAGCTCCTAGACATAACCAACGATAATACGGAGTGATACAAATGAAAATGCGTGCAGTATTTCTTGACAGAGACGGTGTTTTAAATAAAAGCAATGGGCGCCCACCAAATACACCTGAGGAACTTGACCTACTTCCCAGGGTAGCTGAAGCTATTTCCAAGCTGAAAGAAGCAGACTTTTTAATTTTTGTTGTAACAAATCAGGGCGGGGTGGGGCTTGGGTACATGACCAAGAAAGCTTTAGATGAGATTCATAATCGTCTCATTTTAGAAGTCGAGTCAGGCGGAGGGGTAATTGATGAAATAAAAGCTTGCATCCATAAACCTAGAGCAGGTTGTATGTGTAGAAAACCAAAGCCTGGGATGATTTTTGAATTAGCTAAAAAGTACAATGTTGATCTAAGTAAAAGCTATATGATAGGAGATAGAGAACCTGATATTGATGCTGGAGAAGCTGCTAATCTAAAAACTATTTTTATTGGAACAAAGCTAGATGCACCAAAAAATGCAGATCATGTGGAAAGGGATCTGTGGGAAGCAACTAAATGGATTCTAGAGCAAAGCTACGACGAGACAAAACTATCAGAGCACCTGAATTACTTAGAAGAGTAGACAATAACTGATTTGTCTTGTTCTGTCTATTCTTAGACAAACTAGAAAGACAAGAAATGAGCCGGTAAAGACGCTTAGTTTTGCCGGTTTTTCTTTTGCCATTAGTAAAGGTTTTTAAAGGGAAGGAGCAAAAAGCGATGCCCACTACCAG
>JAQVYS010000108.1 GCA_028708605.1 Bacillota bacterium
CCTTGTTATCTAGTTCAAAATCTTGTATAATAACCATCGTATTAATTACTTATGACATCCTAGATACTGTGGTTTCGGTACAATATCATGATAAGGATGTCATTTTCCTTTCTTTTTTATGGACATTATACTTGTCAATTCAAAGACAGGCAAGTTCGGTAGTTCTCAGAAAAGCTTCTTTGGCAAAAACACTTTTTGCATACATATCAGGAGAAGAACAACACTTTATTTATAAAATAATATAATTGAAAAAGATGATTCAACTTTAACAATCTTTTGCACATAATACACGAAGGGAGATAGGCGCTCTCTCTAAGGCGGATGTATGTATGCAAATGCAATAATAGATAGAATTGTTCAAAATATTTAACTTACTTATACTTAAGTGGAATCGTTGTAAGTACTACTAGGCTCATATATCATGTTGATGAAGAGGATTATCTATTTGCTGCTCTATATTCAGAGGGTGTCATTCCTACTATTGTTTTAAATGTATGAACAAAGTTTCCATTGTAATCATGGATACGCTACACTTTACTCTTACCTACCTAAAATCGGTATTTTCACAAAAGCGCTATGTTACAGCTTACCACTAAGAGTTAAAACCACCCGAAATCAATATCGAAAATAGAGTTTGAACCCGCAAAACTGCACTTAGGTGACAATATTAGCGCGAAAAAAGGAAATCGCAAAAAGGATGCAAATTGCTCCCATATAGACCGTTAATACCCATGTTTCTAACGGAAAGATATTTCTTTATGTGGGTTTATTAAGAAAGCGACAAGTATGAATGAGTTTTCAATGTCGACAATGATTAATCCCATTAATCATGTTACCTCTTCCATTGAAATATGCTTACTCAGTTCATCTGATTGAATGGCATGCTTAACAGCACCCACCACTGCATCTTATGCAACTGGGAGCGTTGTTATATGAGTAAGTCTTTTTATATATCTTGTTGTATTGCCATTTAGCTTTGTTTTGCGAGTGTCTTATATAAAAAGCAAAAGAAGATCTGCCAGATTGACAGACCCTTTTATGGATATTACTAAAGTTTTTTGCTTAGATAAACCCTGTAGTCCTCACCATTCATATTAAGAATAGTAGATTGCTGAGTAATTCTTCCGATTAATGCAGAAGCCAATTCCTCATCATTACTAAGAATCGAGAGCCATTTGGAAAAAGCTAAGTTTGATGTAACTAGAGTACTCTTTGTTTCATACCTATTTGCAAATACCTGATAGAGTAAACTTGCGCCAGCTGCATCGTAAGATAAGTACCCAAATTCGTCAATAAAAAGAGCATCACACGCATTAATCCTTTTTATGTATTTAGCCAATTCATTTTCATTCTTAGCTTCGGTCATTTGTGTTACAAGATCAGATGCTCGTATAAATTTAACTGAATAGCCTTTTACTATTGCTTCAATGCAGAGAGCAGTAAGCAAATGGGTTTTACCTGTTCCTGGATTACCTAAAGCTATAACATTTCTCTTTTCCTCAATGAATTTACATGTCGCAAGATCCATAACAGCATCTTTGCTTAAATCAGGAAGTCGCTTTCTATCAAAATGAAAAGTATCTAATGTTTTTGCAACTGGGAATTTGGCCATTTTCATGCGATATTTATATCTACTTAGGTCTTTTATGCTTTGCTCTGCCTTAAGTAGGTTGTGGATTACTTCCTCGGTTGATAGGTCGTTTCTTATATACTCATTATACTCTTCAAATGCTTGAAGTTTGAGATCTCTTGAAATCATCTTTATCTTATTTGATAACTCGTTATGAGAAAGATCATTCACAGTCATCACCTTCTGCATTTATTAACCTATCATACTTTGTTAGGTCAACTGTGTTTATCTCAACCTCATCAACAATTGCGTTTTTCATTTTATCCTTGCTACTTAGTATCTCTAGATAAAAGCATACTAAATCATATGTAGGATTTCCTGTACTGTTAGCTTGATTAATAGCCCACATTAAGGAATCTCTATCAACTTTCTTTCCAAGAAGAAGTACATTAACTAATTGCATGTTTTTGTCTAGTTTAGGGCATCGCTTTAGAAAAAGGGTAGCCTCGTCTGGCATAATTCCGCTTTTTATAGGGATTGCGTTCTGTGCAGATCTCGGCTTCTTATCGATGATTTCTAGGTAGTGTTCTAATACATATTGATGCTCAGAGAGATTTAATCCTTTTTTATGGCTATATATGAGCTTTCCTAGATAGTATATGTCAACTTTGAAAGGCGTAACCTTAGCGGTAACTTCAAGACCTACATATTTACTAGGTACGGAGTATCTAACACCTTCTACTCTTACTGTTAAGTCAGAATGCACGCATAGTTTTGATTCATCAGCTGGTTCATAAGGATATGCAGGAAGGGGTAATAAGTATTTTTTCTCTTCTTCTAACATTTCTCTAATGCTTCTTGTGCGGCTTTTTATTTTGTGGTTCATGTTATATTCAATACATTTAGATGTAACATGAATTTGCAACTCCTCATAGTTGTCTACTCTTGGCATAGGAGTAAATGCAATTTCACGAATTATTGAAACAAGATTTTCTACAGCACCCTTCTCCCATCCACTTGCAGAATTGCAAAATATTCCCTCGAAAGCATAATGAGCTTCTAGAATCTTGAATTTATCTTGTTTAACAGCCTTTTTGCCAAAGTCTTTAAAGACGGCTGTTTTAAGATTGTCGTAAATTGAACGCTTAGCAACTCCATTAAAAAACTCGAAAGCCATTACATGTCCAGTAAAAAAGCTTATGTATTTCTTATTAGGAAAAACAGCAGCAAATATTCCAAAGCTATACGGTAGAACTGCACAGAATACAGAAATACTAGTTTTAACGTTCTTAATGTATGCGTATATGTCCCCCCAGTCAAATTCCATAGCTTCGCCAGGTTCGAATGACAAAGGGATAAAAACATCTGGTTTTTCTATCCTCATTTCTTGTATGTACTTTCTTATTGTAGATTCGCCTACAGGATAACCCTTCTTCTTAAGTGCAAGCCATATTATCTTTGCATTTAGTTTTTGCTTTCTAGGTGTCTCTTTATTATCTTCAAAAAGCTGGATGATTTCTTTTTCTATTGTTATTCTTAATTCGCTTTTTTGCAATTCTCCTTCTTCCTTTACGCCTGGTATAGCATATCCCTCGCAATACTTTTTCACTGTAGGTCTTGATATACCTAACTGCATTGCAATTTGCCTCTGACTTACACCATCTACAGTGTATAATCTTCGTATTAGTTTGTACATATTCATGTCTATTGATTTTGCCATAGTTGTTCTCCTTTCACTCTCTTTGAAGTTTCCCTAGGGAAATTGTAGTATATTGTAGTATTGCAAGAAACTTATCAATTCTACTTTCTAATGCACTCAGCAACGCTATGTATCTATGCTTTTCCTTGTTATCTAAGCACGCTAAATAACTCTCAGATTCGGCAATAAGCTTAAGCATTAATCTAATGCAACTTTCTAACTTACGTCCATCATCAGAAGCAACTTGACAGCTGCTCTTGATACGGATCGATTCATTTTCAGAGATGCGTTCAATTGCGCTCAAGGGATCATTTATTATTTCCTCTTTTAACGTATTTGATGTATTCTTGTTTCTAAAAGCAACAACAAGCTTTTCTACTTTAGACTTAGAGACTAGCTGGGAATAGATTTGGTTTGCAAAAGTATCTTGGAGCGTTTTCGGCATTCGGGCTATGTTCTGTGCTGTTGCTGGACACACTTTCTGAGAGATAACCATATCAGCAACATGGTCACTTAACTGTTCTGCTAAAGTGAGTCTCTTAGACAGCCAAGACTCTGATTTCATTAGCAACTCAGCTAATTGCTTCTGGTTGTATTCTCCAGATGATAACAACTCTCTCAGCAGCATTCCTTCTGCAATTGGATTAAGCTCTTTGTGCATAGATGAAAGCATTAAAATGGCCTTATTTATATCTGCATCATCCTTAACACTAGCAACAAACACATCAGCTCTTTCTACTTTCATTTCCTTTAAGACCGATAGCTCTTTTTCGCCCTTAAGTACCGTATGATGACCAGAAGAATCTTCAACGGTTACAATAGGCGTGACAAGACCGTATTGTCTAATACTTTTCTCGCACAATACCTTCTGCTTTTGTGTTATCCCGATTTCTAACACCCTATTTGTCGGGATTGTCTGAATATTTACTTCTTTTAATGGGACTTTTACTGTTTTAACCACATGTACCACCTCCTGAACCTATATTAACAATGGTCCTGGTGCAGCAATACATGCTTTTTAACTTTTCGTTCTAGATTATGTATCTTTTTGTTCTTCTAAAGTAGTCATAACTCACTTTACTACCTTCGGAAAGTGCATCGTCGTTACTTAAAAGTATTT
>JAQVYS010000109.1 GCA_028708605.1 Bacillota bacterium
TATTTTAGTAAAAGAAAACGCTACAAAAAAGCTTTTAGAAGCTGCTGATTCTGTCCAAGGCTCTTCGATACTTAGTATGAGGGTAGATCCAGAGGATGTAGACAAATACGGCATTATCAAAACCCAAAAGAGCAGTATGCTTGTAGAAAGCTTTATAGAAAAGCCTAAAAAAGAAGAGGCTCCTTCTAATTTAGCCATTGTTGGTAGATATTGCTTCTCGCCTCTTTTGTGGAAAAAGCTTGAAAGTGGTTTAGAAAGAAAACTTTCTACCAATGATCCCAAAGAGTTAGATCTTACGGTTCCTATGAATGGGTTAATTGAAAGCGGACACAAGATCCTAGCTACCCAATTTAATGGTATCCGTCATGATACTGGCAAGATGGAAGGATATATCCATGCGTTTAAGGAGCTTTCAGCAGCTAGTAGAGAGCAGTAAAAGGGAAGAGGTAACCCCTCTAGGACTTTTAAACCAATAACATAAAGAAAAATCTGTAGATCATCGGAAAAGGAGAGATAAGATAATGATAGCTAAAGAACGCAAAAAGGTTGTAACAATACTTAAAGTCTTAGCTGCGGCGATAGTAGTTATGGGACTAATAATCAGCTGGAGTGATGGTGCAAACATAATGACACAGGGTGGTCGTTGGAGCTTTGATATTGCGGTATCCAATGGCGAAGAATGGATGGAGTTTTTGGGCCTAGTATTTAGAGGACTAGGTGCATATTTCGCATATGGTATTATAATCTACGGAATCGCTGTTTTAATAGACAGCTTGATAGACATTTATTCAATCCTTGTAGATCAGAAATCTAAGCTAAATAAAGAAGATAACCCTGATTCCCCAAGTAAATTATCAGAAACGTTACAGCAAGTATAGGGGCGCCAAATGGAGCCCCTCTTTGTTTTTAGACGATTTATAAAGCGCAGAAAGATATATGCTTCAAAAAGACTATTACAAAACACAAATCCAAACCAGAACTGTGCTATCTTCCCTCTGTCTTTTCTCTGATAAACTATTCCATATTATGGTAGTCTCCCCGACAACAAAAGGCCCACCTAGCTACGCATATAATACAAAGTATTACAGAGGCTCGGTGGGATCTATTAGTAAAGTTATAACATAGAGTTTACTAATACCAAAAACTCTTTTTGGTACGCCAAAGCTTATTTACTATCTAGTGATTCAAAACAGTTTGATCATTAAGTAAAGCTACTTTAAAATTACTCATTAAGCAGTTTTTGCTTCGCTAATATTTGTTACAATAGTTATGACACTCCTACCAAGATTTCTTTAGAGGCGTGCTTACCAATAACAAAACTAGCCTTTAGAAGCGTAAAGCAAATTTTACTGTTAAGAAAAGGGCTTTTCCTTTTCTTATTTTCTTAAATAGGGAGATGATCGCTTGGATGGTAATGGCAAAATTATCGATTTTTCCGCCCAGAAGGCACTCTTAGTTAACAATAAATATAAGAATAAATTGCGTAGTTATGATGGGATCATCGAATATAGCTTTTTAGAAGACTACGAGCATCTAATAGAGCCTGCAACAAAAATTGACCTTGGGGATATAACTTTAGTCCTCTACGAAGGCAGAGAAAATCTTATTCTACTGGGAATTCAATTTCTAATTAAAAAGTTCACGGTAAATGAAGTAGTAAACTGGTTAGAAACCCACCAGGTTTTCATCATCCCAAAGGATAAAGATACAGGCCTAGTCAGAAACGTTAATGCAATTGTTGAAGGCATGAAGTTTTATGGGAACGTTATTCTAATCTGTCAAAAGGGTTTCCTTGACGTATCATATGACAGTAAAAGCTATGAAGAAATAACTAAGCGCTACTCTCTAATTGAAGAATCTACTAATCTTTCTGCATCTAGAGTATTGAATCTAGATAAACCGGTTTCTACGTCTACGATTACTATTAATGGCACCCATGACCTTGACAATTTCCAGAGAATAAACCTTGACCCTAAGATAGATGAAGTATTTGTAAATGGGTTGTTTATTCAGGCAAACTACATCGACGTCTTCGTTGATACTATTGGTTTTTTCCAAAACTCGGATGATGAATCTGAGTTCCCTATTGCTTTTATTACCAATCCAGAGCACATCAGCATCCAAATAGAAGAGAGCAAAAATGGCTGCAGAACCTATACCATAGACTCGATTAATAAAAAGGACGAATAATTAATAGGGGAGCCAACTAGCTCCCCTAATTGTGCTTAGACAAATGCTTCTACTCGCCTTCTTTATATACATCAAAAGGATTTAGAGCTGTCATTCCCTCCATCATATTAACCATTAAAGCAATATCATTTCCAATCGCAGATGGTACATTGATGCCTATCGCAAACAAGGTTGCGATAATGGCTCTAGCATAAACGCTAAGAGCATAGCTTCCTCTTTTAGTCTTAGCAAGTAACCCTATAGAAGCTATCTCTTTTAAATGATGGTAGAACTGACCTCCAGCTGCTATACCGGTTTTTTCTTGTAGCTGTGCTGCTGTCATCTCACCATTTTCAAAAAGCGTTTTTAAGAGTAGTAGTCTTTGATCATTTGAAAATACAGCAAAAAACTGCGCTAACGATAAAGGCTCAAAGTTCAGGAATTTCTTCTGTGTATCTAATGCTCCCCAGACCGAGTAGCTTCCTGGTCCTTTATTTTCAACGGTATTTACAATCACTCCGAAGTTTGACTCAGTCTCTTCCATTAGTTTTCTTTGTTTCTCAGTAAGGTCAGTTCTAAAATTACTTAGTCTGATGTCCTCCTTAAAGTCTTTAGAGTCAGAACTTAGATATTGATTTTGTATCCGCGTAAGCAAATTATCGACCTCTTCTGGAGGAAAACCTTGTTCTTCTAGCTGCTTTCCCATTCTTTGTTTCCACTCAACTATTACTTCTCTCAAATACTCTTTCCCATTTTCGAAATCGTGCTTAGGCTCACCATTTTCCCCACTTGCTTTTTTTGTAGTGTTTGAAACTTCGACATCTTTATTAAGCAAATTGTACATATTGGCCACGTCTTTAGTAAGATTTTCTAGTCCGGTTTTTAAAACATCTACCTCTTTTTGTAGCACACGAAGATCGTCTGTCATCTAAAACCCGCCTCCATCTGTATATTATTGGAAGAAGAACTCTTTACTGTAACTACATATTAATGTATTTAAGGAGATATGTCAATACAATTATATATTTTCTTGTACTAAGTGGGTAATGTCCATCCTTTAATGTAAATCGCATCCAATAACTAAAGAGCAAAGTACATAAATGTGTACTAATATACTAAAGATGAACTAACATTGTGCATCTACCTCAGATAATAAAAAGGAGAAAAGGCTTCTCAAACCGCCCCTTCTCCTTTTTGAACCTTTGATTATATCTACGACTTCTGTGATAAGAGTACACATTCTAGAACTTCTGATAATGAATCTTATCTAAAAGCAGATTTAACTCTTCTTCTGTGTAAGGTTCTTTTTCTTCACCTTTGTAACCAATACCGAGTATACATTCTACTCTATATTTTTCTGGGATATCCAAAACTTGCTTGACATAATCCTCAGCTGTTAGATTCTCACTATGAGACCTTTCTCTAATCTGCATCCAACAGGAACCAAGGTTGAGCGACTCTGTAGTAAGTTGCATAATTGTTGCTGCAATCGATGCATCTTCTGTCCACATATCACTCAGAGCACCATCAGCGATTACAACAATACCAAGGGGAGCTCCAGCTAAGAAATTAGGTCCCCCTCCTCTAGCATTAGAGAGCTTATTTAAGGTTTCTTTGTCAGTAACCACTACAAACTCCCAAGTTCTACGCCCTCTAGCAGATGGAGCTAAAAGAGCGTTCCTGACAATTTGATCGATCTTCTCTTTTTCTACTGGTTTGTCTTGAAAAACCCGGATACTTCTGCGTTTCTTTAGCAATTTAATGAAATCGTTCATATCTATACCTCCCAAAGTACTACACTAACTAAACCTTATATAGCGTATCGACTGAGAAAACAGTCTAGATAAAACTACTATGTTTTTCCTCTCGCCGCGGAAGATGGAAATTTTAAAAGATAGCAAACGCCTATTTCTATTATATACCAAATTCCGCATGTACTTGGCGTTTCTAGATGTGAGCAATTTTGTCAAAGCCTTTTATCTTTACTAGAGGATACAAAGACGGGAGCCTTTTTTGGCTCCCGTCAAACATTTACTGAATCAAACTTGCGTCTTGACCTTCTCTGATAACGATGGATTTGCCTTGCTTAACGATAACGTTTACAGGACAAACTTCCACACATTTACCACAGTTAGTACATTTATCATAATCGACTCTAGCTAAGTTATCTACTACAT
>JAQVYS010000110.1 GCA_028708605.1 Bacillota bacterium
CCTATACACCCTAACAAGGCTTGCAAATTCTCCCCCATTTTTTACTAGTTGGCCAAAGGTACCTTGTTCTACAACCCTGCCATTTTTGAGAAAAACAACAGCATCTGCGGCTTCTCCTGTAAAAGGGTCTTGGCTAAACCAGACAAGAGTTTTTGCACACTTAGGCAAAAACTTCAAAAAAGACTCCTTTTCCCTTGTGTCTAAAAAACTAAGATCATCGATAAAAATTACTAACGAATCTTGGTATAAGCTTCTTGCAAGAGCAAGTCCTTTTATAAGAACTTTCCGGTCCTCAACTTTTAGTTTAGTTAGATTCTCTAGATTTAGCTTAGTATCTAAGCCATTTGCTAGGCTTTGAATTAGAGAATCTAAACCGATTTTTGTGATAATGCTCTTGAGTTTTGCATCTTGGTTCTGAGTTAGTTCTCCCTTTTCTAATGTGATATTTTCCTTTAGGCTAACTCGAAGAACTAATGGGTTTTGAAACACTGCGCCAATAAACTTCGAACGCTGGCTCTTTAGTGAGTCAGCATCAATTCCTCCGATATAAACCGTCCCAGAGGTTTTTTGGTATCTACCTAAAATTACGTTTAAAAGCGTGGTTTTACCAGAGCCACTTTCACCAATAATCGCGACCTTCTCCCCAGGCTTTATCTTAAGATTAATCCCTTCTAGAAAGGGTCTTTGATCTTCAAAGCTAAATGAGAGGTCTCTTAGCTCAACACCTACTAAATCGCTCATATCAACTGGGCTTTGGTATGTAACTTGAGTACCTATTTCTTCCTTTATTAGGCAAAATTCAGCAAGAAATGAGTCTCTAAATACAGCAATTTTAGTTTTCAAAGCTACGGTTTTAGTCAAAAACTCCCAAAGTAGCTTAAAGGAAAGAAACGCACTTAACAAAAAACCAATGGTGATTTTTTCAGGAGCAACTTCCATAAAAACGATTGTCACAAAAGCAAGGACTAGAATAAGCCCAATAAAAGTTGCTATAGTTCTAGAATCTCTAATAAACTCTAGATTAACTGCTCTTTTTCGATTTTTACTATAGCTTTTTGTAAAGCCCTTTAAGAGGTAGTTTTCGAGGTTGTAAATAACTTTATCAAAGATAAAACTTGGCTCTGTAAGAAGAGCTAGGTGTTTTCTTTCGAGGTATAAGTCCTTAGTAGGTTTTGAGCGTTCTTTCCAATATCTTTTCGATATTTTAGAGAGAAAGTACCCTGCTAGGAGAGCTGCTACCCCTAATACTAAAGTAAAATAAACAGACACGCTTTGATAAAGCCAGATGATTCCAGCTAAAACCGGTAAATAATAAGAAACGTCAAAGATTAACTTGAAAACTGCATCACTGAGTTCTCCTATTCTTTCACTGTTTAAATCTTCTCTAGCTGTCTCTAGGTCACTTGCTTTTGAAAATACTATCTTTTTATAATACACCTCTTCGATCTTCTGCTTACGCTTAAGCTCGAAAGAACATTCAAGATTTCTCTTTTGGAAGATAAGCAGTACCTCCAAAGTAAGGAGCAAAATAAAAAGCCCAAACAAGAACATAGGCTCCCTATATCCTTTTGTATCTAGCGCGAAAGAGAGAGAATCTACTAACTTCTTTAGCAAAACTAGTTTAAGGGCGACAAATGCTCCTGTCACTAGTGAAAGAGCTAGAATGTAATAAAAAGGCTTTCTTAAGCCTTTAAGACTGAAGGAGAAAAACCAAAAGAGCCCCTTTTTAGAAGAGATCTTTGTTTTGTTTTTAATAACACCACTCTTTATCTCTTGAGGCGCTTCCATGTCTTTTCCCTCCAACCTATCTTAAAATGCCTACCTATTGAATTTTATTCTTGCTTTAATGGTTAATCTTAGCCACTAAAATTCCTTCTTTATTTGCTGTAGAGACTGGAGTCGTTGCAAACATCAAAACGAAAATCCAATTAAGGTATTAGTTAGACCAGCAAAAATTTGCTGGCCATTTGCAATTAAAACCCTGGAAATCTGCCACTTTTTCTTACTAAAGCTCCCTCTGGCATCATGTAGCACTCAGCTTTTTGAAAGTTACTTAAACAGCCTCTTGTAGTAGCTAGCGCTTCATAATACTCTTGATAACGGAAGCTTGAAATTTTACCACTTACCATCTCATACTTTCTTGCAGCTTTTATAAAGGTATCATAACCTTCAGTTATATCTACATAAGTATCAGGTTCGAAGCCCTTCGGATCTTCCCAGTTTTCAGCATATGCTATCTGCCAGCAACCATGGTGAGGAAGATCTCTTTTAATTGTGGGGAGAGCTGCATAAAACTGAGCGTCTCTTACAATCTTGCTGGTGTTTGTGTGGTCTTTGTGGATGCTTCCTTCCCAGTGGGTAATAAGCAAGTTTGGTTTTGCTTTCCGGATTATATCGCAAAGCATGTAGGCTGCTTTGTCGCAGTAGGGTAGCTCTGCATCCTTATATGGCAAAAAGTATACATCAGCTCCTAAGACAGAAGCTGCGGCTTCTGCTTCTTGTCTTTTTTGCTTAGCATACTCCTCAGGACTAAGAGCTCTGTTGCCTTTTTCTCCTAAGGTCATATGAACAATACTTGTCTTGTGCCCAAGCAAGTGGTATTTGGCAAGTAGACCACCTGCCATTAACTCTGCGTCTCCCGCATGAGCTCCAACGACCATGATATGGACCTGTCTATCTGCCATTTCTACCCCTCCAGCTCTTTTTTCATGATGGCATTTTTTCTGATAACCTTAAAACCCGCTTTACGCGAGTAAAAATCAACTGCTCCTGTCCAAGCAAGCCAAAGATGCCTGATACCTTTGCTTTTTGCATATAAAATAGCTTTGATGATTAAGGCTGTGCCAAGACCTTTTCCCCTTAGGCTACTGTGCACACCAAATGGACCAAAATGTTCCCCGTCTACCTGGCAATAACCGACAACCTCATCTTCTCTTATGGCAATAATAAGATCTTTTTCATCAAGTCCCTTGCGGATTCTGTTTCTAATTACATAAGCCCAGTCTCCGGGAAACTCTGTTTCAAGAAAAGAAAGCAGTTTATGAGTGTACTTTGGTGCAAAGTATGTAACTTCGATTTTCTCATCAGCTAGGTGCTGTAAGATAGTAGGATATTCAGCATTTGGTTTGAAGTCAAGTAGGTCTACGCTCATACCATACTGCTCTGTGAGGGTTTTATACCCCCGATTTTTTAGTAGATTAAAAGCCTCCTCGTAGCTGTCTACATCGACTCCAGGAATAAAGTAATAAGGAACGTAGCTAGAGACAACTACCTTCTTCTTACCATTAGCTCTTAAATAAGCTTCTGCACTTTCAAATAACCGATTCCCAATTCCCTCTCTCCGCCACTTTGGATCTACAAAAAAGATCGTAATCCACCCTGTATCTTCTTGCATACCAACCCCACTTAGAGGAACTCTTCTAAAAATCGCCAGCAAGAATCCGCTCACCTTATTATCTACCTCTGCTACAAAAGCGCCGTACTCTGAGAAGTTTTCATCGTTTAAAACTTTAGTTTGAAAATCGACCTTCGAGATTGGATCCCTTTCTAGACAACGATTCCATAAACAAATAACTGGTTCAAAATCCTTTACCTTATACGGTCTGATTCTAAACTCAGCCATTTACTTCACCTCCAAACTAGCCTCTAATAATCTAGTTCGAATATGATAAAATCTTACCTTCTAAAACTCTGCTCTTTTCTTTGTGGCCTTTTATTATTAAGGTCCTCGGGCCGCTAGTCTCGACCCTGTCTAGAGTATTTAGGCAAAAATAGTAGACTAAGGGTTTTTTAGTTTAGGACGCCTTAAAGAGAACCTTTTAGTGCCATCTAAGCATAGTCTAAAACAAAAGGAGATCTTGAGCCCTCAAAATTTCTTAGTTATAATTGAGACTTTCTCCCAAGGAAACGTTAAAGCTAAATACGATTCATCTCTGTTTTTAACTACAAGGTAAAGGGGTTGGTTAAAATGGGAAGACTCGTGTTCTTTTACCCACACATCTTTGCCTTATATTTAGTCTCGCTTCGCAAAGATAAAAACGCACCTTACGTATTTAGTAAAGATCCATTTGAAAAAGATTTACCGTATTTTTACCCGTCTTATAGAGCTTTAAGTAAAGACTATTAGAATCAGATAAATGTACACTTAAAAAAAGAAGAAGTAGTGCGCTTTTGAACTGTAACCTTCTTAGTAGACATCTAAAAAGAGTCTACTAAGAGGGTTTTCTATTTTAGAAAAGTAATTACTTTTTAGAGAAGAGGTGGAAAATTATGGCAGAGAAGCGTTTCACAAGCAA
>JAQVYS010000037.1 GCA_028708605.1 Bacillota bacterium
CTTTGGGTTATCCAGCCCATAAAGGCTCCTGCCAAAATAATAGAAACAATTATGCTTCTTTCTTTTTTATCTATCGATTCCATTTCGTCTCCTTTGGTATTTCAAATTACACCTCATAATGAGATTAAGTACTGAAAACTAGAAACCAATTTACACACAAACGCCTCCACTTGATACTAACGTGGAGGCGCTTTTTCTAAAAACGCTGACACATGAAACTTAAGCAAAATCTAACCTGAAGCAAAAGTTAAAACTACTTAGTGGTATCATTACTTTATTAAGGTAATTGAATTAGCACCAACTTCAACTAACCCATCTTTTGCCATTTTGGCAAGTTCTCTTGAAAGTGATGTTCTTTGAACGCCTATTCTCTCTGCAAGCTGCTTTTTTGTCATAGGAAGGATAATATGATTAGTCTTTTGTTTTTTACTCTCTAGTTCAAGATACATTAACAGTTTCTCTCGGATCGTTCTATTGACAGAGTATCTAATTTTGTCTCCTAAAATAAACGATCGGTCTGAGACAAACTCTAAGTATTTTACCAGAAAGTCTTTTCTTTTAAAAAGAAGGTCCAAAAGTGCGTATTTCTCTATCTCAAGTATTGTCACATTACTCTTTGCTATTAGAGTCATGAGATAGTAAGGATTTTGGGAAAACAAGATATTACCGCCTAAGATGTCTCCGCTATAAAGATCAGAAATTGTCATAAAGTTTCCAGACTCATCGATGTGATCTACTACAATATGTCCAGATAATATTATCTCGAGATTTGCACAAAGGCGACCTTCAAAATGCAGAATATTGTCTTTAGTATAAGAAACGACTCTAAGTTTTCCATTAGTTAAACCATCTGAGAGATCGTCTTCTGAAAGAGGGCTTAAGAAAGGTATGGCTTGTAAGACCTTAAGATGCTTCAAAAAAAACCTCCGTGTGTTACCAAGGTAACACCTTTTTGCTTATTGTAGCTATATAATCACCATAGAGCAAATTTCAGGAAACCTTTGAAAAAGGTTCTGAAATTATACCGTGTTCTGCAATTTAACCTAACTCTATATAATGGAGGTGATTTTTCGATGGGACATGCAATTACAGCAATTCGAGTAGTGTTTTTTGCAGTTTTTGTGTTTCTCCTTGTAAAAGGCAAGACTATGCTTTGGTTTGCACTGTTTACTGCAAGCCTTGTAGCTGCGTTAATTTTTGGCAGAGTGTATTGTGGATATGTCTGTCCAATAAACACCCTAATGATTCCTACAGATTGGCTCGCCAAAGCGTTTAGCATACAAACAGACACAAAGCCTAAATGGCTGGTAAACGGTTATTTTCCCTGGGTACTGCTAATTTTAAGTATTGGCCTGATGATCTTTTCAAGATTAGTTTTAAAGGTAAACCTACCTATTTTACCAATCTTGACCGGTCTTGGTGTTGTTACCTTACGCTTTCGCCCTGCAGTCTTCCACAATTTAATCTGTCCATTTGGCGCACTGCAGAGATTGTTTAGCAAATATACAAGATATTCTGAAAAAGTACACACAGACAAATGCATCGGCTGCAAATTATGTAAAGAGGTCTGTCCGTCAAATGCGCTTTTAATTAACAACGAGAAAAAAGCCATTATAACCCATGATCTATGCCATCAATGCACTTCTTGCCAGTAGGTTTGCCCGGTTGACGCTATTTGTTATGTAAAAACATCAATCCTTCCAAACGCAACTGAGTTAGATATGTAATTAACTTTTTGAAAGGAACTAACAAAGGAAGCTTCTTATGACAGCGAGGATAGCTTAGTTGATAGTGACTAAAGGTAATCAATTATTTACAAAAAGCTCCACAAACCTCGCTTTCTAGAGGACATGGAGCTTTCTATTTAACAAATGCTAACTGAACTACTTACAGATGGGAAACTGCGTTATTCTAAGTCTTGCAGCACCATACGGAATAAGTGAAATGGGACATGTTAAGCCAGGCCTAGGTTCTTCTGGAACTGGTCCAGGTGAAGAGAGCTCTTCTTCCCAGTTTAAAACCTGTTTTGCTTTAGTAGTTACAACCATAGGTGGCTTACTGCAGTTAAAAGGCTGGAGCTCCACATCATGGAATTCCGTTTTGAAATTGCTTTCGTCTGGATTTAGACCGTAGTTCCAATCTTTTTCAGGATAGACCTCATAGTCTAGTGCAGGGCTTACCCCTCCTACCTTAACCCATTTTTCACCTAAGGGCATAGCCAAGATTAAGGAGCCTCGCTCCACACTTACCATGTTATTTTGCCAGTATCTTAGCTTTGGGGAAAGAGTCCAGTTTAACAGCAGTTCATCTCCATCTACCCAAGTCCTCGTTACACATAGATATCCCCTAGGGTCAAAAGAACAACTCTGCAAAGCTCCATTCAAGGTGATCTTCACGTTTTTTTTCTGATCTAGATCCCTAAGGTATAAGGTAAAGAAGGCAGGTTCTGCCATCTTAAACTTCAGTTTTACATGGTCTCTAAACGGATAATCTGTGTCCTCTGTGATGTATACCTCTTTACCATCTACGGTTTCATAAGTTAGCTTTGATGGTGCATAGACCGCAAGCACAACCCCATCTTCTGCTTTAAGCCAAGTGTGGGCGACAAACTTTGGCCAGCCCTGATGGAAATTCACTGTACAACACCCATAGTTTGGCTCAAGACCGAAAATATTGGCATCTGGTGAGTTATTGATCCAAGGATGAGGCTTACCTGTGCAAAGTATTTGGTTTGCTTGCTGATCATATTGGTGCGACCAAAAATCGGGCGCAATAGCTGCTGGAAGTGCGTTAAAGGCTACCTTTTCAAGAAGTGTGCCAAACTTTGCCAAACCTGTGTTTACAAGCTGTTTTTCCAATGAAAACATCAGCTCTACTACAGCGCAAAGCTCAGTCCCTTGGCTTGGGTTCAGACCAGCAAGGTGTTCATCCCCTGTAAAAAGGTAGTTTGCAGTGCCGTGGTATCTCATCACACTGTCATAACCCTCTAAAGCTGCCTTAAGGTTTTTGTCTTCTCCATCTATTAAGTAGTAATACCATGGTGCTTTTAGAGCCATAGCTACATTAACCACATGAGAAAACGAGAAGCGGTGAAACATATCTCTACTAGAAGAATTTTGACCTTCAAGGTCCATAAATTTCCAGTCCACGTTCGTAAAATCAAAGTAGTTAGTCATTTTTTCTTTGAAAGGCATCTCTAAGAAAAAGGTAGTCCAGTCAAGAGTCTGCTTTTTAATCAGTTCGCTGAGATCAAGAAGCCAAGAAAGCTTTGTTTTTTCATAAAGCCAATAAACGGGAATTAGATTTTCAAAGCCTCTAGCTTTAGCCCAACGTCTAAACGGCCGCTCTGGAAGCGTTTCTAATTGATACTTAAAATACTTTAGGATAAACTCCTCCACCCTACCACTCTTATCTACATCACTGTAAGTCATTAACGCCTTTAACATCACCATTCGTGGCCACCAGTCGAGGTTTTTGTTAGGTCCAAAAAATCCATCACTGGTTTGACTTTCTAGGCTCCAGCTAACAAAGCTGTTGGCGATATCATATAACCTAGTGTTTTTAGTTATAACTGCAAGAGGCAAGACCCCATCTAAATAATACGGACCCCTCTCCCAGCTCTCGCCTAAGCCTCCAAGCCAACTAGAATCTTTACCAACATCAGGAAATACCTCGCCTAAGTACCCGCTAAGTCCTCCTGCCTGCAGGTCAAGCTGGTTTTTTAGCCAACCAAGTGGTTTTATTTTGTCTAGAGAGAAAGTTGCAAATTGAGACCTTTTAGGCTCCATATCTTCCACCCCCAAACTGCTCTACTTCTTAACTAACCTATCGGGCTTAAAATTCCTTTCAGTGCAAAAAGAGGCGCAAAAGAGCACCTCTTAGTTTTATATTATTTCTAACAAATCTTTCTCTGGAAGCTTTGGAAAACGAGCTGCTGGAATACTCTGATACCAATACGCGACAGAGGCGATATCATCTTGAAGTGGTAGATATCTTCCTCCGGATCTCCAACCAAGAGCTTGGATAGTAACTTTCAAATCAGTTTCAAAACGCACAGGATCTGTAAGGTGCCAGCGATACATATTAAACCTAGTTTGGGACTGGTAGAGCCCATCTGGCTTTAGAACAAAAAAGCCTGCGTAAGGAGTAGAATACTCCTGGTACTGTTTTGTTTCTTGGTTTTCAAAATTGTATGAGCCACAGAAATAGTCCTCAGTACCTGTACCACAGATTGTAGGATATTGATTATCTCCATCAAGATAAAACTTGACTTCACCTTCACCCCACCAGCCTGCGTTATTTGAGCCCCAACTCATCGAAGTCCCTACATATTGGCCTTTACCCTTTATACCATCTACTACTGTATAGACATCTTTATAAGGAAGTGGATTTACCCTGCGAAATTGCGCATGGAAATAGAGCGAGTCTTCTGGAATTCTACCTAATGCATAGTTTATTTGGTAATAAAAGTAGATCGGGTTATCGTTTAAACTTGTAATCGTTACTCGGCAGTGTCTTTTAAAAGGCATTGGCCAATAGCTGTTAAAAGCGCTGCCTGGATTGACACAGACTGCCATAGACGATATTTGTCTGAACTTACCCCAGCCTAGACCAAAAAGGTCACCAAAGGGACATTCCACAGATGGATCTTTCTGATTGTCCCAATAGATTCTGATAATCAAATTGCGCCAAGGTCCTGTCGGGGTAGCCCAGATCTGCTCGATAATACCTGGCCCTTCTATATCTGCAAGAAGCGTTTCTTCGTTTGGAGTAAGTATCAGATAAGGATTTATCTTCCACCCTTCTCCAAGATCTCTTGCAGCATGAGAGGCGTTTCCCTCTTTTGCTCTTGCACCCATGCCTTTTTTGCCTGTAGGGTTTTCAGCGCAAATGGAACGGGACACCATTTGTGATGGCCTAAATAAATTTTCCATTAAGCGACTACCATCAAAATAAGTCATCTTAAACCCTCCCTGTTTTATGAGAGTTTAGGTAACATATCACCGTGAGCCTCAATTAGATCATCGCACATCGCCCAGATCTGATCTAAATTAAGAACAGATGAGGAATGAGGTGACATCATAACTGCCTGATAGACATAGTCTCTTTTGCCTGTAAGAGCTGCTTCTACGGCGAGTTCAACACTAGATGCCAATGGTCTATTGAGAGCTGCGCACTGTATTGGAAGATCACCAATATAGGTTGGTTGCACACCGTTTCTGTCAACGAGACAAGGAACCTCAACACAAATATTTTGTGGCAGGTTAGTGATTAGGCCTGTATTTAAGACGTTACCATTGAAGGAGAAAGTCTTTCCTGTATGAAGAGCATAGATAATAGAGCCTGCATACTCGTGGCTAAGATGAACTTCAAGCTCTTTACCCTCATTAACTAGACCACGGATACGTGCGTATTCTTTCAAAATGATCTCACAGCGACGAATATATTCATCGATAGGAATGTGGAATTTGTCGATTAACTCTTCGTGTTGGATAAAATACTGGGTATATTCAGCGTTGTGTTCACTTGATTCAGTAATGTAGTAGCCTAATCTCTTAAACAGTTCTACTCTAACAGCATCCCATTTAGTCATCCAATTGTATTTATTTTCTTTATCTTTAACTTTTTCAGGATCACTTACTAGCTGGCGAAGCTTTGGATAGAGGTCTACACCCTTGTGTTTTAGGTGAAGGTAGAAGGCTTGGTGGTTTAGACCTGCTACTTTGTAATCTAATTCTTCATAAGGTACATCTAGCATTTGAGCTAGCATTCCAGCAGTACCTTGGACACTGTGACATAGGCCTACAGCTTTAATCTCAGGTGCTGTTTTAAATATGCCCAACATATTCATCGCCATTGGGTTTGTGTAATTAAGAATGTAGGCATCAGGGCATACCTCAGCCATATCGTCAAGTAAACCCTTGTAGAACGGATACGATCTTAGAAAACGGAAGATACCTCCAACATCATAACTATCAGCGATGGTCTGTTTCAGTCCATATTTGCGAGGTATCTCAAAGTCGATCTTAGTAGATGGAAACATCCCTACCTGAACCATAACAATGACATAGTCTGCATCTTTCAATGACTGTTTACGGTTTAAAGATGCCTCAACTCTAGCATGCCCACCCATTTTTTCAACAAGCTGTCTAGTAACTTTTTCAGCTGTGTCTAAACGATCTGGTTCATTATCATGCAAAGAAATAATTGAATCCTTTAGCTCTGGATGAGCCAAAATATCCCAAGTAAGCTGTTTGGC
The DNA here is from genome assembly GCA_028708605.1 of Bacillota bacterium. Classification (GTDB taxonomy): domain Bacteria; phylum Bacillota; class DTU065; order DTU065; family DTU065; genus DTU065. The sequence goes on from JAQVYS010000037.1 coordinate 6,260, forward strand.
AAACACTACACTACCTGCACCCATTAATGCAACCTTAGCCATTTAAATCGTCCTCCTTAGTTCATTATCATGAAGTTCTATCTAGAACTGCGTCTATACTGCCCTGGAGTAGTACCGACACGCTCTCTAAAACAGCGAATAAAGCTCGAGACATCATTAAAACCACATTCTTCGGCAATAACATCCAAAAGTTTGTCCGTCTCCATAAGGAGCTTTCTCGCCAAAATTAGACGTTTTGAGATTACAAAATTATAGACTGTAAGCCCAGTTTTTTGCTTAAACAACGAACTTAAGTGGGATGGACTTAGATGCACTTTATTGGCAATATCTGCAACTGTTATCTTACTACTTAAGTTATTGTCTATATACTCTAGGATCTCCTGGACTCTTTCTCCAACACCTTCATCAGTTTCTGGCTCTTTTTTTTGGTGAATAAAGAGCCGATTTAGTTGGACAAGAAACTCAATTAGTCTTGCTTTAATTAACTCTTTATAAAACTTGTCTTCTTTTTCAAATTCTAACAAAAGGTTTTCAAGCAAATTCTTAACCAGTTCTCTATCTGTTGTATTTAGTCTAAGCCTGCGTCTTAAATCCTTATTATAAAATATTCCGCAAATCTTATCGATATCTAGGTCGTTTAACATTTTTGTGTTAAACATAACGACGATCAAAGAACCAGGCTGTTTAGGATCTGGTAAAACCCTATGGATCTCTTCATTATTGGTGATTGCTACATCTCCTGGCTTTAGGAGTAGCATTTCATCTTCGGTAAATAGATACCCTTTCCCACTTACACTATAAATAATTTCCAATTCTGCATGTCTGTGAGGCTCCATTTGGTAGTAGGATGTATAGTAAAAGTGTGCGATTCCAAACGGAAATTCTTCAGGAAGTATAAAAGGCTCTTTGCCCAGCGGCCTTAAAGCCCTTGCGCCTTCGACTTCGTGCTGCGTTGCATCATCTCTAAAAACGCTAACTCTCGCACAAGGATCATACACGCTTTTCGCCCCCATAAGTTCATTCATCTCCAATATAACAAAAGCCTACGTAAAAGTCTTGACACTAACAACGAAAAAATATGCAAAAACCATGACTTCACTCAGTGTTTTTTTAGACTGTAGACAATTATTTTCGTTAGTTTTTTTGAAGATGCATTTGTTTATATACAATAATAACTACATTTTGTCCTCTTTGATTTGTCAATAATATCTTTTTTGATTGGTTTCGAGAGTCTCTTTTAATATAAGCTTAATATCGTTGCTTAACACGGTAAAAGAAACAACGCATTTTGTTGTTTCTTTAGTAAATGTCTTTTATTGACAATTTCCTAACTAACCTAGAGTTTTATCTCAAAAATTGGAAAGATTTGATTGTTTCAGATCCTATAAAGCCATCTAGAGCGTGGCAAAGCGCATCTAAATGGCTAATTTGTTGCATATAATGTTTAGTGCAACTTTTTTTAACAATTTGAAAGTTGCATTGCTAACTAGATTTAAAACAACAAAACCGGGTCAAAAACCCGGTTTTAAATCTCTAATGGACTTCTACATCCTTTGCACCTGTTCTTCTCATGGTTTCAGCTGCTTGTTCAACTCGATCTCCATCAGTTTGTACCATCACAAGAAAACGACCACTTCTTACTTCACTCTCGTAATACTGGCCTCTGTCTTCAGGAATACCCATGTCGACAAGACCTCCTGCAACCCCACCTGTTGCAGCGCCGCCTAAAGTTGCTGCCAAAGGTCCAAGGGCAACTAAAGGTCCAATACCAGGTATCGCTAAAAGCCCTGCTCCTGCTAATAGTCCTGCAACTCCACCAATTGCTCCACCAGTCACAACTCCAGTTGACATCCCCATGGAGCTTTCGCCAGCGTTTTCTCCATCTTCTCCTTCAGCATTGTTTTCTTTAGCTACTAGAGAAACTTCCCTATCGTTAAGACCACTTTTTTTGAGTTCATCAAGTGCTTTCTCTGCCTGAACCCTATCTCTGTAGGTTCCAATTACATTACTCATAAAATAACCTCCTTGACTGAATAAAAATTCCGGTCAAAAGTAGGTTAACCTTGATTGTAGCGACTTATGCAAACCCTAGTTATTCTGTTTGTTTCTTTATTGCTTTTGTTCTTTGGTTGCGGTCTAGAATCTTTTTACGCATTCTAATAGAGCTTGGAGTAATCTCAACTAGCTCATCGTCTTCAATATACTCCATTGACTGCTCTAAGCTAAACACTCTAGGAGGAGAAAGCTTGATAGAGTCATCAGAACCGGCTGCACGCATATTAGTTAGATGCTTTTTCTTGCAAACGTTAATTTCGATATCACTGTCTTTGTTATGCTCTCCTACAATCATCCCTGCATAAACTTTAGTTCCTGGAGTAATAAACAACTCTCCTCTATCCTTTACAGCATCTAATGCATAGGCTGTAGCATCTCCACTTTCAAAGGCGATTAGAGAGCCGGAGTTACGATGAGTTATTTCACCCTTAAAAAGCCCATAGCTTTCAAAGGAATGATGCATTATACCTTCACCTTTGGTAAGAGTCAAAAACTCACTTCTAAAACCAATTAAACCTCTTGCAGGAACTAAAAAATCTAAGTGGACATTAGTTGATCCAGCTGGTTGCATATTAAGCATTTCACCTTTGCGAAGACCCAGGTTTTCAATTACCCTACCAGAATAGATCTCAGGAACGTTGATAAAGAGTCTTTCAAATGGTTCGTGAAGATTTCCTTCAATCTCTTTAAATATTGGCTTTGGCTTAGAGACGGCCATTTCATAACCTTCTCGTCTCATCGTCTCAATAAGAATCCCTAGATGAAGCTCACCTCTACCAGAGACTATAAAGGTATCTGGAGAGTTTGTATCAGAGACCTTTAAGCTCACATTTGTTTCAGCTTCCTTATAGAGGCGTTCTCTAATATGCCTAGAGGTGACAAACTTACCTTCTTGTCCTGCAAAGGGACTATCATTAACGAGAAAATTCATACTCATCGTTGGCTCATCTATCCTTAAAAGTGGCAATGGTTGTGGATCATCTAAATCCGTAACAGTTTCTCCAATCTCAACTTTGCCAAGGCCAGAAATAGCTACTATATCTCCAGGACCGACCTCTAATGCGTCTACCTTTTTAAGCCCCTCGTAGGTCCAAAGTTTACTAATTTTTATTGATTCAAGACTTCCGTCTCTTTTAGACAAACCAATAGTTTGACCCGCTTTGATGATACCATTATTGATTCTACCAATTGCAATCCGACCAACATAATCATCGTAGTCGAGTGTGGTTATTTGAAGTTGCAAAGGTGCCTTTTCTGCCCCATTTGGTGCAGGAACTTTTTGCTTAATCATCTCAAACAAAGGACGCATATTTTCACCTTGTTGATCTGTAGAAAGACTTGCTCTCCCCTCTCGTGCCGAAGCATAAAGCACGGGGAACTCTAGTTGATGATCATCTGCTTCAAGTTCGATAAACAGATCCAAGACCTCATCTATAACCTCAAGAGGCCTTGCATCAGGCCTGTCCATCTTATTCACTACTACAATAATCTTAAGCTTTGCCTCTAAAGCTTTACGTAAAACAAACTTAGTTTGTGCCATTGGTCCTTCGTAGGCATCTACCAAAAGTAAAGCACCATCTACCATTCGCAAGACTCGCTCTACCTCTCCGCCAAAGTCAGCGTGACCTGGAGTATCAACAATATTTATTTTTAAATCTTCATAGAAGACTGAGGTGTTTTTTGAGAGGATAGTAATTCCTCTTTCTCTTTCTAGATCACTAGAATCTAGCACCCGATCGGCTACAACCTCGTTTCTTCTAAATGCACCTGCTTGTTTAAGTAAACTATCAACTATAGTTGTTTTTCCGTGATCTACGTGAGCAATTATTGCTACATTACGTATGAGATCGTTTTTCCTGATACCCATGTTTTTACCATTTCCTTCCGTTTGGGCTAAAACCTATCCAAAGTCTTATTATACACCTAGATAAATATAAATAAAAGTATTGCGCCTTCTAACTTAAACTTCAGCTAAGATCATCATTAACATTAACATACCTATGGTATACTCTTAAACAAGGTTAGAAAAATAAACAGCTTTTTAGATTTCCATAATAGATAAGGACAAAACTTCATCCCGAAACTAACTATACAAAACCTTTGCCTGAACTAAAAAGGCTTTGCACTTTTTTTGTATAATTTATATTTTAGAACTTTGACGTCTAGGCATTGATTAAACGGTTTGCCAAAAGGAGCCTTCCTTATGAAAAAAAATACTTTCCACCTTGTTGTTTACAGGATTTTGTGGTTTATTATAAAACCATTTATGAGTAGGATCTACAACTTTAAGTATGATATTGCTAAACCAAAAAATACCCCTTTTATTGTCCTCTCTAACCATGTCACAAACTTAGATCCGATACTTGTAGGTTTAAGCTTTCCTCAGCAGATGTATTTTGTAGCTAGTGAGCACCTCTTTCGCATTAGATTTGTAAGTAGTATTCTAAAGTTTCTGGTCGCACCAATTCTACGTGTTAAAGCTCGAACTGAGATGCATACTGCAATTGCGATCTTAAGAACCTTAAAAAATGGCAACAATGTCTGTATGTTTGCAGAAGGCTCTTGCTCTTGGAATGGTGAAACAGGAGTGATTACTGAAGCTACAGCTAAGCTTGTAAAAAAAAGTGGCAAAGCCTTAATTACTTATCGTTTAACAGGCGGTTATTTTACCCAACCTCGCTGGGGTAAATTCAAAAGAAGAGGCCAAATGGAAGGTAGAATTATCAAGGAATATAGTCCAGAAGAGATCTCTTTGATGAGCGATGAAACCCTTTATAATTGTATAAAAAACGATTTATATGTAAATGCCTTTGAAGATAATGCTAAAGCCAAAATCCAATTTAAAGGTAAAAACCCAGCAGAATATCTAGAAACCTCCCTTTTTATCTGTCCTAAATGTCATAAGATCGGTTCCTTGAAAAGCGATGGAGATCGGTTTTTTTGTTCCTGTGGCCTAAGCCTCCGCTATACAATGCTTGGACTATTTGAAAGCCTTACAGAAAAAGAGGCCCCCTTTAAATGTATCTTAGAATGGGATAAGTGGCAAAGAAACTTTATCATACAAAAAACAGACTTCCACAAAAACCTTCCACAAAATACTCCTATTTTGTCTGATAAAAACCAGATGCTCTATAGTTTTGAAACTGGAACCAAAACCCAGCAAGTAGGAGAAGGAGACCTCATCCTCTACAACGATCGTCTAGTATTACAAGACACAAATACAGGCCAAAAAATCAGCTTTTTACTTAAGGATATTACTGATATGGCAGTCATTCAAAGAACCCTTCTCACCTTTTCTGTGAAAGGCAAACAGTTCTATGAAATAAAATCCAAACACCCTAGAGCCTCTATTAAATATCCGTTGATCTGTAGATCCTTAACCGATCTAAGAGTAATGCTCTAAGAATTAGGATTCTCGGCTTTTTACTTTTGTTTGACAGAATTCGGGAACGCAAAATCTAGGTTAAGTACAAGGAGGGAAAATCTATGGACTTTTCAGCTTCAAATACCAGCTTATGGAACATTATGATACAGATAGGACTTTTATCTGGTATACTTCTCCTTGCTAATATCCTCAGGAGAAAAATCCCATTAGTCCAAAAAAGTCTTATGCCAACAGCAGTTATTGCTGGTTTTATTTCTTTACTTTTTAGAGCATTTAATTGGTTTCCTGTCAAGCTTGAACTTTTAGAGATGATTACCTACCACACTATTGCCATCGGGTTTATTGCTCTCTCCCTGCAGATACCCTCTCAAAAGAAGGAAGCTGAAAGTGTTGATTTTGTAGCAGCAAAAAGTGGTGCTCTGATTGTATCTACCTACCTTATTCAAGGTATTGTAGGTCTGATTATCTCGATCTCCTTAGCTTATACCGTACTGCCTAGCTTGTTTAAGGCTTCAGGTATTTTGTTACCAATGGGATTTGGACAAGGACCTGGACAGGCTAACAACGTCGGTTCTACCTATGAAAATTTAGGTTTTGTGGGAGGACAGTCATTTGGTCTTTCTATTGCAGCCATGGGCTACCTTTCAGCTTGTGTTGTTGGAGTGATTTACCTCAATTACCTTCGCAAAAAAGGTAAATTCCAAACAGTAAAAACCAAAAACTACTCTGAAACTCTAGATCCTGACTACTTTCATTCTAAAAAAGAGATTCCCATCTCAGAGTCTATTGATAAATTTTCTATCCAAATAGCATTGGTTTTGCTCGTATATCTAGTAACTTACTTAGTTTCGCTAGGAATTACTAATCTACTAAATACATCACTCCCTGGTCTTGCAAAAAGTATCTCACCTTTAATTTGGGGTTTCAACTTTATTATCGGTAGCCTTGTTGCTACACTGTTTAGAGGGTTGTTTAAGGGACTGCAAAAAGCAAAACTAATGAAACACCAATACCCTAACAACTATCTTTTAGCACGTATCTCAGGTGTTGCTTTTGACTACATGGTTATTGCAGGAATCGCCTCCATCGAGATTAAGGATGTAAAAGCTCTTTGGCTTCCGTTTGCTTTGATGTGCTTTTTTGGAACCTTTGTTACACTACTCTTTTTGCGATGGCTCTGCAAAAAGATTTATCCAAATCACTATTACGAAGGCTTACTTTCGATGTACGGTATGCTCACAGGAACAATAAGCTCAGGTGTACTGCTACTTAGAGAGATCGATCCCTATTTTAAAACACCAGCTGCTACAAATCTTATAACAGGCAGCAGTTTTGCAATCTTCTTTGGCGCACCTATGTTAATTTTTATCGGTCTTGCTCCCGAATCAAACAAAATGCTATTTTTAACTTTAGGCTTGATTGTCGTTTATTTTTTAGCTTTAATACTATTTATCATAAAAGCTAAACGCAAAAAGCACCCAGCTTAAAAAAACCTCTTATAGGGTGTTCCCTTTTACTGATAAACGTTGCGAAAGGTTTTAGAAAACGTACGCGTAATTCTTATTTTATAACAAGATTGAGGAGGAGATTACTATTTTCGCTATTTCAAAAAGACTTTTTAGCATACTTCTTGTAGCTTTGCTTTTAGTCTCGGTAGGCTTTGCCATCGATCTAAAAGACGGTATTGCTATAGTCACCGACTCTAAAACACAAAGTTTAGTAGGTAAGGATATATACAACAAAGGTATTGAGGCTTTACAGATAGCTCTAGATGAAAATTTTGTTATGTTTGACACCATAACGAGCGAGGATGTGTCAAACGGTGCTTTAAACTACTATGAAGCAGTTATTTTACTGGCACAAAGTGCTATGCAAGACAAAGAGGTAGAGCTTTACAAAGAGTATATAGAAGCAGGAGGTTATGTCATTGCAACTTATAACACCTCATTAATGGAGCCAAATGGAAATCTTCGAGAAGACTTAGCTTTAGCTGATCTTCTTAAAGTCTCAATAGACTCAAGTCTTCCAAAAAAACCTCTTAAGACTAGCTTTAACCTAGACTTTTTTAACAATCTAACTGATGCAGAGGCTCCAACTAAAGAAGCATTGATCGTAAAGGCCTTCGACGGAGAAAGCCTCGCGAGTTTTAAGAGCATCAGCGTTTTAAATGAGAGCTTCCCTGCAATTATCAAAACTGATTCAACCGCTTATATTGCAGAAAATGTATATATGAAGGAAACGCCAAAAGTTTACACAGAAGCTTTACTGGAAATCTTAACTGCTTTTTTAGGAGATATTGAAGGAGGTTTCTTTAGATTGACAGTAGACGATATTAAAGACCCAATCGATGAAGCAAAAGCCTGGTACAAGACTATAGAACGCGATTTTAAGGTTGCTCAAAGAAACTATGAAGTAATACCAGAAGACGCCATGAAAGCCTACGAAGATTCTCAAAAAGTCTATGGAGCATTGAAATTTGCCGAATCAAAAAATGCAGGCGAAAAGGCTGGAACTTATCTATATACTCTTAAGGATCTTACAAACCAAATGATTCCTGGTATTTTACAGACAAGAGGCGCTGAAGCTAGAGCAGTCTGGATTGACTACCAAAGCTTTGAAGCATCGAAGACCGAAGAAGACTTTAGAGATATCGTCAGAAAACTTGCTAAAGCCAATATCAATATGATCTTCCCTGAAACTATCTATAGTGGCGCTACTCTATTTCGTAGCGAAGTTGGCGAGCAAAAAAAGATCTATCAGGATTTGCCTTTTGATCCTTTAGAGGTTGTAATCGATGAAGCCCACAAGCTCGGAATTGAGGTTCACCCATGGGTTTGGGTATTTTGTGGTGGTTACTGGGGTGAGTTTGGCCCTACTCTACAAAAACACCCTGAGTGGGTGGAGTTAGATGAAAGAGGACAACCTTTCTCAAACTGGGAGTATCAAACTGCTTGGTATAACGCCTCCCATCCTGAAGTAAGAGCTTACCTCTTAGAGCTTTATAATGAGCTTATAACAAAATATGATGTAGATGGACTGCATGTCGACTATATTCGCTATAACGAAGATGGAATTAGCCATTTTGGCTACTCAGACTATAGCAAAGAGGCTTTTTTCAATGCTACTGGCCTTAAGCTGGATGAAATAAGAGTAGGCTCTCAAGAATGGATCAGATTTAATACCTGGAGAGAAAACAATGTGACTACCTTTGTAGAACAGATCCGCAAAATGCTTGATGAGACAAATTCTACTCTTCTGCTCTCTGCTGCTGTTGTACCTGATCCTGAGAATTCTCGGCGAGATGTTATGCAGAACTGGAAGCACTGGTTAGATAACGGTTATCTCGATTTTGTGATGACAATGGATTATCGCAACGACACCGCTGGTTTTAAAGGTAATGCTAAAAAAGGCTTAGCCTTAATAGAGGATAAAGCTTGGGTTTATCCTGGTTTAGGACTCTATGTTAACGACCGTTTCAATAACATCGGGCAGATTAAATCCACAAGAGAAGTTGGAAGTACTGGAGTCGCACTCTTCTCTAACATCAGCTTCTGGAAAGAAAAATACGATGATGCTGTAAGTGGCCTATTTAAGAATACTTCTGTCATGCCAATGAGAGAGCCTTTTAAAGCTGCTGTTATTCTGTTAGATGAAGCTGCTGATAAGTATCATAGAGCTTCTTTAGATGATCTCTCCAAAGCTACAGTTAGTTTAAGGGATGAAGTAGCTAGTTGGGACGAAAACCTGGAAAATGCTATACAACTGAGAGAAAAAACCATCACTCTTTTAGCTGCCATTGAACAGTTGAAGGCAGACAGAGTTATCAGATCGTCTGAAGTAGAAACTCTATCTAGCTCTCTTGTTTCAGTATCAAGAATTGCAAATATCTACATTTTCCAAAACTCAGAAAAAGAATATGTTCCTCCAACACCAAGAACCAATTAATGAATGTACAATTAAGGAACCTGTTTAGGTTCCTTTTTGTTTCTTAAGGCATCATTCAAGTTTTCTACTAGAACTTTGCTTTTAAATTAAGGTTTTGACACAGGATTTTTTAAAAGACTACGAGAAATAAGTAAGAGTCTGAGGGCGATTACAACTTATGGGAGGTATCTGCATGAAAAACAGAATATTAGCCTTAATTGCAGTAGTTCTTCTTCTTTCCATTGGAATCTTTGCTGAGGACATTCTTATCTATGAGGCCAATTTCGACAAAACTGATGATCGATCGGTAGATTGGGATCCAGTTGTTGGAGATTGGGAAGTTTATGACGGTGGTTTGAGCGGTTATGATCTTTCAAACACTAATACTATCGCTTCACAAGAGCTAGAGCAACTCGGTGACCATGTCTTTATTTACGAATACAAAGTCAACTATGATATAAGTGGCGGACAATGGTCTCCTGCAGCTGGGCTCCACTTTATGGCTAGTGACGGTTATGATGTTAACCGCGGTGAATCTTACTTGGTCTTCCAAGATTATGGTAGAGTTCAGCTTTACAGAGCATCCGCCGGCACTTTAACCCATGTTACTCAAGTTGAAGGTTACCCTGCTATAGAGGGCCACCCAAGTGTTATCAGAGTAGAATATGATGTCAAAGCTGGTATTATTGACGTTTATCTAGACGGCAACTCAGTTTTACAATGGGTTGATCCTAACCCGATTTTTGACGGTGACTTTATCTCTGTAAGAACTAACATGACTGCCGTAACATATGATTATATAAAAGTCTGGGTCAGAAAATAACTAAAATCTTTTTTCCCTCAGGCATAGATATTACCGGTAAGAAGAGTACTAAGTTTAAGAAAAAAGGCAGAAGAGATGATATTCTCTTCTGTCTTTAACAAAGCTAGATGTAAACATATTATAGTAGTGGCTCATAATTCGATTTTGACTTCAATTAAAATCCAGGAGGTTTTCTATGGCACCTTTTAGTGGATTTTGGAAGAGCTTTGATGGTACAGATCTACACTATCGCTACTGGCCTATTAAAAGGCCAAAAGCTGCAATCTATCTTATCCATGGGATGGGAGAGCATTCAGGCAGATATGAACATGTAGCTTCGTTCTTTAATGAAAAGGGCTTTTCTTGTATCTCCTTTGATTTAAGAGGTCATGGCAAATCAGCTGGCAAAAGAGGTCATGCAAGTAGCTACAATGCGGTAATGAATGATGTAGAGGTCTTTTGCCGTGAAGCAAAAAGGTTAGAACTCGCCACTCCAGCATTTTTATATGGACATAGCTTAGGTGGAAACATCGTCTTAAACTACATTCTAAGAAGAGACACAGATTTTTTAGGTGTAGTCTCAACAAGTCCCTGGCTAATGCTAACTACTCCTCCTCCCAAGATTCAAAAAATTGGTGCTAAATTTCTAGCCATGCTGATGCCAAATTTGATCATTAAAACTGGACTTGATGTAACTGGTCTATCCAGAAACAAGGCTGTTGCAACTGAATATATGAATGATGAATTAGTACACGGTTATATATCAGTACGGTTTCTTAACGAAGTTATGAAAGCCGCAAAATTTGCAATAGAGAGAGCTGGAAGTTTCCCTCTTCCTCTTTTAATTGTCCACGGAACTGATGATCCAATTACTTCACATGATGCCAGTAACAATTTTGTAAACCACTGTCCAAACGCTTCTTTTGCAAGCTGGCAGAGTCTCTTTCACGAAACTCACAATGAAGACTGTTGGAAGGATGTTCTCCAGTATAATACCGATTGGATGGATAGTCACTTAACACAAAAGACCAAGTAGAAATGCTTGGTCTTTTAAATCATTATGGAATTTTGCCTTATTGTTATAAAGCTTCGCTCTTACTTACCTAGCACAGTTTTTAGCCAAGCATCTGCAATTAGTCCATGGCCTGCAAGCGTCGGATGCACTCCGTCTAGACACCAATACTCATAAGGAGTCGCAATTGATGCCTGATAAAATAAACCATCAAGGGGCACATAAAACGCTTTATACTCTTTAGCCAGCTCCCTTACAATAGTGATGCGAGCTTCAAGGTCTTCTCTCCACATTATGCGGTCTTTTGGATACGGTAACACAAATGGATCCATCAAAACCAGAGTTGCATTTACCTTTTCGACGGTTTCGTCCAGAAGCCGCTTGTAAGTATCTTTAAAATCCTCTGGGTTTGAGACTATATTACTGTCAAAGCGTCTCCAAGTATCATT
>JAQVYS010000111.1 GCA_028708605.1 Bacillota bacterium
CCCATGAAGGGTGCGACTGTTTATCAAATATAAGTGGCTCCATGCAATAACAATTTCAATCCACGCACCCATGAAGGGTGCGACTCTGAGTCTTCCACTGCTCCATGAGTGACGTATCATTTCAATCCACGCACCCATGAAGGGTGCGACGGCGATTTTAAACGTAATTCAACTGAATTTACTAGTTTCTTACGAATATCGCCATTTTCTTGCTTAATCCATGGATTTTTTACTAAAGCAAGAACACAAAAACAAAAATTAATGGTATTCTGAGATGTAAATATTCTACATAATCATGTTCACTTGACATCCGCGCTACATCAAAAAATTAAGTTGTCTTCCACTTCTAATGCTGTTTTTACTCCGATATGCTCCACTTTTGAACGATAATTATCTCCCAATCGATAAAAACGCAGACTATCCTCTTCTTTGTCGATTGCATCTACTAGCTGATACTTTAATTGAAGGTATTGTGTTGAATCAACAACACATTCGAAAACAGAGTTTTGTACTCTTATACCAAAATTTTGACAGATTTTTGCAACATTTCTTAAGCGTTTCCTTCCTTTTGCATCAATTGTACTAACATCATACGTAACCACTATTTTCATGACAATGACCTACTTCCATAAAAATGGAGGATATTCATCCAAATCCCCTCTTAGATATCTAGCCAAAAGTAGAGCTTGAACATAAGGAACTAAACCCCATGCAATCACTTCATTGAGATAAGGATGTGTTATCTTCTCTTGTTTTCGATCCTGCCAATGTTTTAGAAATGTCTTTCTGCCATCATCTGTTAATAAAACAGCTCCACTCTCTTTCAAAACAAAATCATCTTTTTCAATTACTCTTTTATTGATCAAAAATAAAACAAAACGATCGGCGTAAATACACCTTAGTTCTTCCATTAAGTCTAGAGCTAAAGATGCTCTTCCTGGACGATCTCTGTGTAAGAAACCTACATATGCATCTAAACCAACCGTTTCTAAAGCTGCTGCGGTATCGTTCGCTAGAAGAGTATAAGCAAAGGACAATAAAGCATTCACTCTGTCTAATGGAGGTCGTCTATTTCTTTTTCTAAAATAAAACTCATCTTTTTGTTGTAGTATACACTGGTCGAAAACGTCATAATAAGAAGATGCTGCTTGTCCTTCAAGACCTCGTAGTAAATCCAATTGTTCTGCAGACCTTGCCCTGTGCATCAGACTTGTTAAGCTTTCAATTACCGAACTAAGATTATTTGCTTCAATTCTTAATGAATAGTCTCTAGCGATTCTCTGGAGGTAAGACTTTGAGTTAAAGATCTTGCCTACAATAAAATTCCTCGCGATTAATGTGCTCGCTTCAATATTATCAGATATTCTATACTGTGTTTTTCTTAAGGTTACATTTCCTCTTGATTCTCCAACTACTCTTGCTCTAAACCTACCACTTTTTGAAAGAAAAACTAAACATATCCCTTTGGACGCGCATTCACCCATTAAAGCAGGACTTGCTCCAACATATCCAAAGGTATATATGGCCTCAAGGTTATGCAACGGCACTCTCCCAATTCGTTCGTCATCTTTCATCACAACAACATTCTCGCCATTTAGCGATAGATAAGCCTCTGGAGTTGTAACAAATAATGTGTTAAGTAGTTTTCTCATCTTCGATAAGCCTTTCAATATAGTCACTCACATTACGTTTTTTCATCAATTCAGGTAGACAAATATCCATAAGTGAGCAGTTCTTACAAAAAGGGCCAGTCCTTACCTTAGGGGTATGCCGTTTCGAATAATAAAGATGCATTTCTCTGAGTACATCACGAACCTTTTGTTTCAAATCCTCAGTTATTTCAACTTTTTGCCTATGTCTTATTTCATGGTAGTATAAATACCCTATCGGAACCGAACAAACCAACATTTCTTCTAGGCACATTGCCTGAGTTACTAGTTGTAAAATGTCACTATCGTTTGATTTCGGCTTTCCCCGCTTATATTCAACTGGTGTTGGCATATATTTAAGCTTGCTTCCTTGTATTGGAACTCCATCGGGATCTTCTACAAACTCAACAACATCACAAACACCTGTTACTTTTAATTCGTGAGAACATATAGGTAACGCTCTGATAATCAACAAGTCATTGCGTTTTTCTCTTAAAAACGGTTGATCAACTTTTTCATGAATACGGCGTCCCTCAACGGTTCTAACATTTTCATCCCACTGTTGTTCAATTTCAATCAGTGCCCATTGACGCTTACAGAACTGAAAATGCTGAATTCTAGACACCAGCAAATAGTTGTCTTCTAGACTATCTATCATAAATTTTCAAACTTAATCCTTCTAGTCTTTCCACATTAACATCGATATCGTCAATTGAACGGGGCTGGTCAACTTTGGGCTTGACTGACAAAGAACGATGGACTTTTGCAGATGGATATTGCCCTAGCTTAGAATTGTGTTCCCACCAGAAAACCTTATGAACCTCCATACTTCCGTCAGGACGTGCTGACGACGCATCATTTTCAAACAACGTTAATAAGGATTGCCGGATTTTTTCTGCATCTTCTGAAGTAAACCTCGTCTTTTCCGCTAATTGAACATTAATACTACCATAAAAAACGTATACTCCAAAATCTACACGATGTTTGTCTCCCATGGTATCAGAAGATTTTTTCTCTGAAGTCTCTGAGTTTACACTTTTAGTAATTTTAATAGTTGTGATATCTACAGGATGAACACTAACCGCAGGATGGATCGAAACCGGACCTCTTACCCCTACCGAGATGCCACTTTGATCTGATTTGCCTTTCTTAAAAGCGAAGACTTGCCCGAAACTTCTTACATCGATCCAAGTTTGACAAGCAATATCATGATAGAGATCCGTATTCTTAGTATTCTTTTTAAGATCTTCAACCGAATCCGCTCTTTCTTTTAAACTGTTACAACCGTCATCTTTGCGATCATCAGATTGAACAAAAATGCGCTCTCCTTGATCCTGCAAACGATTGCGTATTTTTCTCTTTAAACAGACATCAGAAATTTCGCCATAACCATCATAGTTTTGACGAGGTCTATTCCCATTCAAAGGATCGCCGTTAGGATTAGCATTTTTGACCGAAAGAATGACAGCAAAATCGATCTTATGATCAAGAATCCCCATTATTTTCGTCCTCCATTATATTGATGTTACCCTTTTTGGGCGTATACAATTCCTGTCTTTGACTGTAAAAACCCAACAAAAATACTCCACTTAACGGTTTATTATTAAAGTCTTCTATCTTAATCTCCGAGGCTATTTCATCGATTATTCTGTTATAGTAATTAGCGCTACGTCCCAGTTTGACTTGATAAGGTTGAATATTGGCTTGAATAACTTTCCAAGTTCGTGCAGGATGTGTAGCAAAAGCGTTCATGTATCTAATTGCGTTAGTAGCTCTCTTTTCTCCAGGATCAAGACCACTATTTTCTAGCACATCAGCAACCGCTAACAAACGACCAAACAAGTAATCTCTTTGTCTGTTAGTTACATCCAAAGCCACACTATATCCCTCCTTTTGATAGTGCTTATTTATTAAAGCACAGGAAATACTAAGCGTTTTCTCCCAATCTCCGTCTTTTATACTTGAAGCCTCAGGGTTTATAGCTCGGTTGAAAGCACTTTTAATAATGTCTAAAGGCAATCTTTGACCAGCGACTATACACGGCAGTAATCTCAACATCGTATCTTTAACTAGTTTGTCATTAGCATTAGGCCCATAGGCTGCAAAAACAATATCTCTAGTAGCTGGAGCTCCATAGAAGACAACTCTCTTACCGTCTTTGTTAGTCTTATAGGAATGTCGCCAAGTGCACGTCTGGTGCCAATTTTGGATTCTGTCTATATAATCTCTAGTCTCTAGCTGTTGATAATATAAAATGGCTAGTCGCCCTGTTGTTGCAGCATCAAAAACCATCAAGATAACTCTGGGGTTATACGAAAGATCACTTTTGTATCCGTCTATAGCTTGGTTAAACTTTCTTGCAAACACATCATGAGTATTGCTTCCTTCTTCATCATCTCCAGTACTTAATCCGATACTTTGAAAAAATGTAATTGCATCTTCTTGTGGCGAAATAATATCTGTTTGCTTGTTACCCCAAACTAAGAACACGCGATCGTTGATGTTTTTACCTTGCTTTGAAATCAACCATTTCAAAGCGTTATGTGCTTTTTGGGAAACTTCATAACTGATAGTAACTACTTCACTTGCATCAATGAAACGTCCCTTAAAAGTAAGATAAGAATC
>JAQVYS010000038.1 GCA_028708605.1 Bacillota bacterium
TGGTACCCATTTCGGGAACTCTGCCTGCTATCGCATCTTTCGGAGTCGTTTGCCTTTATATATTCCGTTCTTTGTTGCTCCATAATTTGGTTAAAAACAAGGGTTAGTATATCCTTCGCCAGCTCATTTGCAGCACAGTTAGCAATTAATGTTTGAATTTGAATGGACGTTATCTTTTCTCTTTACAAAGTAAGTCACTGATTTTTTGAGTTAAGTATTTTATCTTCAATATCTGCTATTTCTAACCGCTTCTATATCATCTAATGATTATAAAAAAAGCTGCTGACAAAGTCAGCAGCTTTTGGTTACTCCTAGAAAGAAACACTGTAAGTGGCTTGTGCGTACCAGCTAAGCTTCTGAATTCCAGCTTTGGTAAACTTAGCTTCTAGGTTAACGTTATTTGGTAATGTGTGTTTGAGTAGCCCGATATAGGTAGGTGTTGTTTCTCCGCCAGCTGTTACTAGCTGAACAGTACCTTCAACATATAGTTTGTTTAATACAGGCACAGTCAAATCCGAAGATGCAACCAATTTATTGGTCCAAGTAATTGGCTTAGCCAGTACATTACTTGTGGATAGACTATAGGTTGCACTGATTTGATCTCTGTTTGGAAGTCTGAAGTTTCTAGCAAGTGAGCCAGATGTTGTTACAGAGTTTACAACATTAATTTCATCAGGAGTCTCAGTAACTGTTCTAGTTCCTGTTACAGAAGCTTTTGCTGTTACATCAAAGAAATAGCTATTTGTTACAGCAACAGTAGCTGTTCCTCTATCAGTTGTCGAAGTCTCAGTAGGTTTCTTGTTATAATAATCACCAGTTATGTCTACACTTGTCTTTGCTGGAAGAGTTAGGTTTAGACCAGCGTTACCACCTAACTGACCACGCTGAGCTTCAATTGCGTTATATCTTGCATCTGTCTGACGTGCATGTGGAGCAAAGTCTTGATCAATCGTTCTGAAGCCACCAGATACTTTAGCCTTTATATTGTTGTCGAACACAAAGGTATAGTCAGCGTTAGCTGTGAAAACAATCTGGTTATCTTTCTTCACATCAAGAAGATCGGTAGCATCATAGGTTGTACGTAGTAAGAATTTAGATGCCAAATTGACACCAAATAATTTATAACCAGCCTCTACACCATAGGTTGCTTCAGCTCTAGTTGTTTTTGGATTACCAAAAACAACATCCACTGTCGAGCCAACTGTAAGGTTTTCAGTTACCCAAGTAGCCATTGCACCGTGTCCGGAAATAACGTAGTGTCCTGCTGGAACTACAGCATCAACGTTAGCAGCGTTTTTGAGGACTTTTCCGTCTGGACCAATTAAGGCTTCTTTACCCCAAGGGTTAGTTCCAGTAGTAACACCAGCTGTGTACAGAATTAATTGATCTGCTCCACGACTAGCATTAACACCAGAGAAAGCCTGTTTAGAACCTAGGTCAGCACCGTAACGTATATGAGTACCTTCTTTTTGCTGATGACTCATAGCATAAGCTTTAATTGTCAAATCAGGCACAAGGTTGTTAGCGTTTACAAGTGCACCCATATTCCAGAAGTATTTTGGCATACCACCGAGAGTGTGGCTTGCTCCATACTTAGGCCATGCAAAAAATGGAGTTACTGTCACTTTATCAACGATTGGGTAATCAGAAATCATAACACCCATACCTTGATATTTGTGGAAGTTACCAGTAACATACATTGGTAATGGGTAACTGAAGTCACCAACATGAGTAGTTACTCTAGGACCTTTTTTGTAATAAGCTCCTGTAATTTTGAGCTTTACCATGTAGGGTTCCCAAACATAAGGTTTTTGATCGACACCAGTGATATAACTGTTCCAAAAATCAATGTTTTTCCAGAATCTGTTGTGTGCATCATTACCGTAAATTACTTCAACAGGTGCATTCTTGAGTACACCACTAAACTTCAAATAAGTACTTCCGAGCACATCACCTGTAAATCCGTCGTACTTTAAAGTAAACGCTGCTGTACCTGTAACACCTAGTTCTCCAGCTGCAAATGATGCCATACTAAGCACCATTACTGCTGCCAAAACTAATGCAAACTTTTGCATTGCTTTACTCATTGATTCTTTCCTCCCTTTACTTGTCTGCTCTTGGGTTGAAATTCTTAGAGGATTTCATCCACTGTGAGCTACGTTTTTAAAAAACTTCTACTTTTAACTAAAATATCCTTTTTAGCGAGTGTAGAATTATCACACAAGCTTTCAGTAAAAGTAGTTGCCCCCAAGTATTGCCCACACGAACCGCAACATTTCTAAGTTTAATTGGAAATATTGAAGGTTTTCTTAAATGGTCATAAGAAAATGTGTCACACAAGATTTTTATTACAAGTATCCATGTTTCCTTGTAATAAATTCTCTGCTCACAGATTCTTACCTACCTAGTTAACACCCCCCTACTTATTTCTGCGCCTTAAGATATTTCAAACAAGAAGGATAACTACCCTGAGGCTTTGATTAAGATATTGCGAGTGTTAAAAGAACGTGTAGACGCTACTTTCATAATATAAGTTCAATATCTCTTTACTTTATCCTTCTAATTCAACTTTCTTTTTTAAATATATCACAAAAATACCAGTAATTCCTAATTGTGCTTAACGATAGATATTCCTACTTTTAAGGGAACATCGAGCTTTACCGCTTCTTCCATTACTTTTTTGGTTACACTCGCTAGTCTATCTTCAAATCCTTCTTTCACTTCAAATACGAGTTCGTCGTGAATTTGAAGGATCAACTTGGCATCTATATCATTTTCTGCAATTGCTTTTTTAACATTTAACATAGCAATTTTGATTATATCTGCAGCAGTTCCTTGGATGGGAGTGTTCAGTGCCATTCTCTCTGACTCACTTCTTCTAATAAAGTTACTGGAATTTATCTCAGAAAGATATCTCCTTCTTCCAAGAAGAGTGTCTACATACCCTTTCTGCTTAGCTGTTTCTACAATATCATCCATATAAACTTTTACTTTTGGATAACGTTGTAGATATTTGCCGATATATTCCTCGGCCTGCTTTTTAGTAAGATCAGTATTACGTGCCAAGCCAAAACTACTAATACCATAGATGATTCCAAAATTAATGGCCTTTGCCCAGCCTCTTTCCTGTGGTGTAATTTCAGATAAATTTTTGCCAAGTACCTCAGCTGCAGTCCTTGCATGAATATCTTCATCGTGTCTAAAGCTAGCGATTAAGTCTTGATCCCCCGAAAAATGTGCTAAAACTCGAAGCTCAATTTGTGAATAATCCGCCGATAGCAACAAGAACCCCTTTTCTGGAACGAAGCATCCTCTAATTTTCGCACCTTCTTCAGTGCGGATCGGGATATTCTGCAAGTTTGGATTGCTACTTGATAGCCTACCTGTAGCTGTAACCATTTGATTGAAATTAGTATGGATCCTTTGTGTTATAGGATTGATTAGCTTTATAAGGGCATCGGTATACGTACTCTTTAATTTTTGTAGCTGTCTATATTCGATCACATACTTTGGTAACGGATGAATTGGTGCTAGTTTTTCTAGCACATCAGCTGAAGTCGAATAACCGGTCTTAGTCTTTTTTGTTGCAGGAAGTCCAAGCTTGTCAAATAATATCTCCCCGAGTTGCTTCGAAGAATTGACATTAAACTCTTCTCCTGCTAAAGCAAAGATCCTTTCTTCTAAAACTTCTATCCTCTCTGAAAATTCTTTAGACAACTTAGCTAGTTGATCCTTATCAACCTTTACTCCAGCTGTCTCCATTTGTGCAAGTAATTTTGATAGTGGTAGTTCAATCTGCTCATATAGGTAAAGCAGGTCATTCTGGACAAGATCGTTTCTCATTGCTTTTCTAAGCTGCCAAACTACAGCAGCCCTTTGTTCATATTCTTCGCCTATCTCCAAATTAAGATACATTCTTGCCAGTGATACCAAATCATGAGAAAAATCTGGATTTAGTAGATAGCCTGCAAGTTCTAAATCGTCCTCTATATCTAAATCTATATCTTGTAGATATAACTCTTTGGCTCCATGGGTAAAGATTTTCCTGCCTTTTCCAATCTTTGCAAGGTCACAGCAGTTTTCGGCAAAGAGATCCTGCTTGTTTTTTGAAAGAGCTGTCCACCACTTTGTAGTAGATAGTAGATAGTCTTGTCCCATATCTTCCAAAAAAATTTCCGTCTCGTTTTTTAAAAGTGTTAAGTCAAAGTTATCTAACTTAGGTAGTAAAACAATATCATTAGCTTTTTCTATTCCGTCAGGCAGTTTTTTTAGAAAAGAAGTGAATTCAAGTTCTCTGTAAAACTCACGTAGTGGCTCTATATCAGGCTCTTCTAACTTACTGTTTTCTAAAGATATATCTAGATCTAGATTGGTTTGGATTGTAGCTAATTCTTTACTTAAAAGAGCAATCTCTTTTTGGTCATGTAGTTTTTTTAGTACACTTGGTGTTAGTTTATCCAAGTTCTGTAAAATATTCTCAATCGACCCATATTCTTTTAAAAGTTTTGTAGCGGTCTTGTCACCTATTCCTTTTACACCAGGAATATTGTCACTTGCGTCTCCTACTAAGCCCTTATAGTCAATCACCTGATCAGGGGTTATACTATAATCTTCTTTAACTTTGTTTACATCATAACGGATGACCTCTGAGATACCTTTTTTTGTTAGCAAAACATTGCAAGTATCATCGACTAACTGCAAAGAATCTCTATCACCAGTTAAAATTAGATACTCGACTTCCCACTTCTTTGCCAGCTTCGAAATAGTACCGATTAAATCATCAGCTTCTATACCATCTACAGCTATATGTGGAATTCCTAAATGGTCAAGGAGCTTTTTAGACAAATCCACTTGGCCTCTTAGCTCCTCAGGCATTGGCGGTCTGTGAGCTTTGTAGTCTTCAAATATTTCATGTCTAAAAGTGGGCTTAGCTGAATCAAAAGCCACAAAAACATAGTCAGGCTGATAATCACTGAGAGTCTTTTCTAGCATTAGATTAAACCCATAAATTGCCCCTGTATTTTGGCCAGATTTTGTAGTAAAGTCAGGCAGGGCATAAAAAGCTCTATATAAAAGACTGTGCCCGTCTATCGCAATCATTCGTTGCATAAATGTCTCCCCTTATTTTTCCTTTAGTTCTTATTTTTCGTCACTTAAACAAAGCTTCCCTGCTTATTTAACCTTTGCTTTTACTGCCCGAATCTACATCAAGGGTTCAAAGCATAAGGAACGAAGACTATTATATGACGCTAGTAAGAGGAGGATCTCGATGAAAAAAACACTTATTGTTTTGCTAGCAATATGTCTTTTTAGTGTTGTTGGTCTAACTATTGTGCTTTTAAATTCTAGCAATAATGCACTTGATGTTAGTGATCTAAATACCTCAGATAAAAAAGAGGAGGTAATTACACCTCCTAAGGAGCCTAATCCGACAAATGCGGAAATTATTGCAAAAAACCTTACTATAGATAACCTTACTCCAAAAGATGTAGCAACGTTTCTTGATCTTGATCCAGACAAAGAGGCGAGCTCTCCAGATGTCCTTGCAAGACAAGTATCAAGGCTTACTACCATCTCTGGCCTTTTACAGGCAGCTGACGATCATTCAGTTACCGTTGCTCCACTTTTTAATGCACCAGAGAGCTTTGCAATCGTTCCAAATAGTTCGATTGAAAGAAATAATGAAGAAGAATCTTGGCAGAAACTTGTAAAAGGCGACAGAATAGATCTGATTGCTTTAGATGGACAGATTGTTAAATTAGTTTCTTCAGGACTAATCACTTCAGCTGATATTAGCCAAACCCTAAGCGAAGCGATTTCAATATCCCCCGCTACAATAGACAAGCTCTTAAAAGGTGATACAACAGGTGTGCAAACAGATGCTGTCAATACCCTTAAGAACTTCCTTTCAAGCAACTATGGCATTCCTGAAGATACGATAGATACGCTTCTTTCAGGAGATTTAAATGTCAGTAAGGAAACAATTGAAGAGTTGATCCTAAATAGACTTGTAGGAGCACTAGCAACGCCCGATTCTTCAGATACGGCTCCAACCACAGAATCATAGGTTAGAACTTGCGCTTGCGCCAGTATCCTTAGGCTCTCCTAAGTAGATACCGGCGCTTTCTATTACTACAGACTTACCTGTCACCTTTAGATAATCTGTAACTGAAATATAAAAGTTGCTTCCTCTAGCTTTATTAGCTTTTAGTATAACTCCATTTACCTTTATTCTCTCGTTAATACTATCTACCCATTCAATATCTGCGTCAATTAACTCTAAAGTTAGTAGCGGAATATAAGCTTTGGAATTATACAGATAGCCATCTAATCCTAGTTTAATATCCTCGTAATATACTGGTAAGGATTCTACAAAAGCTACATTTTCATCCTTGTTAAATCTTACTCCGAGAGCAAAGTAGTCCGCCAACTGTGCTCTCGTAAGGTAGAGATCATCGTTGTAAAAGACAGGATTGATAACTATTTGCCCATCAATCATCGCAGCCTGCAACTTGGGATTTAGATATAAAGATGAGCCTAACTCTTGTGCAATTATGGAAGCATTAAAAAGAAAGCCTTTCTTTTTTAGAACTCTTCCTATTGATCGATCATTAAAGTAGGCAGTAAATAAATCCATACTAATAGTTCCATCAACCTTTGCACCAAGCCAAAAGTCCTCTTCTAAAATCGACAAATAAGCATAATCTCTGCTACTTTCGGTTGTTTTTACTTTCCTGCCATCTATATAATAACTGCCTCCACTACTCCTAATCGCAATTTGTTCTTCAAGAGCATCTATGGGTATTGCATAGTCTGAGACGATCCTATATCCTGCATCCTTCTGTGTATTATTGATAAAGACATCAATAGGCTCTGGGAGTGAATAGGGTTTCTTATTAGAGTATTTGATAAACTCATTTAAAACCCAATCCTTGCTTTCTACTTTCTCGCCATATCCTAAAACAAAACTACGCAGATTCTCTGCTGTATTAACGCCTAATGCGTAAACATCCGGATATACTGCTACTTGGAAGAGGTCTCTCTTATACGATGCAAGAAAAACATCATAGCGGAGCCGAACAGGGGTGCCTTTAGAGATAATACTCGCAAGATAAGTAACATCCTCATTATTCATCCGAATACAACCAGCTGATTGAGCTTTGCCAATCGAGCTAGGAGAGTTGTTACCATGAATTCCATATCCTGGGTAGTCTAGACCAAGCCACCAAGGCCCAAGAGGATTATCGTTTCCAGGAGGGATAGGTTCTTGACCTTTTGGGTACCATGTAGGATCTTTAACTACATTGATAATCTTAAAATCACCCAAAATCGAAGGAGTAATAGATTTACCAACAGCTATAGTATAAGTCTCAACTAGTTTGTTTTCATAGTACAGCCTTAGCTTATACTCGGGAATATTCATATCAATAAAAAAATCAGCTGCAACAACGGAAGATACAGCTAAAGTTGTTAGAACAATCAATACTAGCCTGCGCAAATAGATCACCCCAGAGATATGTCCTTATAGAAATCTGTCTCGTAATGTACGCTTTTGAACCTTGATTCTTCTACCGTGGGCAACAATATCATCTACATTATCTAGTGGAAGACTGTCAAACAGTGTGCATAATTCACTTTTTAAATCTATCCAGTACAATAATTTACCCTGATAAGGATTTAAGTAATCATAGTCATTGACTATACTTGCGATACTCCTTTGATATTCGTCTATATCAAACAAGATATTTTGAGAAAAATCTCCACTTAAATGTGCAAGTTTGTAGCGTGCTAATGTTAAAACCAGATATTCTTCATCAAGCTTCATTGATTCATAAACAACCTTTGGTACCGGAAATGGCAATAGTGGCAGTTTTTGAGAAGCCTCTTTTGCCAAAACCTCACCCATTATTGGCAAAACCACTGCTAAATAATTGTTTTCGTTAAGTCCATCTAAGGGTTTGTCATGATAATAAATAGTGCCAAGCTTTTTTTCTTTCAAAAGCACATCCTCTAGACCTAGTCTATCTACATCATAAAAATCACACAATTCGTCTCTAGTTAAATAGAGCATTCACGGACCTCCCATAATCTGGTTTAGTACCCATGTCATGTGTATCTTTTAGCAGAACAGATCAGAAGTTTGTAGGCTCTTAAACAAATCCTACTTGAAATATTATTCATAACCAATCATTTTCCTTTGCCTTCTAATCTAGTTTACGGAATATTGTCTAGTATAACCTACAAGCTTAAAGATATGTTAAAGGGGCGAAAGTGTTCTTTCGCCCCTTCAAAATTAAGATATTAATGCAATTAAAATACTAATCACCATAAAAGCTACAGCAAACACCGTAGTAAGCTTATCAAGCATGGCTTCAAATCCACCAGCTTTACTTGCAAACACCTGCGAGTTACCACCTAATGCTCCAAGTCCTGCTTCTTTACTTGGCTGTAGTACAACAACCAAAACAAGTAATATAGCGACAATAACATCGAGCACTGTTAAGAAAGTCAACACCCGCATCACCTCCAGTTATGAGGATATTCTACCACATTAATACCTTCCTCTCAAGAAAAGAAAACACGAGAGGTTTATTTTAGTTTCCACTAAAACAAACCCCGTTAGACTATCACTATTTCTTTACGTTATAGAAGGTTTTTTCTCCACTATAAACTGCCACGTCTTCTAAAGCTTCTTCAATTCTTAGAAGCTGATTGTATTTAGCAACACGATCAGTTCTTGAAGGAGCACCAGTTTTGATCTGACCAGCATTAGTTGCGACTGCAATATCTGCAATTGTCGAATCTTCTGTTTCACCAGAGCGGTGAGAAATAATGGCTGTATAACCTGCACGTTTTGCCATTTCAATAGCGTCTAAGGTTTCGGTGAGAGTACCAATCTGATTAACTTTAACCAAAATAGAGTTGGCAACTCCCATCTCAATTCCGCGGCTTAGACGCTCTGTATTAGTGACAAAAAGGTCGTCACCGACTAGCTGCACTCTGTCGCCTAAAACCTCTGTGATCTTCTTCCAACCTTCCCATTCTTCTTCAGAAAGAGGATCCTCAATTGAAATAATCGGATATTTGTTAACAAGATCAGTATAGAAGGCAATCATCTCGTCAGTATTTCTGGTTACACCTTCGCCTTCGAAGTGGTAGAGACCATCATCCTTAAACATCTCTGTAGCAGCTACGTCCATAGCAATTAAGATGTCTTTACCAGGTTCATATCCTGCTTTCTCAACTGCTTCTATAATAACTTGAATCGCTTCTTCGTTTGTGTTTAGGTTAGGTGCAAAACCACCTTCATCACCAACAGCTGTGCTATAGCCTTTCTCGCTAAGAACCTTCTTTAACGAATGGAAAACTTCTGCACCCATTCTTAATGCATCGTGAAAATCCTTGCCACCAACAGGCATAATCATAAACTCTTGAATATCTACCGTATTGTCAGCATGCTCGCCGCCATTTAGGATATTCATCATAGGCACTGGTAACTCTTTAGCATTAGTACCACCGATATAGCTGTAAAGTGGCAATCCATAGGCCTCAGCTGCTGCTTTAGCAACTGCAAGTGAAACACCCAAAATAGCATTTGCACCCAAGTTGCCTTTGTTAGGAGTACCATCTAGTTCAATCATAATCTTATCAATTGCAGCTTGATCTCTTGCGTCCATACCAACAACCTCTGGAGCAATCTTTTCATTGACATTAGCTACTGCATTTTGAACGCCTTTACCTAAATAACGAGACTTATCGCCATCTCTTAGCTCAACAGCCTCAAACTGACCAGTTGATGCTCCAGATGGAACAGCAGCTCTACCTACAGCACCACATTCCAAACTAACTTCAACTTCAACTGTAGGATTTCCACGTGAATCAAGTATTTCTCTTGCATGTACGTCAAATATCATAGACATAAAAAATACCTCCCGACATTTTGTCTCTATTTTCTGATAAGTTCCAAGAATTTAACCTAGTATCTTATTTCAGCAAGGATTTACCAGTCATCTCTTCTGGTTTATCCACTCCAAGCAGTTCAAGTAGAGTAGGTGCAACATCAGCCAATATCCCAGACTCTCTCAAACTGTACTTTTGATTGCTTACTAAAATCACAGGGACTTCATTTAAAGTATGTGCAGTATAAGGGGTACCAGTATCGTAATCGATCATCTGTTCGCAGTTACCATGATCTGCAGTTATAAAGACAGTTCCATCCTTACTTAAAACAGCATCGACAACCTTACCTACACAACTATCTACACTTTCAACAGCCTTGATGGCAGCAAGCAAGTCGCCTGTATGACCTACCATATCTCCGTTTGCATAGTTTATAATAATACAATCATATTGATCGCTGTCTATTGCGTCAATAACTTTTCCTGTTACTCCATAAGCGCTCATTTCAGGCTGGAGATCGTAAGTGGCAACCTGTGGAGAAGGCACTAATATTCTATCTTCAAAACTAAATGGCGTCTCTTCTAAACCATTAAAGAAAAATGTCACATGGGCATACTTCTCTGTCTCTGCGATACGCAATTGTGACTTGCCCTTTTTAGAAAGCCATTCACCTAAGGTGTTTTTGTTCTCAATAGGACTAAATGCAAAAGGCACGTCGATCTTTTCGTCATATCGTGTCATACATAAAAACTTAATGTCTAACTTCGTTCTCTTAAAACCTTCAAAGTCTTCATCTACAAAAGCACGAGTTAATTGTCTAGCTCTATCAAATCGGAAATTAAAGAAGATAATTCCATCGTCTGTATTTACAGTTGCTGTTGGTTTTCCATCTGACATAACAACTGACGGAATCACAAATTCATCAGTAACATCGTCTTTGTAAGAGTTTTCTAAGGCTTCGACCGCATTCTTTGCTTCATTACCTCTACCAAGCACAATCGCATCGTAGGCTTTTTCTACACGGTCCCAACGATTGTCTCTATCCATAGCATAGTAGCGACCTGAGATAGTAGCAATCTTTCCTATACCAAGCTCTTTTAGCTTATCTTCCAATTCTAAAAGATAAGCTTTTGCAGAGGCTGGAGGGACGTCTCGTCCATCTAAGAATGCATGAACGAAAACCTTACTTAAGCCTTTTTGCTTTGCTAAATCAAGCAGGGCATAGAGATGCTTTGTATGAGAGTGTACTCCGCCTGGAGAGACAAGTCCAAGCAAATGGAGCGCACTTTCTTTAGCTTTAACATGATCCATCAGTTCATTAATCTCGGTGTTTGTAAAAAACTCACCGTTATCAATGGCTTTAGATAATCTGACAAGATCCTGATAGACTACACGTCCCGCACCGAGATTAAGATGTCCAACGTTAGAATCGCCCATCTGACCTTCCATAATTCCAACTGCCTCACCACTTGCCTTAAGTGTTGTTGTTGGATAGTTGGCTTTAAGTCTGTCTAAATTCGGAGTATTACCTAAAAAAACTGCGTTATTATCTTTTTGGGGGTTAATACCCCAGCCATCCATAATAAGTAGCATTACAGGCTTAGTCATATTTGACCTCCAAACTAATACTTTACAATAGCTTCAAAGGATTCTGCCTTTAGGCTTGCTCCTCCAACCAAAGCACCATCGATATCACGCTGATTCATAAGATCCTTTGCATTCCCAGGCTTAACACTTCCACCGTATTGAATACGGAGAGTATTTGCTTCCTTTTCTGAATACATCTCCTTAATTGTAGCACGAATCAAGGCGATTACTCTGTTAGCCTCTTGGCTTGTGGCAGTTTTTCCTGTACCAATAGCCCAAATAGGCTCATATGCAATTACTACATCCTTTAGTTGATAGGGCTCGATACCATCTAAATCACGAAAAACCTGTTTTCTAACAAGAGTCTCCGTTTCACCTGCTTCTCTTTGCTCTAAAGTTTCACCTACACAAATAATAGGTTTTAAACCCTTTTGAAGCAGTGCTTTAGCTTTTTTATTTACTAAATCATCGTTTTCGTTGAAATAGGTTCTTCTTTCAGAGTGGCCTATAACAACATATTCAACCCCGAGATCCTTAAGCATCACCGGAGAAATCTCACCAGTATATGCTCCTTCATCTTCAAAGTAGCAATTTTGTGCACCTAGTTTAAGATTAGTTCCTTTTAATTCATTTGCAACTGCATATAGTGCTGTAAATGACGGACACACTACAACCTCTCGGTCTTTAACATCATTTAAGGTTTCCTTCAACTCACGTACTAAACTTAAGGCCTCTTCAACTGTATTGTTCATCTTCCAGTTACCTGCAATTATCGGAGTACGCAAATTGCTCCCTCCTTTACTTACCCAACTATAATATTTCAAAAACATAGCTACATTAAAAAGTAAACGCTTCTATGGTAGAAAATAGTCTTAGGAAAGCTCACTAAACAACTAAAAAACTACACAAGCCATATTACCCCTCCCTTAAGAGAGGGGTAATCCCTTTTATCTATCTATCCTTTAGAGCTGCAACCCCTGGTAGATCTTTGCCTTCTAAGAATTCGAGACTTGCACCACCACCAGTTGATACATGAGTGACTTTGTTTGCAAAACCAAGCTGCTCTACAGCTGCAGCTGAGTCTCCGCCACCAACAATAGTAGTGCCATTACACTTAGCTAGTGCTTCCGCTACCGCTTTAGTTCCGCCAGCAAAAGGCTCCATTTCAAAGACACCCATTGGTCCGTTCCAAACTACAGTCTTTGCATTTTTAATTACATTTGCAAATAGCTCCTGTGTTTTTGGCCCAATATCTAGACCTTCCCAATCAGCTGGAATAGCTGTTGAGTCAACAACCTTTTTGTCTGCATCTATAGCAAAACGATCAGCAACTATATTGTCAACTGGCAATAGTAGTTTAACATTACTACTTACCGCTTTATCCATAAGTTCCTTAGCTAGTCTAACCTTATCCTCTTCAAGTAAAGAATTGCCGATTTCATACCCCTTTGCCTTCAAGAAAGTATATGCCATACCGCCACCGATAAGCAATGTATCTACTTTAGTAAGCAGGTTTTCAATAACGCCAATTTTATCTGAAACTTTAGCGCCGCCAAGGATAGCTACAAATGGCTTATCTGGGTTTCTAAGAGCGTTACCCATAATCTCGATCTCTTTTTGCATTAGAAAACCAGCAACCGAAGGAAGAAGCTTTGCTACTCCAAAGGTTGAAGAGTGAGCTCTATGTGCAGCGCCAAAAGCATCATTAACAAAAATCTCGCCAAGTTTTGCAAGTTTTTCGGTAAACTCCGGATCGTTTTTGGTGTCTTTATAGAAACGAACGTTTTCGAGCAAGATGATGTCTCCATCTTTCATTGCAAAGACTTTATTCTCTACTTCCTCGCCAACACAGTCGTCTAGTTTACAGACAGGACGACCGATAATTTGTGCGAGACGCTCCCCCATCCGATCTACTTTCAT
Source organism: Bacillota bacterium (assembly GCA_028708605.1). Classification (GTDB taxonomy): domain Bacteria; phylum Bacillota; class DTU065; order DTU065; family DTU065; genus DTU065. Next base: position 13,408 of record JAQVYS010000038.1, read on the forward strand.
TTCAGGATCAAATGGCTCTTTAGGGCGACCAAAGTGGCACATAAGAATAACTCTGGCACCTTGATTTACAAGATACTCAATAGTTGGAACTGCTGAACGGATACGACGGTCATCTGTGATGTTGCCACTGTCGTCAACAGGAACGTTAAAATCTACTCTTACTAGAACCCGTTTGCCTTTTACATCGATATCTTTAACAGTCATTTTTTGCATAGCTATTACCTCCGAAAAAGGGGCCCATGAGAGGCATTCTCTAAACACTCCCCAATGAGCCCTAAATGGTAAACTTACTTAGCGATAAATTTAACCAAGTCAACTACTCTAAGAGCATAGCCAGATTCGTTGTCATACCAAGCAACCACTTTTGCAAGTGTTCTTCCAGCCTCATTTTTCATAACGTTGGTGAGCTCAGCATCAACGATAGAAGAGTTTGGATTGCCAACATAGTCCATAGAAACTAGAGGTTCTTCTGAGAAGCCTAGTATGCCTTTTAGTGCGCCTTCAGATGCTTCTTTCAAAACTTTGTTAATATCTTCCTTAGTTACGTCAGCATCTAACTCAACTACTAAGTCCACAATGGAGACATCTGGAGTTGGAACACGCATAGCAAAACCATCTAATTTACCCTTAAGCTGAGGTAGTACTAAAGCTACTGCTTTAGCTGCACCTGTTGTTGTAGGGATAATGCTTAGAGCTGCTGCGCGAGCGCGGCGAAGATCACTGTGAGGCAAATCAAGAATTCTTTGATCGTTGGTATATGAGTGAACAGTGGTCATAAAACCTTGTTTGATCTTAAAATTATCATCTATTACTTTAGCAACAGGAGCTAAGCAGTTTGTTGTACAGGATGCATTGGAAATAACGTGGTGGTTTGCTGGATCATATTTATCTTGGTTAACACCCATTACAATAGTAATGTCTTCGTTTTTTGCAGGAGCGGTGATCAAGACTTTCTTAGCACCGTTATCAAAGTGAGGTTGAACTTTTTCTTTGCTTCTAAAAATACCAGTTGCTTCAACTACAACCTCAACACCTGAATCGCTCCACTTAATGTTTTTAGGATCTCTTTCAGCAGTAATTTTAACTTCTTTGCCATTTACTATAATTGAATTCTCTGTAGATTTTACATCTGCGTCTAAAACACCATGAGCAGAATCGTATTTGAGCAAATGAGCTAGTGTTTTAGCATCAGTGAGATCATTAATAGCAACAATTTCGATCTGTGGATCATTTAATGCATGTCTGAAAACTAAGCGGCCGATGCGGCCAAAACCATTAATTCCAACTTTAACCATATTTGGCTGAAACCGAGTTTGGTTTCAGCGTTCACCTCCTGATTGAGTATATATTGGTATCCCATATCACGAAGATATAGGTAGAACCCTTAATCTTTTTGGGCAAGCTTTCTTGCTACGCCTTCATCTGTAATTAAAACATCAACAGAAGTAACTCGTAAAAAGGCTTTAATTGCTTCAGCTTTGCTCATACCTCCACCAACTGCAATACAAACATCCATACTTGCTAGATCCTCTAAACGAAGCCCTGCAGATGGTGTTGTGTGTACTATATTGCCTTTGCTGTCGAAATAATAACCAAAGGCTTCGCCAACTGCGCCTTCTTCTTGTATTTTTCTGTAAAAATCAGGCTGCAGGCCTCTTCTTTGGGCCATCTCCTCAGCTGTACCTATACCATGGAGTAAAACATTTGCATGTTTAATCATCTCTATGACTTCATTGATAGAAGGACTTGATAGGAGAGGTCTTAGAAGTTCTTCCTCCAAAACATCCGGAATATGAAGTAGCCTGTAATTGCCACCTAGAGCTTTGGCCATCTTTGCAGCTACTGTATTTGCCTGTTTTTCTACGTCTTCTCCGAGGCCACCTCGAGCTGGTACTACTGTTACTTTGCGGGGTTTAGAAAAAGCATTCATTGAATCTGCAACCATTGCCATTGTAGTGCCTCCGGAAACAGCAAGAATATTTCCTGGTTGTAAAACCTCTTGTAGTATCTGTGCTGCCGCCTGAGACATCTCTTTTTTAGCTGTAAGATCCTTGTCTGCATCTCCTGCAACCACGACAGCTTGCTCTAACTGGTATTGACAAGCGATCTGCCTTTCTAGTTTTTCTATACCCTTAATTTTCTCAATATATTCTTTTAATAACCAAAGCGTCTGTGTGCCTTTGTCGGTAGTGATGACCCCAAGAGGCGTAGTTTCAACTAAATGTTGTTCTTTTAACAATTCAACAATATTTCTTACAGCTCTTTCGCCTGTAGTTAAATATTCTGAAAGTGATCTACGTCCTATAGGTTGCAAGAAATTAATAGCTCTTAAAACAAGATAACGCTCATCTAACCTTTCTTCAAGGTCAGGAAGGACAGTTTGCAGTAGTTCAAATAGTTGCTTCTCAATACTTGTATCCGCCACTTTTTTACCACCTAAATCTTCAGGGACTTTTTTCGTCCCGCTCCTAATTTTTCTGTCCCACCACTTTCTAAAAGAAACCGGTGAAATAACCGGCTCCATTATATATTATTCAACATCGACACTGTCTATCCTGCTATCTTTGGAAATTTTTTCTGCAACCTTCTCTATTTTTTTTAGTCTATAGCTGACAGCAGATTTACTGATCTCTAAAATTTCAGCAATTTTAGTGTAACTAGCGTCAAAGTTCTCTTTTCTGACTCTAGCCACTTCTTGAAAGCTCCGTGGCAAAGTTCTTAGTATGCCATGGTCTTCTAAAAGATCAATAGCTTTAACTTGTTTGAGCGAAGCAGTAATAGTTTTATCAATATTGGCATCTTCACAATTAACCATGCGATTGACATTGTTTTTCATATCTTTGATGATTCTAATATTCTCCATTTTTAAAAGAGCACTGTGAGCTCCAACCATTGTTAGAAAATTTGCCACAGACTCGCTATCTTTAATATAGAGTAACTGTTCATTTCGCCTTTCTGTAAGTCCGAATTTAAGCATAGATAGGTCAAGAAACTCCTTAAGACGCTGAGCAAATTTTCTATCGCTAATGCGAATTTCTAGATGGTAGGTTTTTTCTGGGTTTTGCACAGACCCACTACCTAAAAACAAACCTCTAAGATATGATCTGCGGCAGCATTCTTGATCTTCTGAAAAGCTAGGTACTTTTTTATCCAAAATATTAGTATGGATCGATTTAGGAAATACCGCATTAAAATCTTCGGCTTTTACCCTCACACGATAAAGGTTGCGTTTTTTTAATTTAGTTTCTTTTTCAACTAAAAGCTCAGAGTTCCTTTGACCAAAGTCTCTAAATAAGGAAACTACCTTCCGTGCTAAGGCTGCATTTTCAGTTTTTATTTCTAAAGAAGGACCTAATGTATTAATATTGAGATTACCGATTGTTTGAATCAAACCAAAAAGCTCAGCTTTTTTACACGACGGATGAGTAGGTTTTATATGCGCCAATTCATTTTTCACTTGTTGGGAGAAGTTCGGTGCACTAATAGCTACCACACCCTCTCTCTCTATAAATTAACGATATCTCACTAATTCCTTAATTTTTGTATTCTACATAGTAAAAAGAAAGCCTGCACTAGGCAGGCACTACTCCTTTAATGTTGTTTTACTACTCCCGCAAGATTTCTAATCCACCAGGGCTGTAGACGTGGAAGAAGTACTGCTACAATAAATGCATTCAAAAAAGCTTTACTAAAGTTGAAGGGAATTATTGCTGGAACTAAAAGCTTTACCACTGCTTCTCGCGGCATTCCATAAAAGATAGGGTTTAGTATCACGTTTAGTATAGGCATCACTAAACTCATTGCTAGCGCACCTAAAACCAATCCCATGCGAGCACTTTTTAATGTACCTTTATAAAGAAAGGCTGGTATCACTGTTAACAGACCGGTGGCAATAATATGCATAATCACGCCGAAAACACCGCCACTAGGAACAACAAAACCCATCAATACCGATGCAGTTACTGTCATCACCAAAGCAGCTAAAGGTCCAAAAAGTAACCCACCAAATAAAATCGGAACATCACCTGGCTCATAGACTAAAAATGGTGCTGGTGGAAATGGAATCTTAATAAACATTGTAAACACAATACTTAGCGCAACAAGGACACTCATCACAGCTAACTTTCTTAAACTCATTTAAAGACCTCCTTACAAGAAACACCCTGCAGGAGATCCTTCAGGGTGTAAAAAGCAAAGAGAATAGCCTAAAAAAGCTAAGCCCTTTTGGCACTTACATGCCGATCTTTCTTCCATCCGGACTTTACCGTCGGTTCTGGAATCTCACCAGATCTGCTTACGCTCGTGGACTATACCACCGATTAGGAGTTTCACCTACCCTGAAAGATCATTGTATGGGTTTGTTTTTCTTTACTATTATTATACTCCACTTTG
>JAQVYS010000112.1 GCA_028708605.1 Bacillota bacterium
ATAGATGCATTATTGATGGATAAGAATGAAGAATGGCTTTCTATAAACAAGAAGTACTTAGATTTCGATCCTGCTGTGATCTGATTTATCTTGAGGTTGTTTTATGGTAGGACAGTTTACATAGAATACCAAGAGACGTTTCACTTTTGCTCTTGTCATTCTATGTAAACTGTCCTGGTTAACCCTTACTCAAGATAAAACCTAACTGAAACATTGTATCTAAGATTTTATACAAAATTATAGACTTGACTAGAAAAAAATGGAGGTTGAGATTTAAGAATCTTTTCGCTTTGACGAAACTAATATCATTAAGATTAAATCCAAATTTGAATAAAATGAAATTATTGTTAAGATTAGAAGGGATTTTATGAAAACCGGGGAAATAATATACTGTAGGGTGTAGGTATAACATATTTACCCTGAGCAAGTTTGGTTTTTTAATGGAACACCAAGTGAAAACAAGGAGGTTATTGAATGAATTTCAGAAAGTGGATTTTTATTTCAATGTCTTTGGTTCTAGTTGTTCTAATGCTTAGTGGTTGTAATTTATTTGCGAGGCCAAATGGTACTATTAATGGTTTAGTAACCATGAGCGATGGTGAAACCCCATTAGACGCAAAAGTTTTTGTGGATGGTAAAGAAAAGATTACCGCTGGTAAAGATGGCAAATTCGAGTTGTCACTTAAACCAGGAAGTTACAAGGTACATGCAGAGTTTAGTGGAGTTAAATCAGATGCTGTTGATATTGATCTGACAAATAAGGGCACAGATGCAACATTAGTAATTGCAGGTTTAGGTAAAATTAACGGTACTTTAAAAACTGCAGATGGTCTAGCTTTAGGTGACCAATCTTTTAAAATTGGTTCTGTTGATGTTACTACAACGGCCGATGGTAAGTATGAATCAATTATTGCATATGGTACGCTTCCAGTTGCAGTTAACTACAAAGGTCATCAGTTCTCGAAAGACGTTGAGATTAAGTCTGGCGAAAATGATCTTGTGGTTGATGACTTAAAAGAAATAACTTTAGCGTTAAAGACTAACTCAGATGAGCTACTAGTTGGCTATAATGCAGTTGTCAAAGTTGGTTCTTTTGAAACTAAAGCAGTTGCAGATGAAGCAAGTAGCATTAAATTTATCGGTGTTACCGCTGAAGGTCAACTAACTGTCTCTGAGAACACAAACTTGTTACTACCTAATGAAGTAAAATATGTCGATACTGTTACAGTAGACTTTGCTAATGCTACTGAAGCTGTGTTGGGAATTGTTCTTTGTGATTTCGAGGAAGATTTTGAAGCTGGATTAGAGAACTGGACAGAAGAAGAAGCTTGGTTCTTAAATGACTGGCAAGAAACTATACAAGGCATTAATGTTAATAATGGCGTGCTTAAGAGAGACGAATTTGTTCCTAATAAGTCAAGTGGCGTCAAATTAAACGGGGTCGAAATTGGCGATGCTATAGTAGCTTTGAGAGTTAGAACTACTGAGGAAAGAGAAGGAACTAATACAGGTCTTCGTATTCACTTGAGAAACAACTCAACAAAATTCAACAAAGGTTATGGTGTGAATGTATCTGCCTATAGTTACGCGTTGGAAAACTGGCTTGGAGACGCCGGTAGTAAAGGTGTTACAAAAACACCGGAAACGCCTACACCACAACTTACTGACGACACTTGGGCTACAATCACGATTATTGTAGAAGGCCATACAACCAAATATTATAAAAATGGTGAACTTGTTGATGAAATTACCGAAATAGATACTACCAAACAGCACACAGATGGTGGATTATTCTTAGAATTTAACGGTGCGCTTGAAATAGACACGGTTAGAATTTATCACCTATAATTAGTGTTATGTAAGAATAGTAAAAGGCTAGGGCGTGTAATCGCCCTAGCCTTTTTGTAAGATAGATTGCGCATTGATTAGTGAATTATTTTACTGATGTTGTGGTGAAAGCGAACAGAGTTGGCTTAATCAATTGAAGCATGAGTTTTAGTGCTAGAAGAACTTAGAAAGTTTAAAAGAATCTTGTACGGAATGTAGTTATAATGGATTTTCGTGGCCCTTTAGTTTAATGCCCGAGGAAGATGCGTTATAATAAAAGAAATGGATGTTTAGGTGATCTAGATGAAAATAGCAATAACAGGCAATATTGGCTCAGGTAAATCGAAGGTTAGTAGCTATTTAACAAGTAAAGGTTTTAAGGTTTTTGATGCTGATTTAATTGCCAGAGAGGTAGTAAAACCAGGAGAAGAAGCATTAAATAGTATTAGAGAGACTTTTGGAGATGAAGTATTTAACGAAAATGGCACTTTAAACAGGTCTAAACTAGGAACAGTTGTTTTTGGAGATTTTAGGCAAAAAGAAAAGCTAGAAGCTATCCTCCACCCTGTCATATGGAAAAGACTTGAAAGGCTGATGAGGGACGAAACGATTGTTTTTGCTGAAGTACCGCTTTTATATGAGGTAAATTGGCAAGACCGTTTCGACTATGTTATCGTTATAAGAGCAGATGATGATATTAGATTAAAACGCATTTTGTTAAGAGATGGGTCAACAGAGATTCAAGCAAAAGCAAAAATGAAAGCACAGATGCCTCAGTGTAAGAAAGAAGCTCTGGCAGACTATGTCGTAGATAATTCGGGAGAATTCTCACAAACCATCACGCAGATAGAAAAAATATTGGGGTTTATTGGAGGTAAATATGAGAAAAATTAGGACTGCACTCATCGCCCATGACAGGATGAAACCGCAGATGATTAAATTTGTGCGTAAGCATGTAGGTACACTCAAGAAGATGGAATTGGTTACCACAGGAACCACAGGAAAACAAATCGAAGAAAACACTGGGCTTGATGTCGAAAGAATGTTATCCGGGCCGTATGGCGGAGACCAGCAGATAGGAGCAAAAATCGCTAATGGTCAGATTGATTTTGTGGTTTTTTTACGCGATCCACTCACTGCCCAACCTCACGAACCAGATATTTCTGCCCTACTTAGACTTTGCGATGTCCATAATGTGCCTGTAGCTACAAATGAAAAAACCGCTGAATTGCTTTTAGTTGTTCTAGCCAAAGAGTTAGAGGAATCTACTAACTAGAAGTATCGTTAGAAGGGAGGGGGGCAAATGAGGTTTTCTGGATTTTTAATCGTTCTTCTAGTAATATTTATTGTTTTTGCTATATTACACAAGCCTCTAATGAGAGAAATTTGCCCTATAGAATATTCTAAAGAGATACTGCTATCTAGTGGAGAAATGAAAGTAAGCCCTTATCTAATTGCTAGTATAATACGGGTTGAAAGCAATTTTAGAAAAGATGCATTATCACCTAAAGGAGCAACTGGTTTAATGCAGCTTATGCCCTCCACAGCTCAGTACGTGGCTGAACTAAAAGGTCTTGAACTTGACAATACTGCTCTTATAGATCCTGCTACCAACATTGCTTTAGGGACTTACTATTATAAGCTACTTTTTGACCACTGGGGAAAAATTGTTGCGCTTGCTTCTTATAATGCTGGTAGAGGAAATGTCGAGAAGTGGCTTAGCGAAGGCGTATGGGACGGAACCTGGGAGAATCGAGCTGATATTCCATTTCATGAAACGAAGCAGTTTTTGATAAAAGTTATAACATTAGAAAGATGGTATACCTATTTGTATAGACAGGAATTGAGCGGAGAGTTTTACTAAAGGCTCAAACAGTTAAGTGTGCTAAGCAGTTGTTAGAACATTAGTTCTATGCATGTATTAGTTAGCGAAATCAATATTTAGTCGCTCAAACTAGCTTCGCTATACTAAAATCTCACTCTTGTGTAACAGATGATTTTAATGCGTCTTCTGATGATTTAGAGACTTTTTGTACCTCAGACTCATTAGCTTAGGAATATGTGGAAATTCTAGGAGTTTATCTTGTGAATTTTAGGCTTTATACTGTCTTCTTAGAGCACTAAGTTATGCTCTATGGAGCGGGGCCTAATAAAGATACATTGATCCTTAAACTCATAATCAGATTACCCTGTAAACAAAAGAATCGCTTAATAGATCCAATTCCATGATAATAGAGAAGGAATCTAAGAAATGAAGAAGAAATAATATATGTAATTAGTAGGTTAGGCTCTACTAGTCTAGCTTACACGAGTATGAACTAACTCTAGAGAGGAGGCAATTTAGCCTATGAAGAAATTAACAACGATAGTAACTTTAATACTAGCACTCTTGATAACCACAGGAGTTCTTGTTTTCGCCTC
>JAQVYS010000039.1 GCA_028708605.1 Bacillota bacterium
AAGAAAAATAAACGAGTTAAAAGAAAGCTTAAAGTCATAGGAAACTTTTGCGCCAACTAAGAATCAGGTAGTTGGCGTTATCATTATGTTGTTGATATTTTCTTCTTTTCAAAGAAGAGGGGTATCCCCTTTGAGAGTTTTCCTAAAGAAGGTTTAAAGGACAAAGGAAGTTTTTGCGTTAAAAAGAAAGATACAATATGAATTTGCATCTCGGTTTTGAGAGGCGATTGGAAATATGCGAGAGGTTTCTACAGATAGCGATCATCTTTCGAAAAGTGGTTTTGTGCAATTTACTACAAGGTTTGCCCTTATTCACACCTTAACGTATGTGGCTTTTGGTATCTTTTTTATGCTCCTTAGTGATTATTTTACGGTTTTTGCAGAAGATCCTGTGTTTAGTGAGGTAATGAAGCCTGCAGATGCTCTTTCGGTGAGGCTTGCTACAATTGTCCAACTTTTAAGAGGAACTCTCCTTGCTTCAGCTATTTATCCGTTTAGAATGGTGATTTTTGAAAAAAATGGTTGGTTCAAGCTCTTTTGGTTGATATATATTCTTACTAGTTTAGGCGCGGTCATTACTGGACCAGGGTCAATTGAAGGCTTTTTGTATACCAAATTTAGCTATAATCTACTTATCGGGGTTCCAGAGATAACCCTTCAAATGCTTTCTTTCTCATGGCTTTTTTGCAGAAGAAAAGCTCTTAAGACCGCAAGGTTTTTGCTGGTTCGAAGTAGCTTAGGCCACAATGGCGCTACTGGTAATCTATATTAGTACAGCTAAAAGCAGAGTACCTACCTTCTAGAACCCGCCTTTAACAAGCAGGCAGAGAAAATAGGCTAATCATTTCAGTGAGCGTTAACAAATGCTATAAACATAGTTAAGAGAGGAGATTTATATGCAATACGGACCAGACCCTAACGCTGTTTATCCTAATGAAAAAGTAAAAAGCGTCTGCTATATCAAAAACATCATCACACGCCCTAATATTATAGTGGGTGATTATACATACTACGACGACCCCAACAGCGCAGAGCGGTTTGAAGAACGCGTTACGCATCATTACGAGTTTTTAGGCGATAAGCTCATCATTGGAAAATTCTGTGCTATAGCAAAAGGTATTGAGTTTGTAATGAACGGTGCAAATCATAGAATGTGTAGTGTGACTACCTATCCCTTTAACATTATGGGAAGTGGCTGGGAGAAAGCAACCCCAGCAATAGAGGATTTATCTTTCAAAGGAGACACAGTTATTGGGAATGATGTATGGATTGGTCAAAACGTTACAATTATGCCAGGCGTGCATATCGACGATGGTGCGATCATCGCTGCCAATTCAGTAGTAGCACGAGATGTTCCCCCTTACCATATTGCAGGCGGGAATCCCTGTAGAATTATTAAGCAACGATTTGATGACGAACTAATAGATTATCTACTTACAGTTAGATGGTGGGATTGGCCAGCTCGTAAAATTTTCGATAATCTTGAAACCCTATGTAGTAGAGATTTGACAAAAATTAAGGAGATAAAATAAGCCGAAAACAACGGTCAAAGTGGATTTAGATAGGTGGAGGGAACGCGTATTCTCACATGATTTTTGATTGAACCGTGGAGGTAACTCTTTCGGAGACCGATATTGCACAGGAAGTTTCTGATCAATGGATCAAAAGTGGTAAAGAACTGTATGTGTCTACTAGTTAGAGTTGCTATTGCTGGCTACTCAGCAATTGTAAAGATGAGGAGTTTGACAAAAGAAAGCTAATCTCCACGTTCGAACGGATGGAAAAACAATTCACATCAGCCCAACTGCGCCAAATATGCGATGAATAACTTTATTACACCTGGAGGTTCTTCTTTTTTTCTGCTATGTGAAAAGGCTCTGTCTCGGGCTAAAACAATTGGAATTGTGCAGGTATTTAGGGACAAAACAGAATATGTCGTCCCTCTAGCTACAGAAGAAATCCAAAAATCTACTAAAAGGGGCGACTCGGTCTCAAGCTAAAGTATGTAAGGTGTTAGCTTTAGCATATTAAAAAACGGCACCCGACGTTCAGTATCGTAGGGTGCCTTGCTTGTTGTTTGATGCATTTTGGCATAGAAGTTTGTCAATATTGAATCAACTGGCCTAGTAGTGCTACGTGATATCAGGATCTAGATGTAGCTATTTGTAGTGATTTTTTCATAAAGACCTATCCAAACGCAAAAAGCTGACACTATATTAGTGAAACATGTTTCAAGCGAACATGCGGAAAGGAGGACATATGAAACAAGAGATATTACGATTTGTTGAACCGATATACCGCTTTTGCCTAAAACGTTTGTCATCTCATGCAGATGCCGAGGATTTATCGCAAGAGATTTTACTATGTGTTTTGCTAGGGATAAAGCACTCAGACATATCCAATTTGGACGGATACGTCTGGAAAACTGCTTATAACCGTTATGCGAAAAGAATCTGCACACAAAAGGAGGACGCGATAGTTCTGTGTGGTGACGAGTACCTGTTTGATGTTTCGGACGAATTAGATGACCATGACAAAGATGAATACCAGGTAGTATTTAGATCTCTGCATACACTCAGTTCTATGTATCGTGAAATCTTGGTTGAATATTATGTCCACAACCTTAGTGTTCGCGATATTTCGGTGAAATACGGTATATCTACCGAAGTAGTAAAGTGGCGACTTCATGTAGGTAGAGAAAAAGTGAAAGAGAGGCTTTTGGCGATGGATAAAACATATGAGAAGATTAAGATGAATGTTATGTGTAACGGTTCTTTTAGCCCCACTCAGTATCTTGATATGCAAATATATAAAGCTATTGCAAAAACGTGTTACGAATCGCCTCTGACTATAGAAGAAATTAGCTTAGTGACCGGAATCCCAATCCTGTATTTGGAAGATGCTATAGAATACATGATTTGGGGGGACGCTATTGAGAAAATCGGTAATAAATATGCTACAAACTTTATCATCACCAGTATTGAACAGATAGAACGCATGCGAAATTTACTTGCCGACTCTGTTATTGTCGAAATGACAGATACTTTGGTTAATTTTATATCAGACACCGAGGATGCATGGCGCGGTATTGGCTTTTACGGCTCGGATTTTTACTTAACACACTTGTACTATATCTTAATTCCGAGTTTGATTTATTCGGTCGTGAAAAGATTTAGAGAGAAATCCTCTATTCTTCCAAAACAACGTCCTCTGCGCAAAGATGGGGGCTATGGCTGGTTTATTGTTAGCGAAGGGATTGAGCGTATTGACGAGAACTTTTCTGGCTGTAATGAATATCATTTTGACAGCAAAGGTGGGCAGTCTGGCAGATTTATCTATTACTGGAATGGAGACACCTTTGATGATGGTTTAAACAGGGTACTTCGTAAGGCACGTTTTTTTCTTAACTCCATCGGGCTTGGAAACGCTTGCCTTTTTCCAGATGATATTGATGCTTCAAGAGCCCTTGCCAATGGTCTCTGTCATAAAGGTGGAGGTCGCTTCTATCCTTCTATCCCAGTCTTTACTCCCGATGAATATAGTAAGTTAGAGAAGTGGGCGTTAAACTGCGATGTGATTGATTCTATTTGGGAAAAATGGATTGAGGCCTTGTTTCAGGAATACAAAAACTTCACACCTAAACGACTCGTTGGACAGATTGGTGGCAACGTAGAGAGTTTTTCATTTAATGCGACTGCGTTGATAATCAAAGAACTCGTGCACCTAAACTTGATTCTGAAACCCGAGAAAGACAAAGTTTTTACAAAAAACTTGTTATTAATAAGGTGACAAGAAGGCAGGGAGATATCAATACTCCCTGCCTCTTTATTGTTATTGTGTATCCTTTAAACGCACCAAAACGATTCTTAGTAGATTTGTTTTAGAAAAACCATAAACAAAATAACCTGCTCTAGCAAGTATTAGTCTTGGAAACGAGATAAAGAGATTCTTAATGCTTTCTAATCTATTTATCGTCGAGGGTACGACTAACTCTAAACAGGCAAAATGAAAGCTGTAAAATTAAAAACTAAGATATTTTGAAAATTTGACCTAGGTCATTTTTTTTACAATAGAGCAATGCTAAAATGCACATAGAACAGCAAGACAAGATAAGAATAAAGTGAAAGAGAGGAATAGATTATGAGAGGATTTAGTGAAGTGAAAGAACACAATCTTAATAAATTAGATATGTTTGTTCCGGTTGTAGAGAGAGTTCACGGCGGAAGCCACCGAGAATTCTATGATGTACGTAAAATTTTCGATAAAATTAGTGCGAAAATAAAAGCAGGTTCAGAAAAACCAGACTTAGACAGTGAATTTAAGAGACTTCGCGAAATCACAGACAACTATACAGTACCAAATGATGTATGTGAAAGCTACGAAGCTGTATATAATATGCTAGCTGAATTAGATGAGGCATACCACGCCTAAATAGACTCGCCTCTTCTCTTTGAGCTAATAGTTTTTTATTTTGGTAAAAGGTACGAGGAGATGCTCAATCAGAAGTGGGCGAAATTAAGCGTTTTGTTATCACAAAATGAAAGGGTCAAAAGACATGCAGCGTTATATTTTACGCAATAAAAACAAGATCATATTGATTAATGGTATCTTGATTGCGATTGGTTTCCTTGTGAATTGGACAACGGGGGATACGGTTGTTTTTAGGTGGTCATTAATTATTGCTTCCATCTTCGGTGTAGCACCTATTGTGCTTCAAGCATATCAAGCCTTAAAAGTAAAAGTAGTGAGCATTGATGTTTTAGTTACAATCGCAGTTCTTGGTGCGTTTTTAATTCAAAACTATGAAGAAGCAGCAATTGTTACATTTCTGTTCTTATTCGGTGCTTTTTTAGAGCAACGTACATTAAACAAAACGCGTTCAGCAATAAAAGAACTGACAGAAATGGCTCCAGAGAGCGCACTAAAACAACTGGAAAGTGGAGATTTTGAAGAAGTCGAAGTCGATGAAGTTGACGTAGGGGATGTTTTGCTTGTAAAAACCGGAGCAAAAGTTCCTGTTGATGGAACTGTTTTAACTGGTGAAGGTAGCGTCAATGAAGCAAGTATTACAGGAGAGTCTATGCCCATTAGAAAGGAAAAAGGCTCTAATGTATATGCAGGTACAATCTTAGACAACGGAACTATTCAAATTGTCGCTGACAGGGTTGGCGAAGACACCACTTTTGGTAAAATCATCGAACTGGTAGAAGAAGCACAAGACTCAAAATCAGAAGCAGAACGTTTTATCGATCGTTTTGCGAAATACTATACACCAACAGTTCTTGTTCTAGCAATTATGGTATGGTTGTTCTCACGAGATATAGAACTTGCAATTACTATTTTAGTTCTAGGTTGTCCAGGGGCTTTAGTGATCGGGGTACCAATATCTAACGTTGCAGGTATTGGCAATGGAGCACGGCATGGCGTTTTATTAAAAGGTAGTGAAGTGATCAGCGATTTTAGTAGATTAGATACGATGGTGTTCGATAAAACAGGTACACTAACGGTAGGAAACCCAACGGTTGCAGAAAAAAAGTATTATGGAGATAAAACTAGCGAAGCGACCGACTATCTTGCGGGTATTGAACGCGAATCAGATCATCCACTTTCAAACGCAGTTTTAGAGGAAATTGGCGAAACAAAAGCCGTACAAGTAGAAGATACAGAAGTTGTTAAAGGTGGCGGAATTGTAGCCACAGTAAATGGACATAGAGTAGCAGTTGGCAATGTAGCTGTAATGGAAAGAGAAAATATCAAACTAAGTGGCAGTGCAAGAGCAGACGTAGAGCGTTTTGAAAAGAATGGAAATTCGCTTGTATTAACAGCAATTGATGGGGAACTGAAAATATTAATGGGAGTTCGCGACCAAATTCGTCCAAGGATTAAAGAGGATCTTCAGAGACTAAAGAGATTAGGTGTAAAGAACCTCATTATGCTCTCAGGTGATAACCAAGGAACTGTTGACGTAGTTAGCCGTGAACTAGGCTTAACTAAAGCTCATGGTAACATGCTACCTGAAGATAAATCAGCTTATATTAAGAAGCTAATTGAAGAAGGTCAAATCGTTGCTTTTGTAGGAGATGGTGTCAATGACAGTCCTTCACTAGCGATAGCACAAATCGGTGTAGCAATGGGTAGCGGTACAGACGTAGCAATCGAAACATCTGATATTGTGTTGATGAACTCGGACTTTAGTCGCCTACCACACGCTCTTGGATTAGCAAAAGCTACTGCTAGAAACATGAAACAAAACATTTTAATAGCAATAGGGGTTGTATTGGTCTTATTGGTCAGTTTATTGTTTAGCGATTGGATGAATATGTCGATAGGAATGTTAGTGCATGAAGGAAGTATCCTAGTTGTTATCCTTAACGGTATGAGACTTCTGCGTTTCAGTCTACGTAGATAGTAGTCCAAAGACAATCTGGCTTAAGTCAAGGTTTTATAGAGTAGAAAGTGGTACACTTTCAAGGTCAGATACACCCTAAAGGAGATTCAAAAAACTTATGAGAGGAGACTGTAATATGAAAGCAGCAACAATTCAACTTGAAACATTAACCTGTCCATCATGTATGCAAAAAATTGAAGGTGCTCTAAAAGGTTTGGATGGTATCGACCAAGATACAGTAAAAGTTTTGTTTAACTCAAGCAAAGTAAAGCTAAACTTTGAAGATGATAAGATATCTATCGAACAAATAGAAAAGGCAATAAATAAGGTTGGATACGAAGTTCAAAAATCTAGAGTAAAATCTGCTTAAGATAAAAACATCAAGTGATCCGTCTATTCTATAGCCTCAGACAAAAATAAAACGGGTGTGTTTCAGAACTGAAGCGCACCTGTTTTTGCGTCCATATGGTAAAAACGTAGGACTAAGTTTGCCTACAAATTGGAAGGCAATACTTCAAACTATGTGGTTGGGTATCGTATTAATTAGTAGAGCGACTTTGTTTTATTACCCTTTGATCTAACCAGTGACATCTAAGGCAAGTTAAGTTTTCTAGATAATGCCATTTTCTTAAAGATGCTTGTCAAGCTAGTTGCGTTATCGTGTTAGCTGTGTAAATCATTATTCTTCTAGTCGCATTGCTTGCAACAGATTATTTCCATAGTAGCTTTACTAAATGCTTGTAATAATGGATGCGCATTTGGTAAAGAGTTAAGAGGCTAGTCGTTTTGTAGATTATTATCTGTTAAAATATGGGTATAGATCCGCAGCAACCTTATTCTTCCACAGTACATTGAGATATAATGATTCTGTATTTCCATAAGCCAGATGTTGATCTGAAATAAAACTTTGGGGATTTTGGTGAAGAAACAAATCAAGAGCCAAGAAGGAGACTTACGATGAGAAAACTCTACGAGGGTAAAACCAAGGATGTATATTGCTTGGAAAATGGGAACTATCGTTTGAAGTTCAAGGATGATGTAACAGGTGAAGGAGGTGTCTTTGATCCTGGGGCTAACACGGTAAGCCTGTCTATTGAAGGTATAGGTAAAGGAAACCTTCAGGTATCTGTTATGTTCTTTGAAATGCTGAAAAAAGCTGGTATTGATACCCACTATCTAGATGCTGATGTAGAAAACAAAACCATGGATGTCAAAGCAGCAAAAGCCTTTGGAAAAGGTTTGGAGATTATTTGTCGCTATAAAGCAGTAGGAAGTTTTCTGCGCCGATATGGAGCTTATGTGAAAGAAGGAGATAACCTAGACGCTTACGTAGAAGCCACATTAAAGGATGACAAAAGGGGAGATCCTTTAGTAACAGTGGAAGGTTTAGAAGCTTTAGGCATTATGACAGCAGTGCAATTTGCAGAAATTAAAACAAGCACTCAGAAAATTGCAGCGTTGATTCGTGATGAGATTCGGGAAAAAGGTTTAGAGTTATATGATCTCAAATTGGAATTTGGCATTGACGTCGATGGTCATGTAATGCTGATCGATGAAATCTCATCAGGGAACATGCGAGTCTATAAGAATGGTAAAGTCATGGATCCACTAGAGTTGACAGCGGCATTGCTTTCGTAAGAAGACAGAGGTGCTTATAAACGTATTCGGTCTTTGTGGTTGATTCAGCAAAGCCAATGAAATAGGCTTGTATTATCCTAGTGTCCTATTTCAGTGTTTTGTAAGGAAACATGGGAGAAGGGGAATGCCAAAATGGATACCAAAAAGTTTCAAGAAAGTATGTATAAGCTGATTGTAGAAACTTCCACAAAGCTTCCGCGTGATGTCTGTAGTGTTATTAATGTTGCAAAGCAAAAAGAAAGCGCAGGAACAAGATCTAAAATGAGTTTAGCCACTATTTTGGCTAATGTTAAGATGGCTGCAAGAGAAGCATCACCAATCTGTCAAGATACAGGTTTGCCCACTTTTAAGATTAAAACCCCAGTAAATGTTAATCAGCTTCTGATGAAAGAAGCGATTAAAAAGGCTATCGCACTTGCAACTAAAGATGGGAAGCTGCGTCCGAATTCAGTTGACTCGATTACAGGGGTTAATAGCAGGGATAATATTGGAATTGGAACACCTGTTGTTAAAGTAGAGCAATGGGAAAAAGACTACATTGACGCGCGTCTGATTCTAAAAGGTGGCGGTTGTGAAAACCAAAACATTCAATATAGCCTTCCATGTGAGCTTGAAGGTATAGGGCATGCGGGTCGAGATTTAGATGGCATCCGAAAATGTATCATGCACTCTGTTTATCAGGCTCAAGGACAAGGCTGCAGTGCTGGATTTCTTGGAGTTGGTATCGGCGGCGATTGCGCTTTAGGTTATGATTTGGCAAAAGAACAGTTTTTCCGTTTAGTAGATGATATCAATCCAGACGAAAATCTTTGTAAGGTTGAAGAATATGTAATGGAGCATGCCAATAAGCTTGGTATTGGAACAATGGGCTTTGGTGGAGAAACGACTCTTTTAGGTTGTAAGATTGGCGTAATGAATCGTATACCAGCTAGCTTCTTTGTTTCCATCGCATATAACTGTTGGGCTTTGCGCCGTTTGGGTGTTAGAGTACACTCAGAAACGGGAGAGATTATTGACTGGATATACCAAACAGGAGACGAGATTGACTTAAAGACCGAAGCTAAAAAAGACAAAGCAGCTATAGCTGAAATAGCTAGTGATGTTATTAGACTGCAAACCCCAATTACAGAAGAGAAAATCCGTAGCTTAAAGGTTGGGGATGTTGTTGAGATTAGCGGTCTAGTATACACAGGAAGAGATGCTGTCTATAAACACCTAACAGATTATGATGCTCCGATCGATTTAAGAGGCCAAGTTATCTATCACTGTGGTCCGATTATGTTGAAGGATGAAGAAGGCAAATGGCAGGTAAAAGCAGCTGGCCCTACCACAAGTATTCGCGAGGAGCCATACCAAGGTGATGTCATGAAAAAATGTGGCATTCGCGCTGTAATTGGCAAAGGCGGAATGGGACCAAAAACACTTGCTGCCTTTGAGGAATACGGCGGAGTTTACTTAAACGCCATCGGTGGCGCTGCTCAATATTATGCGGAGTGCATTAAATCTGTCGAAGGCGTTGACTTGATTGAATTTGGTATCCCAGAGGCAATGTGGCATCTCGAGGTAGAAGGCTTTACGGCAGTGGTAACTATGGATTCCCACGGAAACAGCCTTCATGAGGATTTAAAAAGATCGTCTTTAGAAAAGTTAGCAGATTTTCAGGAACGTGTATTTTAAAAGACAAAAAAAGCCAAATCAGGAAGTTTTACGAGGACTTTGCTCAGTGATATTTCTTGGAGAGGCTGAGATTTGTTTTGCTTTGGGTCTAGAAAAAATAAACATGAGGGAGATGCTTTGATGAAAAGGAAAATAAGTACGTTGACGATGACTGGGCTTCTTGTTTATGTGGTTTATTCAATCGTAGATAGGTTTTTTGTTGCAGTCCCAAATGTAGTAGCAATTCCTATTATAGTAATAGGATTAGTAATGATATTATTTGGAAGTATTAAGACACCTCAAGCAAACAGAAAATAAGTGAAATTAAAGATGGCTGGTTTGCTTTAGGAGGAGTATTAGTATGACTGATCAAAACATCTATGATAATCAAACTTTTTTTGATGGCTATCAAAAATTGCGTGAAAATCCGGCTTCAGCAAATAATATTGTAGAAAAACCCACGCTGTTTTCTCTTCTTCCAGCTTTACAAGGAAAAACAATAATTGATTTAGGATGCGGTTATGGCGAAAACTGCAAAGAATTTTCTAAGCTTGGAGCATTAAAAGTTGTAGGAATTGACATCTCTGAAAAGATGCTCGAGGTTGCAGAGCGAGAAAATAAATTAGATAACGTTCAATTTATGCAACTTAGCATGAACGATTTGTCAGATATCACTGAGAAATATGATATTGTGGTTAGTTCTCTTGCTATCCATTACGTAGAAAATTTCGATAGATTAATTAGTAGCATACATAACCTGCTAACGAAGGGTGGATCTTTTATTTTTTCACAAGAGCACCCACTAACTACTGCCTTGCTAAAAGAGGACTATTGGTCAAGAGATGATGAAGGGAATATTCTACATTATAACTTAACTGGTTATAGCCTTTTAGGTGAAAGAAAAATAAAGTGGTTTATCGATGATGTAAAAGTATATCATCGTACATTTTCATCAATCATTAATTCAATGATAGCAGCAGGTTTTATCATAGAAAAAGTTTTAGAACCATTACCAGATGAGAAAAATATGGAAAAATACCCTAAGTATAGGAAGTATTACCATAAGCCGGATTTTCTTCTGATAAAGGCACGAAGTTGAAAGTTGGTCTCTACTCGGTGATAGAGTCAAAAAGATGTTGTTGTCAGTATGAGAAAGACAAAAACATAGTTAAGGTGTGGTCAAGTGGTGGTGTATAGGTCTAATCTGCCTTATCTGTCTCTGACTTTCCATACTCTCGCTAGAAGGTTTTTCAAAAAACCACGATAGAAAGTGAGAAAGAAAAGTACTAATGGTTTCAAGGATGGAACGAATCTCCTATTTTTCAGGAAATTACTGTGTTTTCGATTAGGAGAAGGGCTGTAAAAACAAGATAATTACGATTCGAGAGGGTGAGAGACGACTCAAGAGTTGATAGCCAATAGAGGGAAGGTGATTCTTTTTGGTTAATCTCGGTAACGTCTGGGATAAGCTACTAAAGGATGAATTTCAAAAAGAGTATTATTTACAATTAAGACAGTTTCTTATAAGAGAATACAGGACAAAACCTATATATCCAGATATGTACATGATCTTTGAAGCTTTGAAGCTCACCTCATACGAAAACGCTAAAGTGGTTATTTTGGGACAGGACCCTTATCATGGGAAAGATCAGGCTCATGGGTTGGCTTTTTCTGTTCAGCAGGGAATAGATATTCCTCCGTCTTTAATGAATATTTATAAAGAGCTAGCTGATGATATGGGTTGTTATGTACCAAATAATGGGTATTTGGTTCCTTGGGCAAAGCAGGGAGTACTGCTTCTAAACACCAGTTTGACGGTTGTAGCCAATAGAGCTAATTCTCACAGAAACAAAGGTTGGGAAAACTTAACGGATGCTGTTATACAGGTATTAAATAAAAAGGATGCTCCTGTAGTGTATTTACTCTGGGGTAATAATGCTAAGGAAAAGAGTAAATATCTAACAAATCCAAAGCATCTGGTTTTGCAATCAGTGCATCCTAGCCCTCTCTCTGCAAACAGGGGTTTTTTTGGCTGTAGGCATTTTTCAAAGACCAATAGATTTTTGAGGGAAAATGGCCTGTCAGAAATAGACTGGCAAATCCCTAATATATAATTAAGGTTGTTTGGAAGCTGATCTTTTAACGGGTATTGCACTAGCTGTTAAAGCCAAAAGGGGTTGTATAAAGTTTTAACTGACTACAAAGCATAAACTAGCAGTTTCCTTTTACAAATTTTTGACAGATGACATCTCAAAGGAATGAATTCAAGAGAAGGAGAGATCACAATATGGCAAATAACAGAGTGATTTGCACAGAAAACAACGTTGATTATTTATCAATCAGAAAGGCAATGACCTCTGGTGCAAGAACCATAGCTGAATTAGTTAAACTTACAGGTGTGTGTACTAAATGTAGGGGATGTAAAAGCGAATTAGGTGCTATACTGTCTTCCGTGTGTGGTTGCAAAAACGTTTCTCTGAAAGCGGTTGTACATGCAGTTAGAAACGGCGCTGATACAGTGAAGAAGGTTGGAGAAGTAACTGGTGCTGGCACAGGAGTAAATGAAGAAACTGGTGAAGAATGTGGCAAATGCAAGGGTCTTATCCAAAACATTATTGATCTAGGAAGGTAAATAGATGCCAGACGTAAGATAGTGAGGTTAGTTTAAAACTGTTATTTGTACTTTCTGTCTAAATGGCTAGGTCTCAACAGAAAGTTCCTGGTTAGATAACATTAAATACCAATCTTCGACTCATCATAGGAGGATGATTAGGACGAAGTAGAATATGCTTAAACTAATAGGAATTTAAGGGACCGAGTTAAAATTGAGATTTATTGCTGAAAAGAGCCAAGCAAAGCCTCTAACATAAGAACATTTAGTGGAGCAATTGGAACTCACTAACAAGGCTAGTTTTAATGGAAGCGTAGCAGAGATTCGCTTAATGTTTCACGAATGAGGCTATTAAGCAAGAGCTTAGAGAGAAAAGTAAGTCAGCTACTAAACGGAGAGAGTTTTGCGGAACGAGATTACGCACAAACAGAAAAACGCTGATTTACTTAATTAAAGCAACAGAAGACTTAATAAAAAGGTTGGTCTTGTACGTTTTTATTGGGCTATTGCAAGTTAATAACGGTCGACGGTTTTCAGAGGTTTTGATTCTTGCAAGAGTGACGTTTTGAAAAGCAGCACTTGCGCTTTTTCTAGGTCATAGAGCATATATAGACAGATGATTATAAGTATTGGTAAACCAAGAACATAAAGGATTTGTTAATTTGTTTATAAGTCATTAAAGAACTACCATGTCTATGGGTACTGCTTCTTAGTAGGCAGTATTTTTTGTCGAAAATAGTTATTGACATATGTCGCAAATGGGGTATAATAAGAATACAAAGTGACATATGTTACAAACTATAAGGAGGTGAACAGGATGCCTAGAAGAGATGGAACTGGCCCAATGGGTGCTGGCGCTATGACAGGAAGAGGGCTTGGACCTTGCAGAGGTACAGATGCAACAAGGTACGGAGCTGGTGTAGGAATGAGGCGTGGTCTTTTTTATCGACGCGGCTTTGGCCGTGGTTTTGGCAGAAACTATCTAGTCAATGAGGTATCTGCTAGAAGACAAAAGGAGCTTCTTCAAGAAGAAAAAGACATATTACAGAGTCGCCTCGAAGTTATAGACAAGCAATTAAATAGCTTATAATGGGCATTAGGGGTAACTAGAGGACGCTCTGGTTACTCCCTTAGAACTGAGGTGATCGAATGGCAAGACCAATGAAGTGGAGGAAGGTATGTAGCTTGCCCGAAAACACTCGTTTTGGACCTCTTAACCTCACTAAAGAGAATATAGATCGCGTACAAATGACGGTGGATGAGTATGAAACCATTAGACTTATTGACTTAGAGGGCTTTACCCAAGAAGAGTGTTCCACGCAGATGAATATTGCTCGTACTACAGTTCAAGGTATTTATGTTAAAGCTAGAAAAAAGCTAGCTGACTCAATTGTAAACGGAAAAGTACTCTTAATTGAAGGTGGAGAATATCAGCTTTGCAGTGGATTAGGAAATGGGTGTGGCAGAGGCTGCCGTAGGCGTAGTCGAGGTAGGCGTTTTATAGATAACGAAGACTAGAAATTTTCGTGTACGTGTAAGAAGAAGTCTCATAGGAGCTAAAAGAACGGGGGATTTTTATGAAGATAGCAATTCCAGTAGATGATAAGAGTGTAGAGACCAACGTCTGTGTATCCTTTGGTCGCGCCCCATATTTTATGATCTATGATACCGACACTAAAGAAAGCTTTTTTCTCGAAAATATTGCAGCGTCTAGCGCTGGCGGTGCAGGAGTCAAAGCTGCACAAACGATAGTAGATAACAAAGCAGATGCTTTGCTCACTCCTCGTATCGGTGAAAATGCAGCTGACGTACTAAGAGCTGCTAACATCAAAATGTACAAAACTACAACTGCTTTAGCTAAGGCTAATATCGATCTCTTTATTGCTGATAAGCTTGCTTTGCTAGATGAAATCCATCCAGGATTTCATGGGCGCGGAGGGAATTAACATGAGAGTCGCTGTGCTAAGTGGCAAAGGTGGCACAGGAAAAACATTAGTGTCAGTAAATTTGAGTGCAGTAGCAGACAAATCGATCTATATAGATTGTGACGTGGAAGAACCAAATGGGCATCTATTTTTTAAACCCGATGGTGTTCAGGAACAAGAGGTCTCTATAAAGGTTCCTCAGGTAGATAATGACCTATGTAATGGGTGCCGCAAGTGCGTTGATTTTTGTAAATTTAATGCCCTAGCCTATATCAAAGAGGAAGTTATTGTCTTTGAGGAAATCTGCCATTTTTGTGGAGGCTGCGTTTTGATTTGTCCGAATAAAGCTCTTTCAGAGAAAGAAAGAACGATTGGGAAAATCCAGGAAGGATCTTCCGGTCAAGTAAAAGTATCTACAGGGATCTTAAACACTGGAGAAGCTTCAGGTACTCCTATTATCAAAAAGCTTCTTGAGGAAAATAGACCAAATTCAGATATACTAACATTTATTGACTGCCCTCCTGGGAGTGCTTGTGTTGTAATGGAAAGCATTAGGGATGCAGATTATTGTATTTTAGTGGCTGAACCTACAGTGTTTGGTGTTCATAATCTAGACATGGTATATCGGCTGGTAAAGCTTTTTAATAAACCATTCGGAGCAGTTCTGAATAAATGTTTAGAAGGTGATAACCCAGCTTTGAAATACTGCTTGGATAAGAATATTAAAGTCTTAGGGCAGATACCGTTTGAAAGCGAACTTGGAAAGATAAACTCTAACGCCGAAATAGCAGTCAGGAAAAGCAAAAAATATCGGGATTTGTTTTCTTCTTTGCTAGAAACTGTAAAGCAGGAGGTGCATCATGAAGCAACTTCTAATCCTGAGCGGTAAAGGTGGCACTGGTAAGACTACGATAGCTAGTGCTTTTATAAAGCTTGCAAACGCCAAGGTTTATGCAGATTGTGATGTAGACGCTCCTAACTTGCACCTTCTAACCAAACAAACCTCTATACCTACAAATACAGATTATTATGGTCTACCAAAGGCTGAAATAAATCAAGAGATCTGCATCAAATGCGATATGTGTAGACAAAACTGTAGGTTTGATGCTATTAAAATAGACAGAGCATATGAGGTAGATTCTTTTGCTTGCGAAGGATGTGGCGTTTGCGAGTTGATATGCCCTGTGGGCGCAGTAGTTTTAAAACCAGCTGTTGCAGGGGAATTAATGTTGTATTCTGATAACAAAAAAGTGTTTTCTACAGCAGAACTTAAAATGGGAAGTGGCACGTCTGGAAAGCTGGTTGCTGAGGTAAAAAAGCAAATGCGAGTGAATGCGGTTGATGCCCAATATGCGATTATTGATGGCTCTCCAGGCATTGGCTGCCCTGTAATAGCGTCACTTAGTGGTGTAGATATGGTGTTAGTAGTAGCTGAACCTTCTGTATCGGGGATTAGTGATATGGAGCGGATCATAAAAACAGCTGCTAAATTTGGAA
This sequence comes from Bacillota bacterium, assembly GCA_028708605.1. GTDB lineage: Bacteria > Bacillota > DTU065 > DTU065 > DTU065 > DTU065. The sequence continues at coordinate 15,716 of JAQVYS010000039.1, forward strand.
TAAAGACAGTAGTCTGTGTAAATAAGTTCGACACTAACATTGCAAAAACAAAACAGATAGAAGAGTATTGTGAAGAACAAGGCTTGGCTTTTGCAGGTAAAATACCTTTTGATTCTGACGCAGTAAATGCCATAAATAATGGGCAGACCATTGTAGATATCGACTGCGCATCTGGGAGAGCAGTTCGAGCGTTATATCATGAGATAATAAATCTGCTATTAGAAGAAGGTCTACCAGAGTTATGATTGTTAGAACTTTAGTCGAAGATACAAAGACTGCAACGGGTTTAGGTAGTGAGCATGGTCTTAGTCTCCACATAGAAACAAATGGGTATAAAATCTTGTTTGATGTTGGTGCAAGTGACTTATTTCTTAGAAATGCCAATGAAATGAATGTCAGTGTTTCTGATGTTGATTATCTTGTAATTTCCCATGGACATTATGATCACGGTGGTGGACTAAGAGCTTTTCTAAAGACGAATACAAAAGCAAAGGTCTTCATACACCAGCTTGCGTTTGAAAAATACTATGCTCAGAGGCTAGATTCATTAGATTATATTGGACTCGATGAGGAGCTTAAGCAAAATAAGCAAATTGTACTTATTTCAGGATTGTTTTCTGTTAATGAAAATCTCCGACTCTTTGCCAACACTACTCAGAGAAACCTACGCCTAAAATCAAATAGCAGTCTATTTATGGAGCAAGACGGTCAGATAATAGAAGATGTTTTTAATCATGAGCAGAATCTGATAATAAAAGAAGATGGTAAGACCGTTTTGATAACAGGTTGTGCCCATAATGGAATCATTAATATTCTCAAAGAGTTTAACGATTTACAAAGCTCTATGCCTGATTATGTGATAGGTGGATTTCATCTATCTAGTCGTTCGTCAGGTGGTAATGAAAGTTTTGAGACTATCGATAGAATAGGTCAATTCTTGACGGAGGCAAAAGCGATGTACTATACAGGTCATTGTACTGGGATAGGACCTTATAGGAGGCTCAAATCGATCTTGGGAACGCGCATAGAGTATCTATCAACAGGTAGCAAGATAGTTATTTAATACCGTGGTTTTGGAGACAGTCTATAGATATATCGAGCAGCTGGTTATTATATTATTGGCTAGAAACACTAGATGAGTGTTATAAAAGGAGGCTATCAGAATGATTAAGATTGCAGTAGCAAGTGAAAAAGAGATGGTGACTGAGCATTTTGGACATTGTGAAAACTTCAATATCTATGAAGCTGACAAAAATGAAATAATAAATAGCGAGTCCATACCTAACCCAGGACATAGGCCTGGATTTCTTCCTAACTTCTTGAATGATTTGGGAGTTAATGTCATTATCTCAGGTGGTATGGGTGGTGGTGCTATCGATATCTTTAATGAGAAAGGTATCGAGGTTATTGTTGGGGTAAGTGGAAATGCTAGAAAAACAGTAGAGGCTTACCTTAAGGGGCAGTTAAAATCTACTGGTTCGGTTTGTCATCAGCATATGCACCATGACCAATGTGAAGAGTAGTAAGATGCACTGCTATTAATAAACAAAATATAATTAGAAAAGGCACTCTACAGAGTATTTATGTAGAGTGCCTTATGTTTTTCAGCTGATGCTTCTTGAATTTGTTGATCAAAGGTCATATTCTAATTTTGCAGTATGGAGCTTAGGCTGAATAAAGTTCATTATTCATTCCGATTTTGAAGGAGTTTTAACCTACTTATATGGAATTTAACACCGTAGAATGAAGTTAAAATCAATTATGAATATAACTACAAGTTCACAATGGATCTGGCTTTAATACTACTAATTTTAATTGGAACTAAAGGAGCGATAGATCATGGATGAAGTTCAAAGATCACGAAAACCACTGATTTTTTATTATGGAATCTTTATGCTGATACTAATGTTGTTTAATTTTATAGTATTACCTTGGATTTTGCAGCGTCAAATT
>JAQVYS010000040.1 GCA_028708605.1 Bacillota bacterium
TTTAGGCTTTTCTATAAAGCTTTCTACAAGCATACTGCTCTTTTGGGTTTTGATAATGCCGTATTTGTCTACATCCTCTGGATCTACCCTCATACTAAGTATCGAAGAGCCTTGGACAGAATCAGCTGCTTCTAAAAGCTTTTTTGTAGCGTTTTCTTTTACTAAAATATCATCTGGGAGCGCAACCACAAATTGCTGATTTCCAACTACTTCTTTAGCACACAAGACAGCGTGGCCAAGACCCATTGGATTTTCTTGTAAAACGGTGTGGCAGGTAATGCCATATGTTTTCTGAGTTTCCTTAATATAGAACTCAAAAAGTGGCTTTTTGACTCTAGAGGTGACTAATACTACATCCTTAATCTCACATTCTGCAAGCTCTGCCATGATATAGTCTAGTGCTGGGAGAGATCCTATCGGCAAAAGCTCCTTTGCAACATAGTAAGTCAAAGGACGCATTCTAGTGCCAAGACCTGCTGCAGGAATTACAGCGATAGAACAAGGCATCGGAAAACACCACTCTTTCTATGTATTTTGATCTAACTGTAAAATTCAAGAAAGAACAGTTAAAACCCTTGTTTAGAGTGTTGTCTCTAAAAAGTAGAGGTTTTTAATATTCCTTGCAGGAAATAACTTTAGTAGATTAATCTTCAAAATATATTCTCTTTATTTAAATAAAAGAGAATGAGTATAAAGGTAGGTAGAAAAATGAAAACACTAAAGCTAGTGGTCGTTGGAGGTAGTAGCTACTATACCCCAGCTTTGATTGAGGCTTTAAACGAGAGTGGCCTAGAAGTAGATTTGGTCTTAAACGGCAGAACAAAAGAAAAGCTTTTAGCTGTAACAAAAGTGAGCCAAAGCCTAGCTAAAGAGAATCTTAAGGTATCTTCATGTACGGATATAAGAACGTCTTTAGAGGGTGCAGACTTTATCTTGCAGCAGGCAAGAGTTGGAGGCATGCAAAAAAGAGGAGAGGACGAAAGATTTCCTCTAGAGTTAGGCTTAATCGGAGAAGAAACTATTGTTCCAGGAGGAGCATCTCTTCTTGCAAGGACAATTCCTTACTTAAAAGAGTTTGCTACAGTAGTTAAGGAAACCGCGCCAGATGCAAAGATTCTTGCCCTTACAAATCCTAATAATATGGTAATAGACTACTTAAACCGCTATGAAGGTTTAGATGCAATCGGGTTTTGCGATCTTCCTACCTCCCTTATCTGCGTTGTTGTAGAAGCTATAACAGGCAAAAGGAAAGACCTAGAGACAATCTGGGGTGAGCTTAGCTTTAAGTACTACGGTATAAATCACTTGGCATTTTTAGGTGAGATAAAATACCAAGGAGAAGCTGTAGATATCATAAAGCTGGCGCCTAGCTTAGGTTATGATTCCCATCTTATAGAAACCTTAGGGCTTCTGCCAGTTTCTTATCTGCGCTACTATTACTACACCTCAAAGCTTGTAAAAGAAGCTAAAGAAAAGCCAACTAGAGGCGAAGTCCTTTATAAAAAGGAGTCGAGACTTGAAAGGGAATATAGAGCTTCTCAAGGAGAAAAACCGGAGGCTCTAAGCGAAAGGCAAACTCCGTGGTATAAGGATGTGGTCGTCCCGTATTTAAAGGCAAGTAAAGGAGAAGGCAAAGCTATTGTAGTTACACAGAACCAAGGTGCAATCTTGGATCTTGAAAAAGATAGTGTTGCAGAACTTCCAGTAAATATTGTCAGAGGTGAGATTCAAAGGCTCCACCAGGGGAATCTACCAAGCTCTGTAAAAGGACTTATCACTTCAGTTTCTGAAAGCGAAAGACTTTTGGTAGATGCAGTTGCAAATAGGTCAGTAAGGCTCTTTAGACGAGGTTTAGTTGCACATCCTCTTGTCAGAGAAATAGAAATTGCAGAAGAGGTAATTAAGAAAGTTAAAGAAATCAATCACATAGATTGGCTGTAAAGCGGGCTAGCCCCGCTTTTTTTATGCGTTTTTTAAACAGTTGGTAGCAGCTACCAATACCTCCTATATGTACCTAAAGGAAATGGGGTCAAATCAGCTAAATTTATTAAGCGTCAAGTGACTGACGTGGGTCTTTAAAACCTGGCCAAGAAGAGAGGTGCAGCCCCCAAAGCCAAAAAAACTCACTAAAAACTTGATAACTAACTAGACTTTACACTAAAGAAATTAAAAAGAGAGAGGAAACAAGGATGCTCGCCTCTTTTTGATTAGAACGCAGCCTTCTACTTAGTAGGATATAGAATAAACATCAAACTCCAAAGCTTTACAATTAAATCTATTAGACATTCAATAGGGGGACTATTAATAAATGCGTAAAATTAAAATTCTTTTTGTTCTAGTTCTTGCTTTAGCTATCGCTGGATCAGCATTTGCTCAGGAACTAAACTTCAAAGGTTATGTAGAAAACAAATCAACATGGAATAAAGCAAATGGTTTACAGTCTCAAAACGATGTTGAACTTCAAATGGGACTAGGTGCTGGCGGTGGAGATAGACTAAAGGCAGTTGTACAGATTCAGCCTTGGAAACTAAATGGTACTGATACTTTCGGTACTCCAGATAACCTAGTAAAAAACCTTAGTCTTGCTGTGAGCAAGATGTATATTGAAGCAAACGGTGCTTTCTGGAACAACGGTCCAGAAATGATTACTCGCCTTGGCGATTTGGATATTAACTACAACCCATGGATTGCTGAAATGTCAAGAGAAGGTATCTCTGTTAGTGATCTTGATTTAGCTGGTTACAAACTTGGTGCATTCTATCTTTGGGATGGCGAGGGCCAAGCTCAAGGTCTAAATGCTAAAGGTTCTCTCGGTCCTGTAGACAGTGCTGTATCTGTTGTAAACAGTGAAAATGATACTGCAGTTGGCGTAGATGCAGCTTTCTCACCACTTAATAACTTAGCTCTTAAAGCAGCTCTAGCCGCAAACTTTGAAAACGATACCGACAAGATGCAAAAGGCTCTTAAATTTGATGGCGCAATGCAAGTAACAGACAAGACACTTGTAAACGCTGGTTTTAGAACAGTTGATAGTGATTTTGATCCTGTATACCGTAGCCATGCAAAAGACCAGTGGGGTAACCCAATTAACCCTGTTGACCTTTACAAAGGACAAACTGGTGTTAATGTAGGCGTACAAACCGAAGTTAAAGATATCAACCTCGCAGCTTCTTATGACCAACCAACCGCACTTGGTAAACTTGGTGCTAACACCGATATTAACGGTTTTAGATTAGCTGCTGGTACAGAACTAAATGTTAATGGAATGACAGATATTTCTCTCAGAAAGACAACTGGTTCTGTTGAAAAAGATTTTGCTGCCGAAAAGACAAACATTACTGGTCGTTATGAAGTAGCTTTAGAACCTGCTAAAGCAGTAAAGAGCAAGATTTCTGCTAACGCAAAGACAAACTTGATTAACAGTCTACCAAACCTTGGTCTTGGTGCTTCTGTTGAGTTTGATAACTTTGGCGAAAACCCAGTTGCAGAAGTAAAAGCTGATTACACTGCTCCTAACGGATTAATTCTCAAAGGTGCCTACAATACTCAAAAAGGTGCTTTAGCTGAAGCTGGAGTCAAAGTAAACTTCTAATTGAGATATAGAGTTAGAGAATAGAAAAAGGCAAAGCCTCCGAAAGCGGAGGCTTTGTTTATTGCACCTAATCACCTTTTTCTCTTAGATAAAAACCCCACAAGCTTTTAAGCCTGTGGGGTAATGAGGATGAGACCAACTAATAATTACTTATACTTTGATCTCCCTCACTACTATTTTAAGCAGAACCTTGGAAAATATACTCAAAAAAACAGTAGACCTCGAAAAAAAACAGAAGCTAGGTTTTTTGGGAAATAGGCAAAAAGGTTCAGGACATTTACACTATCCTGTCAATAACATAGTACTGAAACTAGCAAGGAAGGGGTATCAGTAAATGGCTGAAGTTGTAACAACCAAAAAGGGTAGTAGTGGAATCTTTGTGCTCTTTCTAATCTTGATCCTTTTGGGACTTTTCGGAGATGGGTTTGGATTTTAATCTAAAGCTATACTTAGGAGACAGTTCCTTTTAGAGCTGTCTCCTATCTTTTTGTCTTAAGACTTGTTACATATAGGACTTAGGTTTTAAAGGGTTGATTTCCTTAGCAAAAATTTTATCGTCAAAAATCGTGTGGGGCATGTTTAAATTTCCGATCTTTATTCTTGTTTTCCTAACTAATACTAGCCTTAAAGCGTCGCGTAAGAAGATTATTTAGACCTATTAGGGCTGACTTAAAAAGAAAACTTTTTTGGTGTTAAATTGTTAGATCTGTAGAGAAGAATCAAGTTCCTTATAAAAATCCAGTACCACAGTTGGGTTCCATTTTTGTATCTGTCAGCTTAGTTTTTAACTAAAAAAAGTGTTCCAGTAATTAAAAAAAGGAGTTGTGCCTAGTTAGGCGAAATTTCTAATGTAGAAAAATTGATTTTCGCTCATACTAGATAACTGGCAAGATAATAAAAAAGTCTCACCTGAGAGCGAAAAGAAGCGTTTTTTTGCAAAAACTCGTGTTACAATGCAGGATAACGCCTTCACTCGTTGAATAAAAAGATAGGGAATAAGGAGTCTTTTTACTTCCTGGAGGGTAAATCCCCGCAATTAAGCCCATGGCCTGGCATAAAAGGCCTTAAAGGGGTTCTTCTTGGGTTTTTGAGATTCCAATTTTGGAACTTTGATTTTTATTTTACGTATTGAACTGACACATGAGGAGGAGAATATAGTGGCCAATGTCGTATTGGAGGATGTCACTAAGAAATTCGGTGGCATCATTGCAGTTAACGAAGCTAACCTGGAAATCCAGGATAAGGAGTTTGTTGTATTTGTCGGGCCATCTGGTTGTGGTAAATCCACAACATTGAGAATGATCGCAGGTCTAGAGGAAGTTACATCGGGAAATATCATTATTGATGATAGAGATGTTACTGATCTTCCTCCTAAAGACAGAGATATTGCAATGGTTTTCCAAAACTATGCTTTGTATCCACACATGAATGTTTATAATAACATGGCATTCGGTCTAAAATTGCGTAAGTTCCCTAAAGAGGATATCGATAAGCGTGTTAAGCAAACAGCTTTCATGTTAGATATTGAGCAACTTTTAGATCGTAAACCAAAGCAGTTGTCTGGTGGTCAGAGACAGCGTGTTGCTCTCGGCCGTGCTATCGTTCGTGAGCCAAAGGTTTTCCTTATGGATGAACCTCTCTCTAACCTAGACGCCAAATTGCGTGTACAGATGAGATCTGAGCTTGGTAAATTGCATGTACGTATGCAGACAACAACCATTTATGTTACCCATGACCAGACAGAAGCTATGACAATGGGTGACCGTATCGTTGTTATGCGTGACGGTTTGATTCAACAGGTTGGTAAACCTCTTGATATTTATGATAATCCTAATAACGTTTTCGTTGCCGGCTTTATTGGAAGCCCTGCAATGAACTTCTATGATGACTGTGTTCTCACCAAGGAAAACGGCGAATACTGGCTTACATCAGAGATTTTCAAAGTACGCTTGCCAAAGGAAAAAGCCGCAAAGATTGAAGTCTTAGACCAATACCTGGATAGAGAAGTTATTCTTGGTGTTCGTCCAGAGGATATCAAAGACGTGGCAATTAGTCCTAACATGCCTGAAGATTCCAGATTCATGGCAGAGGTTGAGGTTGTAGAACCAATGGGTTCTGAAGTTCACCTTTACCTTGCAAAGGAAGATAAACTCTTTGTTGCCCGTGTCGACGCTTATACAGAAGCTTTAGAAGGCGATGAAATTGAAGTAGCTTTCGATATGAGAAAGATCCACCTCTTTGATCGCGAATCTGAAGAACGTCTTGTTTAGAAAGAATATTGACTTTGAATATTAGCTACCAGTGAAAACTGGTAGCTTTTTTTAATTCTCACAAACTATACTTGCTGATTTTCGAGAACTACCAAGCAATGAAACTTTACAACTAAGCCATTTTGAGGTATCCTTGACATAGGTGAAAAAAACTAACCTAATAATTTAAAGGGTGTGATACCCTTGGCCATTGTCAATGCATATATAACTAGAGTTGTCGGTCTATATGGCTATATAGCCTTATTTTTAGGCTTAGCTGTAGAAGGCACAGGAATGCCAGGACCTGTACAGATATTTTTCTTTACTGCAGGCTATTTGATCTATCAAGGGAAAATGTCCTTTCTAACTGCTTGGATCGTTACAGCTATAGGTAACTTAGTAGGTAATATAATAGGTTATTTAATTGCGAGCTTCGGCGGAAGGCCTTTAGTCAGTAAAATATTTCGTTTCTTTGGTAAAGATGAGTCAGGACTTGAACGCTATGGGAAGAAGTTTTCTGAGAAAGGACCTAGTATTGTCTTCTGGGGACGTTTGTTTGGTCCTATCAGAACCCCTGCTATTCTAGCAGCTGGACTTTTTAAATATGATCTTGTGCAGTATACAATCTTTAGCGCTTTAGGTGCTATTGTTTGGTCTTTATTTTGGCTATTTTTAGGCTTGAAGACAGCACAAGGTGTAGATATACTAAATACTGTCCTGCCTAATAGCTCTTATTTAATTGTTGGTGGGATAGCTTTAGTGGTTCTAGGATACCTAGGTTGGAAATACTATCAAAAGAGAAAGAAAAACAAGATAGTCGAAACTGTAGAGGATAATATCTTAGAAGCAGATTCCAAAGATCCTAGTGAGCTTTAATAGCCTAACTAAGGTATCTAGCTAGAAGGGGGCAATTTGGATGTTCACTCCAGAAATAGTCAAAAAGTATGATCCCACTGGTATGCTTTCACTTATTGAATCATTTCCAGAGCAGGTCCACGAAGCAGTTGCAATCGGGAAAAAAGCTAATTTAGGTAATTTACCAAATGAAACTAGAGACGTAAATGCTATTATCTTTTTAGGTATGGGTGGCTCTGCAATTGGTGGAGACTGTTTAAGGTCGGTTCTAAGTAACGAGCTTAAGATTCCTATGCAAGTAAGCAGGGAATACCATATACCAGCCTATGTAAATGAGAAGACTCTAGTTATTGCATCTAGTTATTCTGGTAATACAGAAGAAACTATTTCAGCGCTTCATGAAGCTGAAAAGAAAAATGCTAGGATTCTTTGCATAACAACCGGTGGTAAAATAGCCGATATCGCAAACAAAAACAACTATCCGTTAATTACAATTCCAGGTGGCATATCGCCAAGAGCAGCTCTTGGTTACTCCTTCTTTCCACTCCTTGTTGCCTTAAACCGTTTAGGTTTTATTAAGGATAAAAAAGAAGATATTCAAGAGACGATAGAAGTCTTAGATAAAATGCGAATAGAGCTTTCACTTGCAACCCCTGGCAACCCAGCTCAAGTTTTGGCTGAAAACCTTAATAAAAGAATACCTTTGATCTATGGAACAGAAGGCTTTCGTGGGGTGGCAGCAAGTAGATGGAAAGGTCAGATTAACGAAAACAGTAAGCATGTTGCTTATTGGAACGCGTTTTCAGAACTCAATCATAACGAAATTGTTGGCTGGGAAAATCCCGAGCTTACAAAAGAAATTCATCTTGTCATCTTAAGAGATCAAGAAGATCCTAGGATGGCAAAGCGTATTGAAGTTACCTCACAGGTAGCAGGGTCCCATGTCCATGGCATTACAGAAGTACATTCAAGAGGCAAGGCAGAGATTACTAGAATGTTTTCCTTAATATACTTTGGTGATTTTGTAAGCTGGTATTTGGCAATGTTAAACTCTGCAGATCCTACTCCTGTAAAAGTAATAGATTATTTAAAAGGTGAGCTCGCAAAGCTCTAAGACGGTTTAATACCAGATTTTTAAGTATGTGTCGTTACTATGACGGGGCTAATGCCCCGTCTTTTCAAAGATATTACATATTGGAAAAAAGAGTGGGCAAGCTAATTGTTATTTATTTAACCGGTTGACTTTTTCTATCAAAAAGTTGACATTTACATTTTTTACATTGTAAATTGTAGGATTTTATGATATTTTTGTTACAATAATGTTGATTTAAACATTATAGCTTGTATTTGAGACAAGAAGGTTTACTTTTTTATTTCTTTACATATTTTTTTCGATGAAAAAAGAAACGAGAACATTGAAAAAAGCTGTAAATAATAACAGCTTAGAGAAAAAAGTTTGGTTTAGACAGCTTTGTATGTGGTAAGTAAAGAATACAGCATATAATATTTTGTATTATCTCAGAAAACCTTGCAAAAAAGCAGGAACTACATATACACTTAAATCAAAAGATTTTTCGAGGCAGAGGTTTTTCCCGCAGGTATTGGGATACTGATTTAGTAAACCCTTGTGTTCTAAGGAGAAGCTCGACGCATATAATTTTAGAGTAACAAGAATGTATTCCATTTACTAAGTAATGGATGACAGTTTTTAGGTTATTAATATAGTCTTATTTATCCGTGGAAAGAGCATACATATACTGGATATCACGATCGGATTTGGCTTGATGACAATACTAAATTTTGAGTTTATAATAATTTGGTGATTAATAAAGAAAGGGAATAGAACTACGAGGTTAAAGGAATATACCTATCAGAAAGGCAGGAGCTATGAGTAAAAAAACTTGATTTGAACAGTTGTTAGGGGTAAAACTACTCAAAAATTGGACTGAAAGTTTTGACACAAAACATTGAATGGCGGTATAAAAATGAGTGTAAGCTACTTAGAGAAACAAAAAAAGAAAAACACTAGTATAGGAGGGAAGAAGATAGTGGCTAAACGAAGACAGCGGACTTCCAAGGTTAAAAGAGGCGAAATCTATTTTGCTAATCTTAACCCTGTGATAGGTTCTGAACAAGGTGGGGTAAGACCAGTACTTATTTTGCAAAATGATACGGGTAATAAATATAGCCCGACAACAATCATTGCTGCAGTAACGTCAAGACATAAAAGAGCAAGGCTTCCGACGCATGTACCTCTTGCATCTAGAGAAGGACCATTAGATAAAGACTCAGTAGTCCTATTAGAGCAAGTACGTACAATTGATAAAAGTAGATTAAAAGAAAAAATAGGTAAGCTTTCAAAAGAAGAGTTAGACCAGGTTCAAGATGCATTAAAACTCTCTCTCGGTTTTGAGGAACAACATATTAAAGACGATGAAGAAGATAAGAAAGTTTTGCATTGAAGTAAACACTCCCAGGTCAGTGAGTGACTGAGAGGGGATTGACCATCTTGAAGCCAATTATAGGTATAGCCTGTGGACAGAAATGGCAGGGAAACAAACAAACATTGTATGTACATAAGCCTTATTCTGACGCAATAGTGACCTCCGGTGGTATTCCGGTACTATTGCCGATTGTAAAAAGCGAGGATCTGTCGCTACTTGATATTGTTGATGGACTTTTATTACCAGGAGGTTTGGATATAGATCCAGTCTTCTATAACGAGGAGCCGTCATCAAAGCTTGGTAGTGTTGATTACGATTGGGATCTTAGTGATCTAAGATTATGTAAGAGGGCTTTGTATGTTAATATGCCAATTTTAGGTATTTGCCGTGGACATCAAGTGCTAAACGTAGCTTGCGGCGGCTCACTCATACAGGATATTAATACCGAGGTTAATAATGTCTTAAAACATGAGCAGGAACAAGATTACTACAATCCTATTCATCAGGTTATAGTAAAAAAGGCTACTTTAGCCTACAGGGTCTTTGGGACTGAAAAGCTACAGACAAATTCCAGCCATCATCAGGCAGTAAAAGATCCTGCTCGTGGGTTTATTATTTCGGCTTCTTCAAGTGATAGTGTGGTAGAGGCGATTGAAAGCACAGAGCATAGCTTTGTACTCGGTTTGCAATGGCATCCCGAGCGGATGTACAGCAAGTTTCCCGAGATGTTAAAGCCATTTAAGGCCTTTGTCAGCGCAGCATCTTTATTTAGGAGGGGAAAAAATGCCTAAGAATAATGATGGTCCAAAAAAACCAGGTAAAGTTTATTGGATAATTAATATTTTAATACTCGCTATAGCAGCTTTTATATTTTTATTAGATGTTATTGTTTGGAGAAGATTTACCCTTAGCCTAATGTGGATGATCATCACAGGAGGCGTCGCAATCTTTAGTTATGTACAACTCAAAAATCTTGAGGACGGTTCTGAAGGGAAGAAATAAATGATTTTTCGATTGAAGTCTGAAAAGGATACACATCAAGCAGGGCTAATCTTAGGAGAGATGGCATCTTCAGGAGACTTGTTTTGCCTCAGTGGAACTTTAGGGGCAGGCAAAACCTATTTAACTAAAGGTATTGCAGAGAGTTTGGGGATCGATCCATCTAAGGTCACTAGCCCGACCTTTACCTTAGTACAAGAGTATTTTGGTAAGCTCCCTCTATATCACTGGGATCTCTATAGGTTAGAAGATCCCAGTGAAGCCCTGGATCTAGGCTTAGAAGACCATCTAGACGGTGATGGTCTTACTGTTATTGAATGGGCAGAGCTTTTAGAAAACGAGCTTCCGAAAGAAAGACTTTCGATAAGACTAATTCCAGATGGTGACTGTAGGAATATTGAGATTCTTGCAAGCAGTAAGTACCAAAAGACGTATGCAATGATTAAGGAGAGATTTTCATCATGCTTTGCTTAGCTCTAGATACCTCTACTAAGACAGGCGGGGCTGCTCTAGTAGATGGGGAGAGTATATTAGGTGAATATGTTTTAGATATTGAAAGGAAGACTCATTCAGAGCGCGTTGTTCCTGCAATAGATTATCTCCTTAAAGGTCTTGGCGTTAAAATTGACGAGATAGACTCTTTAGCTATAGCTCATGGACCTGGTTCTTTTACAGGGCTTAGAATTGGAGTCGCAACTGTGAAAGCACTGTCATTAAGTCTCGATCTTCCAGTATATAAGGTAGATACTCTAGAGGCTTTAGCCAGCCAGATTAGCTTTCTAGACGGAGTTATTATTCCCATCTTAAGTGCCAGAAGAGGCGAAGTCTACGGAGCTATTTGGAAGAGTAAACCAGCGGAAGACTCTTTCATCTGTCTGAAAAAGTCGGGGGCTCGGTCTCTAGAAAGCTTACTGGAGAGTGTTCCTCAAGAAAACAACCTCTACTTTTTGGGCGAAGGGGCTTTGAGTGAAAAAGAAAGCATACTACAAGCTTTTCCAGACGCTACAATTGTTAGAGGTACAAATAGCATGCTACACCCTGGCTCTGTAGGGCTTAGGGCTCTAAAGACAGGTAGCCCAGTCGATATTGATAGTCTTTTACCAAATTATCTCAGAAAGTCTGAAGCTGAGATCAAAAAAGGGTTGTAAAGTAACACTTATTTTGGATAGAATTATTGGAGATTCGTTTTTGATCGTTAAAGGAAGGTGAGCACTTGCTAACAATTCGCAGGGCTATCTTTGATGACTTAGATAAGATAGCAGCAATTGAAAAAGAGTGTTTTACAACCCCATGGTCTGAAGCCTCCCTAGGGACAGAGCTCACCCTAAATGCACTTGCAAGGTACTTTGTTGCAGAGATCTCTGGAGAGATTGTAGGCTACGGTGGTATGTGGGTAATAGCAGATGAAGCGCATATCACAAATATTGCAGTATCAAGTAATTATCGCAGGCAAGGTGTAGCCAGAGGTATATTACATAAGCTACTGGATACCGCAAAGAAAGAAAGGTGCAAAGCAGCAACACTCGAGGTTAGAGTAGGGAATACCCAGGCTAGAAGATTATATGAAGATAGTGGCTTTGCTCCGGTAGGGATTCGTCCTAAATATTATTACGATACAAATGAAGATGCACTTATTATGTGGTGTGTGTTAGAATAGAGCGGAATCTCCGCTTTTTTCTATGGATTTAGAGTTAAATCCAGCTTAATTCCAGATGGAATTTGAGCAAGCTATAAGGGCTATTTAGTTTTTAAGCATTTTTGAGGTGAAAATATGTCGACATTAGTTCTTGGTATAGAATCTAGTTGTGACGAAACTGCTGCTAGCGTTGTTAGAGATGGCAGAGAAGTGCTGTCGAATATTATAGCAACGCAGATTCCATGGCATAAAGCTTATGGCGGAGTTGTGCCTGAGATAGCTTCTAGAAAACATCTGGAGTTTATTAATCCAGTAATCAGGAAGGCTTTAGATGATGCAGGGGTTACTCTAGATGATATCGGAGCTGTAGCTGTAACCTACGGGCCAGGTCTTGTTGGAGCACTTCTAGTTGGTCTTTCAGCAGCTAAAGCTCTTGCATATAGCCGAAATCTGCCTTTAGTTGGTGTAAACCACATCGAAGGACACATCTATGCTAATTTTTTAGCACATCAGGATCTCGAAGCGCCACTTGTTTGTCTTACAGTTTCAGGAGGACATACAACTCTTTTATATATCGAGGAGATGGGCGACTATACTATCATCGGACAAACTAGAGATGATGCAGCTGGCGAAGCGTTCGATAAGGTCAGTAGAGTTTTAGGACTGGGATATCCCGGAGGTCCTGCAGTTGAGAAAGCAGCCCAAACTGGTAATCCTAATGCCTTTAGGTTTCCTAAAGCTCTCCACGGAGAACTTGACTTTAGCTTTTCAGGTTTAAAAACTGCAGTTATCAACACCTTTCATAACGCAGGGCAAAAAGGTGAAGAACTAAATATTAATGACCTCGCAGCCTCTTTTCAAGAGTCTGTAGTTGAAGTGTTAACTGAAAAAACGATGCTTGCAGCTGAAAAGAAAAATGCCAAAAACATTTTGCTCTCAGGTGGAGTTGCAAGTAATGAAAGGCTAAGAGAAGTACTAACTGCAGCCTGTAAAGATGCTCACAAAACGCTGTATTTCCCTCCAAAAGTCCTTTGTACAGATAATGCAGCCATGATTGCTTGTGCAGGATTTTATCGCCTTAAAAAGGGTAATATAGCTAAATGGGATCTAAACGCAGACCCAAGACTTGGGTTATAAAGAACCTAGCTTGTCATGTTTACCTAAAAAACATAGACTAGAGATATATAGCCTATCTATAAGAGCTGATATTAGGTGCAAATACCCACAGTTTGTGAATAACTAGCTGTGGATAATGTGGATAAGTCTGTGTATAACAGCTAAATCAGCGGTTTTAAATGTGGATAGAAACAGGAGGATAGTTTTTACATTATATGAAAAATTTACATTTCCTAATTTTGCTAGTTTTGATTTCAACTCTGTCGATTAACACCTTAGCAAGCTACCAACCTGATACGTTTGATATGTCCAATACTAGGTCAAAGGCAATGGGAGGCGTTGGTGTCGCACTCTTAGACGATGCAACAGCCATGCGTCTCAATCCTGCTGCCTTAAACCAGATAAATACGGTTTCTGTTGCCTTAGAAGGCGCTCTTGATCATCTAAGTCTCGATGCAAGTAAACGCATGATAGATTTTATCTTTGATAGATCAGGTGCATTTGAAATAGAAGAGGCATTTAAGTCAAGAACCCATGGTTTTGTTGGCTTTAGTACCAATAGATTCGGTTTAGGCTTAATGGCTTTTTTCTCTGTTAATAAACAAGGCGATAAAGTTAAAATTAGTAATCTGAACACCTCGAATGTAGCCTTAGCACTTCCTCTTGGAATTTTTTCCCAGATTCTCGACCGATTCTATGTTGGTGCAAACATCAAACTCCATCATCCAATAGTAGAGGAAGTTGATCTTTCTGTAGAGCCATTTACGCAAGAGAAGCATAGAGGGAACGGTCAAGGTTTCGATTTAGGGCTTTTAGTCGATTTAGGAAGAGTTAGATTAGGGCTTAGTGCCAAGGATCTCTCTTCTACAATTTCTTTTGACGGCGTAAGCGAGCCTATTGAAATTGTGCCACACTTTAATTTTGGAACAGCCATTGATCTTTTCCACAATCGAGCCCCTGGCATTAGTCTAATAGCAATAGATTATACGGATCTCTATCTTACTAAAGGTGATCTAAGTGGAGTATTAAGGGTTGGAGCAGAACAGACTCTATTTAAAAGCATAACACTCCGCACAGGTGTAGTAATGACAGACCTTTTGCAAGATACTAGAAACCTTGAATACTCATCGGGGCTTGGAGTAAAGCTAGGACCAGTGGTCTTAGATGCAGCAGTAATGACTAGTGACTTTTCTAAAGAGAATTTAAAAGGCAGTCTAGGTTTTGAGATTCGGTTGTAAATAGGCACAGACCATTTGACGGGAGGTTATGTAATGGTTGTCAAAGTAATTGGCGGTGGTCTAGCCGGAAGCGAGGCAAGCTACCAGCTAGCAAAACGTGGAATTAAAGTCCTGCTTTATGAAATGAGACCAAATACTAAAACTCCAGCCCATGTAAGTGGGAATCTAGCAGAACTGGTCTGCTCAAACAGTTTAGGCTCTAACGAACTATCATCTAGCCAAGGACTCTTAAAAGAGGAACTAAGGAAGATGGGCTCTTTGCTGATTGGCTTAGCGGAAAAAGCAAGGGTGCCAGCAGGTGGAGCATTAGCTGTAGATAGAGAAGCTTTTAGTAGCCTAGTAACAGCTGAGATAGAAAAGAACCCCTTAATTACTGTCATCAAAGAAGAGGTAACAGAGATTCCAGAGGGAAATGTTATTGTCGCAACTGGTCCTTTAACTTCAGACAAACTTGCCGATAACCTGTCTAGGTTTATCGGCGGAGAGCATCTTTTCTTTTATGATGCAGCAGCTCCTATTGTAACTAGAGAGTCTTTGGATGAGGAGAAAGGCTTTTGGGCATCTAGGTATGATAAAGGCGATGGGGAGTATTTTAATGCCCCAATGAATAAAGAAGAGTATGAACTCTTTTACCAAGAACTGATAAATGCCGAAGTAGCAGATAAGCACGCTTTTGAAGAGAATCTGTTCTTTGAAGGATGCATGCCTGTTGAAAAACTCGCCTCTCGCGGTTTAGATACCTTAAGATTTGGTCCTCTAAAACCTGTTGGTCTCATAGATCCAAATACTAAAAAACAACCCTATGCAGTAGTGCAACTTCGCCAAGACGACTTTGGTGGTCGATTATATAACTTAGTTGGTTTTCAAACATCACTTAAGTGGGGAGAGCAAAAAAGAGTCTTCTCACTAATACCTGCACTAGCTAACGCAGAGTTTGTAAGATACGGCGTAATGCATCGCAATACCTTTATTAATGCACCGAAGTCTCTTCAGGCTACATTTCAGACCAAGATGCGAGATAATCTCTTTATCGCAGGTCAGCTAACTGGAGTAGAAGGTTATGTTGAGTCAACTGCATCAGGTCTTCTTGCAGGGATCAATATGGCAAGAGTGTTAAAAGGCGAGGAGCTTTTAGTCTTACCTGAAACAACGCTACTTGGATCTTTGCCAAGATATATTACATCAAGTTCTGAGAAGAACTTTCAGCCGATGAATGCCAATTTTGGCCTGCTGCCAAATCCGACAGAAAAGATTCGGAAAAAAGCAGAGAGAAAAGCTTACTATGTAAAAAGAGCACTTGAGGATCTTGAATTTTATCTTGAAAACCATAATTTTAAAATCTAGAAAGAGCCAGAAGATAAACTGATTCTGGCTCTTTCTATGAGTTTTTAAGAGTACTTAGAAACTAACTTTTGGCTAATAAAGGAAACTACAGGTTTTAGTATAAAGAATAGGGTGTATCCTTAATATATAATTACTATACAAAGGTTAAAGAGGTGAGCTAGATGCCTGATATTAAAGAGATTAATGAAGCAAGAGAAGCTGCGAGAGAGGCTTTACACTTGCTATGTGAGGTTGAAAAGAGATTAAGGAGTGCAAGAAACTGGGGAATATACGACATACTTGGTGGAGGCTTTTTTTCTAGTCTCATTAAACATAGCAAAGTAGATCAGGCTGAAAGCCTTTTACGAGATGTCCAAAACAGTTTATACAGACTCCAAAAGGAACTAAAGGACATTGATCTATCATTAAATACTAGCGTAGGAATAACTGAATTTGAGAAATTTTTGGATATAGCTTTTGATAATATTCTTTCAGATTGGTTTACCCAAAGCCGAATAAATGAAAGTCTCCAAGAAGTTTCGAGATTAAAAAGCGATGTGCAAGGGGTTATCTACACCTTAGACAAGTTAAAATGACTTTGAAAGAAGAAGTAGCTAAAAGCCCACTTCTTCTTTTTTCCTGTTTACAATTTTTGAGGAGTTACATGCGTTCGCCTTGTAGAGTCCTATTGTGATCTGATTACCAAAAAGCCGAAGGTACAAGGGATTAAGAATCTTGGTTGGGTGATGTACTCGAAACAGAAACAATAATGGGATAATCAAAATCTCAATCAAAGTAGTAAAATCATGGGAGGGATTCGAATGGAATTAGATAAAAGGAGTTATCAAATTCTAAAATGGATAACTAGAATCTTGGCCACTGCAATACTAATTTTTGGAGTTCCATTTTATTTTGGTTATGGAAATCCTTTGCCTTTCATCAATCCTGAATATTCAATGTGGGATAATACGTGGCTTACAGTCTTGCCACTTATGTTTATTGGACTAGGACTAGGTTGGAAGTGGCCTAAAATTGGTGGTTTGTTAATAACAATTCCAATATTGTTTGGATTTATTTTAGGGCTAATTGTTAGAGGAGGCATGTCGGTTCATATGTTTATTCCTTTTATAGTGGGTGTCCTTTATATCTTGACAGGATCTTCAAAAGTAAGACATTAGAAATATTGGGGATAGACTTCTAAGCTTTTATTTTAAAGGTAGTAAAATACGCAAATTGCCTAAGATTATTCAAACCATACCACTATGTAAAAATATCCTCACCCTGAAAATGTTAAGCTTTAGGATTACCTTGCGTATTTTGTACTCGAGCTTTTTCGTCAAGTCGTTCGCAGAGTTCTGGTGATAACAATATTATCCTCTCTACCGTATGGCTGAAACTTTAGCTGTGAATATAGTAATCCTTGTTCAGGAGAGTCAAAGAAAGGGCTATTGTACAGGTTTCGAGCGAGTTTTGGTGCTGAATTTTAGCATCTATTCTGACCTTTGGATTTAGCCTAACTATCACATGATGAGTGTGTGGTGTTGATACTTAGGGGGAGTATAGTATGAAACTTATATTTATTGAGAAAATGAATTTATTCTTGTTGGCTTATTAGAGCACACACTTACGGCTGGTATGTAGTCGGCTAGGCGTGGGGTGAGATTAAAGCCAATATGGATAAAATAAGCAGAGTAAACTCTAATGTAATGTATGGCGTTGAGAATTATTCCGAAGATCTTAGTTCAGACCCCCTTTAGTTTTATTACATATTAGCAGAAGGTGCAGAAAGTGAGATAGCATTTCTGATGGCATGTACGTCAAAAAAACCCCAAATCTCTTGATGCCACTTTTACTGTGAGTGGCAACAATTCCAATGGTGAAATAGGTAAAGCCGTCTGTCGTATTTATGATTTTTGGCGGCCAATTTTTGAGTATTTTTTTTCAGATGAATTACGCGCAGATTTTGAGAATTATTTAAACGATGGGATTGCCATTTAGCTTCAGCCCAGCTTGATTTACATCTTAGAGGGTTAAAGTAATTTTGAAAGAAGAAGTAGCGAAAATGAACTGAGACCCAGTATGTAGACAAGTAAAAAAGGCCTTTGTGTTTAGCATGCCACTAGAAGATGGTTTCTGTATTCTACAGGAGCCATCTTGTTTTTTGTCCATTGATAGCGGCAATTATT